>NZ_JBFBFA010000002.1:0-525580 GCF_040683915.1 Kitasatospora sp. NPDC093102 | reverse complement strand
AACATCGAGCTCGCCCTCAAGCTGGCCGGCGTCCCGCGCCCCGAACGCCGCGCCGAGGCCGAGCGCCTCCTCGAACTCGTCCGCCTGAACGGCGCGTACGGCAAGCGGGTGCACGAGCTGTCCGGCGGCATGCGCCAGCGCGTGGCGATGGCCCGCGCCCTCGCCCAGGGCAGCCAGGTGCTGCTGATGGACGAGCCGTTCGCCGCCCTCGACGCCATCACCCGGGACGTCCTGCACGACGAGATCACCCGGATCTGGGCCGAGCAGCAGTTGTCCGTCCTCTTCGTCACCCACAACGTCCGCGAGGCCGTCCGCCTCGCCCAGCGGGTCGTCCTGCTCTCCTCCCGCCCCGGCCGGGTCGCCCGTGAGTGGCGGATCGACCTGCCGCAGCCGCGCCGCATCGAATCCTCCGGCGTCGCCGACCTGTCCATCGAGATCACCGAAGAACTGCGTGGGGAGATCCGTCGCCATGGCCAGCACTGACACCACCCCCGTCCTGGACAAGAACGTGGACAGGAACGACGAGGCCGCGCAGGGCGCGAGCGACACCGCCGACGTGGGTGCGGGCCTGGACGCCCTGGACGCCGTCGCCGCGCAGCGCGGATCGCTCGGCGAGGCGCTGCGCCGCAAGGCGCTGCCGCCGCTGATCGGCGTGCTCGTGGTGCTCGCGCTCTGGCAGGGCGCCTACAGCCTGCACGTCACCTCCTCGTACAAGCTGCCCAGCCCGGCGGACGTGTGGCGCTCCGCCGAGGACCTCTGGTACCAGGGCACGCTGTTCTCGATCATCTGGACCAGCGTCTGGCGCGGCCTGTCCGGCTTCCTGCTCGCCGTGGTGATCGGCACCCCGATCGGGCTGGTGGTCGCCCGGATCAAGCCGGTGCGCACCGCGATCGGACCGGTCCTTCAGGGGCTTCAGTCCCTGCCCTCGGTCGCCTGGGTGCCCGCCGCCGTCATCTGGCTCGGCATCAACGACTCGATGATGTACGCCGTCATCCTGCTCGGTGCCGTCCCCTCCATCGCCAACGGGCTGGTCGCCGGCATCGACCAGGTCCCGCCGCTGTTCCTGCGGGCCGGACGCACCATCGGCGCCACCGGCCTCACCGGCGCCCGCCACGTCCTCATCCCCGCCGCCCTGCCCGGCTACCTCGCCGGCCTCAAGCAGGGCTGGGCCTTCTCCTGGCGCTCCCTGATGGCCGCCGAACTCGTCGCCTCCTCCCCCGACCTGGGCCGCGGCCTCGGCCGCTTCCTCGAGGACCAGCGCGAGTTCTCCGACATGTCCGGCGTGCTGCTCGGCATCGTCCTCATCCTCTTCGTCGGCATCGCCATCGAGCTGCTGGTGTTCACCCCGGTCGAGCGCCGGGTGCTGCGCAACCGCGGTCTGCTGGCCGCGGGCAAGTGAGGCACCGCTGATGCCCGCCCTCCTCCTGATCGCCCACGGCAGCCGCGACCCGCGCCACGCCGCGACGGTGGCCGCGCTCGTGGAGGAGGTGCGGGCACAGCGGCCCGGCATCGAGGTCGCCACCGCCTACCTGGACCACTGCGCGCCGCGGATCCCGCAGGTGGCCGGACGGACGGCGGACGCGGTGGCCGTGCCGCTGCTGCTCAACCGGGCGTTCCACGCCAAGCACGACATCCCGGCCGCGCTGCGCGCCGCCGGCTCCCGGCTGCCGGTCGCGGACGTGCTCGGCCCCTCTCCCCTGCTGCTCGCCGCCCTGGACCGCCGCCTCGCCGAGGCCGGCCTCGCGGTCGGCTCGCCCGCCGTGCGGGCCCGTACCGGCGTCGTGCTGGCGGCGGCCGGCTCCTCCGACCCGGCCGCCGACGCCGCGACCCGCGCGGTCGCCGACGAGTGGCGCCGCACCCGAGGCTGGGCCGCCGTCGAGGTCGCCTACGCCTCCGCCGCGGGCCCGCGTGTCCCCGACGCCCTCGCCGCCCTGCGTGCCGCGGGCGCCGAGCGCACCGCCGTCGCCCCCTACCTGCTGGCCCCGGGCCTGCTGCCGGACCGCATCGCGGCGGCCGCCGAGGGGGCGGACGTCCTGGCGGACGTCCTCGGCCCCGCCCCGGAGCTGGCCGCCCTCCTGCTACGGCGCTACGACGAGGCGCGCCGGGCGCAGGAGTCCGTCCCGGCCCTCACGGCCTGAGCGCGGGCTGCTCAGGCGTGGTCGAGGACTCACCGCCTGAGCCGTCAGGAGGCCTTGCGGTGCTGGTACTCGGCCACCGCGGCGGTGATCACGCTGAGTGGCACCGGCTCGTCCAGGTCCGCAATGGCGGACTCGATCCACTCCCGCATGATGGCTGTGGGCTTCAACCCCCGCTCCCGCGCCCGGCGCCGCACCTCGTCCATCACCGGCTTGGGCAGTCGCAGCGAGGTAGTGATCATCACCGAATCCGCCGCCACCGGCTCGCCCGGCTCGGCACCCATGATCTCGTCTTCGGTCAGCTCGTGCGTGTCGTAGTACTCCGCGGCCGCTTCGAGGCCCGCACCGTTGTCAGTCATCCGTCACCTTCAACTCGTCCGCTTGAGGAACAGGCGCCGCTCGGCGACCGTCATGTCCCGCGCGGTGGCGCAGTACCACGCGGATGGTTTCGCCGTGCTCGTCGCCAGAACCACCAACAGGTACCGCCCGGCTCCCGTCACGCCCAGGCAAAGCACCGAACCGTTCCGCCCGGAAGCGAACCAGTGCGGACGGACGAACACGACGTCCTCCACCTCGTCCGGAGTCACGCTGTGCCTGGCAATGTGTTCCTCGGACCGCTGGGTCCAGTAGATCTCACTATGCACGACCAGCAGCGTGTTGCAAACGCATTGCGTGAGCCAATCCTCCTCGCCCTTCAGAGTGACGGCGCGTGGAAGCACTGGCGGCGCGCATGGCCAGGACCGCGCACGCCGCCGAGCCGGGACGCGCTCAGACCCGCCGCAGGGTGAAGGTGTCCGCCGGGTGGCCGGCGTAGGCGGCGGCGAGGCCGCCGGCCAGCTGGTACAGCCGGCCGGCCGGGCCCGCGACCACCGCGGTGGGGGTGGGGTCGGCGGAGGGACGGACGGCGATGAGGCGGGCGGTGCGCCAGTGGTCCTCCGAGCGCAGTTCGACCTCGGCGTCGCGGCCGGATCCCGAGAAGGCGTTGGTGACGCCCGCGATGGAGCCGTCCGGGCGGCCCAGCAGGCCGTCCAGGTGGAGCAGGGCTCCACCGTCGGCCACCTCGACCTGCCGCAGGGCGGCCGGGTCACGGACCGGCACCTGCCACAGCGTGCCGTCGTCCCACTTGCCGAGGACCAGCCGGCCGTCCCGGTGGACGATGCCGTTGAGGCCGTACGAGCCGGGCGCGGCAGCCAGTCGCGGGTCACGCAGCAGGACGGAGGCCGTGCCGTCCGGCGTCACCCGGTAGACGACGGGGGCGAAGGAGTCGGTGACGTACGCGGTGCCGTCGGGGCCGAGCGCGATGTCGTTGGCGAGGTGGTTGCCGCCGTCGGCGGCGACGGCAGCGAGGTCGGTGTAGAAGATCCGCCGCCCGGTGTCCAGGTCGTAGGCGCCGATCCCGGCGAGCTTCCCCTGGGTGGCGGCGCCGCTGCGCTCGCCGAGGCCGTTGTCGAGGTTGGTGACCAGGACGCGGCGGTGGACCGGGTCGATCCGCAGGCCGGCGATCTCGATCAGCGTGCCGGGGTCGTCCACCAGGGTGCGCACCCTGCCGTCGGTGCCGACGGCGGAGACGGTGCCGTGCCGCAGCGAGCCGAGCAGGAAGCGGTGGTGGGCGGCGTCCCAGTCGCCCGACTCGGGTACCAGGGTGGGCGCGTGGCCGGAGATCACGGCCGGTGCCGGGCGGCCGGCGGCCGCGGCGGGCAGCGCGCCGGCCGTGCCGAGGAGGGCGGCCGCGGCGACGACGGTGGCCAAAGCCCTTCGGGCAGTGCGGTTCTGGCGGTGACTCATCGGTGTTCCCTTGCGTGTGCGGTCCGTTGACGTGATCCAGCCTCGCCCGGCCGGCCGGCCCGCAGCAGTGCGTGGGAATACTGGTAGTCCGACTACCGGGAAGGACGGGGGACATGGTGGACGTGGAGGACGCCCAGGAGCGCCGCTCGGCGCTGTCGAGCTTTCTGCGCAGTCGCCGCGCACGGCTGACGCCGCAGGAGGTCGGGCTGGCGCCCGGGGTTCGGCGGCGCACCCCGGGGCTGCGCCGCGAGGAGCTGGCGCTGCTCGCCGGGGTGGGGGTGACCTGGTACACGTGGCTGGAGCAGGGGCGGGACATCCACCCGTCGCCGGAGGTGCTGGGGAGCCTCGCCCGTACGCTGCGGCTGGACCGGGCGGAGACGGCGTACCTGTTCCGGCTGGCCGGCGGCCACCGGCTGGACGGTGAGGTGGCCGCGCCGGGGGACGTGCCGGCCCCCCTGCTGCGGCTGATGCACGCGCAGTGGCCGGCGCCGTCCTTCGTGATGGACGCCAACTGGGACATCCGGGCCTGGAACAAGGGCACGGACGCGCTGTTCGGCCTGACCGGCCGTCCGCCGCAGGAACGCAACCTGGCCTGGATGGTGTTCGGCAACCCGGTGCACCGGGCCCGGGTCGAGCACTGGGAGGAGCACGCCCGGCGCTTCCTGGCCCAGCTGCGCTCCGCCTACGCGGAGCGCGGCGGCGAGGCGACGGCCGTGGGGCGCCATCTGGCCCGGATGATCCGCCAGGTGCGCGCCGAGTACCCGGAGGCGGACCGCTGGCTGGACGAGCACCAGGTCGCGGAGCGCTCCGGCGCCCAGAAGGTCATCCGGCACGAGCGGGTGGGCCTGCTGCGGATCGACCAGCACGTGCTGCTGGCCGCCGAGGGCCTGCATCTGATCGTGCTGTCCCCGCGCGACGCCGACACCGAGGAGCGGCTGCGCCTCCTCGCCCCAGCCCCAGCCCCGGCACGGCCGGCACCGGCACCGGTGGTGTAGCGCAGAAGAAGGCGGTCCGCCGCCCCCGGCACGGCGCGGGGGTGGCGGACCGGGCCGGCCGTCAGGCCGGGAGGTTCCACTTCTGGTTGGCGGCGCCGTTGCAGTCCCAGATGCCGAGCTGGTTGCCGTTGTCGGTGGAGAAGCCCAGGTCGTCCAGGCAGCGGCCGGACTGCGGGTTGAGCAGCGAGCCGTCGGGGCGGGCCTGCCACTGCTGGGCACCGCTGCCGTTGCAGTCGTAGATCTGGACCTTGGTGCCGTTGCCGGTGCCGCCACCCGAGACGTCCATGCACTTGCCGAGGGCGCGGATCGTGCCGTCGACGCCGATCCGCCACTTCTGCGCGACCGTGCCGTTGCAGTCGTAGATCTGGACGGGGGTGCCGTTGCCGACGTTGGCGCCCTTCACGTCGACGCACTTGCTCGCGTAGCCGGAGATCTGGCCGGTCGGGCCGGCCGGCGGCGCGGCGCCGAGGATGACGCGCGGGAACATCACGGAGTCGCCGATCATGCAGGAGGCGGACGCGGTGCCGTCGCCCATCGCCAGGCCGCCGATGGCGGGGCGGGAGAACTGCACGGTGTGGGTGGAGTTCCAGTAGAGGCAGTTGGCGGTGACGGTCCAGGTCTGCATCGGGTCGAGGCCGCTACAGCTGCCGACGGCGTTCCAGGCGGAGGCCCAGGCGGCGCAGGCGGGGGCGGCCTGGGCGGCGGTGGCCGGTACGGCCAGGGAGGCGGCCCCGGCGAGCAGGGCGGTGGTCAGCAGGGCGGAGGTACGGCGCATGGAAGGTCCTTCCGGGTCGTGGGACACGTCGACTCACCACCCGCGCAACCGTGGTGACGGAGCGTCGGATGTGTGGGCCGCGTGAAAGACTCGGGGGTGCGCGGCCGGCCGTCAACCGGCAGTCCACCGGCAACTGCCGGGTGCGGTCGGGCTGAGCAGCACCGCTGTCCCGGGCGGCAGTTTCACCGGGACCGGAGGAAATGCCCCGGCGGGCCGGTCCGGGAAAGCCGAACGGGCCCCGCACGCCCCCTGGTGCGGGGAGGTGCGGGGCCCGTTCGGCGCGGTCCGGACGACCGTCAGTCGAGCTTGCGGCGCTGGCGGCCGGTGCCGTAGTTGGAGCCGGACTTGGAGCCGCTGCCGGGCTTGGCGCGGCCGGCGGAGCGGCCGATGAAGCCGGCCGCCTGCGGGCGGTCGCCCTGGGCGGCGGCGCCGAGGCGCTGCTTGGGACGGGGACGACGCGGGTTGCCGTTCATGTCGACGTCGGTGGGCAGCGCGGAGCGCTTGCCGGGCCGGCGGCGCGGGGCGCCGGACTTGGCCCCGGCGGGCTTGTCGGTGCCGGTCTGGGCCGCCCCGCCGGACGCGCTCCGGTCCGCGACGACCGGCACGGCCAGCGTCACCGGGACGCCGCTGGGCGTGCGGGCGCCGGTGATCCGGGCCAGGTCGGCGTCGCCCGGGCGGATCTTGGTGACGGTCGGGCGGATGCCGGCCACCGTCATCAGCCGGTTGACCTCGCGGCGCTGCTCGGGCAGCACCAGGGTGACGACCGTCCCGGACTCGCCGGCCCGGGCGGTGCGGCCGCCACGGTGCAGGTAGTCCTTGTGGTCGACCGGCGGGTCGACGTTGACGACCAGGTCCAGGCCGTCGATGTGGATGCCGCGGGCGGCGACGTTGGTGGCGATCAGCGCGGTGACGTGGCCGTCCCGGAACTGGTCCAGGACCCGGTTGCGCTGCGGCTGGGACTTGCCGCCGTGCAGGGCGGCGGCCTTCACGCCGTTGGCGAGCAGCTGCTTGGCCAGCCGGTCGGCGCCGTGCTTGGTGTGCACGAACATGATCACGCGGCCGTCGCGGGAGGCGATGTGCGCGGTGGCGGAGGCCTTGTCGGTCGGCTCCAGCTGGAGCACGTGGTGGTCCATGGTGGTGACCGCGCCGGCCGAGGGGTCGACCGAGTGGGTCACCGGGTCGGCCAGGAAGCGCTTGACCAGCCGGTCGACGTTGCGGTCCAGGGTGGCGGAGAACAGCATCCGCTGCCCGCCCGCGGCAACCTGCTCCAGCAGCTTGCTGACCTGTGGCAGGAAGCCCATGTCGGCCATCTGGTCGGCCTCGTCGAGGACCGTGATCGCGACGTCGGAGAGGTTGACGTCGCCGCGCCCGATCAGGTCGTCCAGCCGGCCCGGGGTGGCCACCAGCACCTCGGTGCCGCGGCGCACCGCGTTGGCCTGCCGGTTGATCGACATGCCGCCGACGACCGTGGTGATCCGCAGGTTGACGGCGGTCGCGTAGGGGGTGAGCGCCTCGGTGACCTGCTGGGCCAGCTCGCGGGTGGGCACCAGGACGAGCGCCAGCGGGTGCCGGGCGTCGGCGCGGCGCCCGGCGGTGCGGGCGAGCAGCGGCAGGCCGAAGGCCAGGGTCTTGCCGGAGCCGGTGCGGCCGCGGCCGAGCACGTCGCGCCCGGCGATCGAGTCGGGCAGCGTGGCGGCCTGGATCGGGAACGGCTCGGTGACGCCCTCGCGGGCGAGCGCGGCGAGGATCGCCTTGGGCAGCTCCAGCTCGGCGAAGGACGCCGCCGGGGGCCGGGCCGGGGTGCCCTGGACCACGGTGAACTCGGTGGCCTCGGGCGCGACGGCGGGCCGGCCCTGCTTGGGGGCGCCGCCGCGGCTGCGCGGCTTGCGCGCGCGGTTGCCGCCGGCGCTGCGGCGGGCCTGGTCGGTGGTGCGGGGGCCGCGGTCGCGCGGCGAGCGGGCAGGGGTGGTCACGGGATCTCCGTCCGTCGGTCGGCAGCCCGCAGTGCGGGCTGGGTCGGCCGTCGGAAAGGGAGGTGCGCCGCCCCGGCCGTACGGCGGCATGGGCGAGGGCCCGCACCGGTGAGGTGCGGGCCCTCGCTTCGCAGATCGCGAGTCAGCGTGGAGGCTGACGTCAGCCGATGATGCGGATGTTCTCGGCCTGCGGGCCCTTCTGGCCCTGGGTCACGTCGAACTCGACCTGCTGGCCCTCGAACAGCTCACGGAAGCCCTGGGCCGAAATGTTCGAGTAGTGGGCGAACACGTCCGGGCCGCCCTCGGCCTGCTCGATGAAGCCGAAGCCCTTTTCGCTGTTGAACCACTTCACGGTGCCGGTAGCCATAACCGTCTCCTCTAAATCTGGGGCATCAGGGACCCACACCTCGTGAATCCCGGAGTAGCCGCGATCCCCATCCGGAGACTGAAACACCGGACAAAACAAATGCGCCTGTCGGTTGGAACCAGCAGGCGCACACCACGTTCATGGGAACCAAAACTGCAACTGCCTCGACTGTAGCACGGCGCCACCCTGGTTGACCGGGGATTTTCCCGCCCTACAGATCACGTTTGGTGGCTCCGCAAAAGGGGCAGGCGACGCCCCGCCGAAGCGGGACGCCGCCTGTACGCACCGGGCGGGTCAGCGCCGGCCGGCCGGCTCCGGCACCCCGTGGGCACCGGTCAGCGGGGCCGGGCCCTCGCCGTGGCCGTGGTCCGGGGCGTCCGCGTGGCCGGGCCACCAGGCGCGGTGGCCGAGCAGCGCGGTGAGCGCCGGGGTGAAGAACATCGCCATCACGAAGGCCGCGATGAGGATGCCGATGGCGATCGAGAAGCCCATCTCGCTCATCATGGTGTTTCCGGCCAGCAGCATGGTGCCGAAGGTCGCGGCCAGGATGAAGCCGGCCGCGGCCACCGTCGGGCCGCCGTGGCGGATCGCCTGGCTCGCCGCCTCGCGGGGGCTGCGGCCCTCGCGGGCCTCCTCGCGCAGTCGGGCGATCATCAGGATGTTGTAGTCGGTGCCGAGCGCGACCACGAACAGGTAGATCAGGATCGGCAGCATGAACATCAGGCCCTGCTCGCCCTTGATGTTCTGGAACACCAGGGTGGTGGCACCGAGCGTGGCGCCGAACCCGAGGCCGACCGAGGCCATCAGGTACCAGGGGGCGACCACGCTGCGCAGCAGCAGGCCGAGGATCACCATGATCAGCAACGCGGCGATCGGGAAGACCAGGCTGTAGTCGTGGGCCATCGCCGTGTTGATGTCCTTGTACACGGAGGTGGTGCCGGCGACGTAGGCCTTGGTGCCGGCGGGCGCGTGGTCGTGGGCGACCTTGCGGACCTCGCCGATGGTGTCGATGGCCTTGTTGCTGGCTGCCTGGTCCTTGAGGACGACGGTGATGTCGGCGGTGAGTCCGTCCTTGCTGACGCCGTGGTCGGGGTCCGGCATGGCGGCGCTGGACACCCCGCTCACCTTGCCCAGGTCCTCCACGTAGCCCTTGAGGCCGGCGACGTCGATCCTGTTGCCGTTCTGGCTGGTCAGGTAGATGTGGGCGGGGTCGGCGGCACCGGCCGAGTAGGCCTTGATCATGGTGTCCTGGACGACCATCGACTCCTTGGACTTCGGCATCGAGCTGCCGGCCATGTCGAAGGTGCCCTGGTAGCCGAGCGCGGCGACCGCGAGGCCGACCATCACCAGGCCGGAGAGCAGGGCTGCGGCGGCCGGACGGCGGCCGACACCGCGGCCCATCGCGGCGAAGCGGGCGTTGGACGGCTCGCGCTGCCAGGCCTTGGAGGGCCAGAACAGGACCTTCTCCGGGATCAGGCAGAGGATCGCGGGCACCAGGGTGACCGAGGCGATCGCCGTGACGGCCACCGCGATCGCCAGCGAGGGGCCGAGCGCCTTGAACATGCCGAGGCTGGACAGGACGAGCACGGCGAAGGCGACCACGACGGCACCGGCGGCGGAGGCGATGGCCTCGCCGACCCGGCCGACCGCGTTGGCGACGGCCTGCTTGCGGTCGTCCCCGGCTCGCAGCCGCTCGCGGTAGCGGAACATCAGGAACAGGAAGTAGTCGGTGCCGACTCCGTAGAGCACGACGGTGAGGATCTGTTCCATCGAGTTGTCGGCCTTGAGCCCGAACACCTTGCTGGCGTCCGAGATCAGGCCGTTGGCGACCATCGAGTAGATGACCACCGAGAGGATCGGCAGCAGCGCGATGATCGGGCTGCGGAAGATGATCCCGAGCGTGAGCAGGATGATCCCGATCGTGCCGAGGCCGATCAGCATGCCGGCCGTCTTGCCGGCGTCCTTCTGGTCCAGGTTCATCGCGGCCGGGCCGCCGACCTGGAACTTCAGGTTGCTGCCGGAGGCGAGCGCGGTGCCTTCGTCGCGGAGCTTCTTGGCGGCGTCGGTGAACTCGTCCGTCTGCATCTTGGTCTTGTCGATGGAGACCATCGACATCGCGTACTTGTGGTCCTGGGAGTAGGACGCCGGGCCCACCGGGACGACCGTCTCGACCAGCGGGATCTTCTTGTCGGCCAGGCCCTGGGTGACCTTGGTCATGGCCGCCGCGTCGCCGTCGTCCAGCTTGCCGCCGTCGGTGCGCTCGAAGAGCAGCAGCGCCGAGGGCGATATGGCGGACGGGAAGGCCTTCTGCTGGACCTCCGCGGCCTGGATGGACTCGTAGTGCTTGGGCAGGAAGGCCGCTTCATCGGAGTTGGCCTTCAGCGGCGGGGCGGTCGCGATGATCGCGACCGCGGCGATCAGCCATGCGCCGATCACCCACCACGGGCGGCGAACGACGAATTGTCCTAGCCGGTGGAACATGCTCGATGCCTCCTGGGCATGGTTCACCGCAGCCCTTGGGGGACGGGACGCTGGGCGACGGCAGGACCGGCGCGCGGAGTGCTGTGGACACTCTCTTGCCGGTCGGCAGGTAAGTAGGTCTGGGTCATCATCCTACGAGTACTTGCTTGCCGCCCGGCAAGGAGCCCCCGTCGTCTTCAAACCCCCGTGGCCGCCCCGAAGCGGCCCCGCTCCAGTTTCTCCCGGGCGCAACCCCGTTGACCTCGTGCTCCGGGTGGAGACTTCTCCCCCTCAGGGTGGAGGCGCACCCCCTACCCCCCAGGAGGAGATCTCGGGGTCCCGGGGTAGGGAAAACCCCACCCCGACCCCGAGGAGAGCACCAGGAAACGGCCACCCGTCAGCCGGATTACCCGCCAACCCCCGCTTCCCTACTGTCGACCGGGACGCCGGACCGCACCCGGCACACCCCGACCGGCGGTTCCCCGACCCAGGGCCGCCGCCGCTCCCGTCCGGCGACGACCGCCGCTCTCCCAGGGGGGAACCACCATGAAGCCCGTGAAGTCCAGACTCGGCCTGGCGGCCGCGATGGGTGCCTGGAGCGCCCGGCACCGGAAGACCGCCGTGTTCGGCTGGCTGCTCTTCGTCGTCCTGGCCGCCGCACTCGGCACCGTGCACGGCAGCACCAAGGTGACCGACGCCGAGTCGATCCCCGGACAGGTCTCCCGGGCCGCACGGATCCTCGACGAGGCGGGGCTGAAGAGCCCGGCCGGCGAGACCGTCCTGGTCCAGAGCTCCACCCGCAGCGCCGACGAACCGGAGTTCCGCGCCGCCGTCGGCCAGGTGATCGCCGCCGTGAACGGCACCGGCCAGGCCGCCGAGGTCCGTTCGCCGTACGACACCAAGGCGGTCTCCGCGGACGGCCACTCCGCGCTCGTGATGGTGACGCTCAAGGGCGACCCCACCGAGGCGGTGGAGCACGTCCGGTCCGTGCTGGACGCGGTGGCCGGCGTACAGGAGCAGAACCCGGACCTGACCGTGGTCCAGCTCGGCGACGCCAGCTCCGGCAAGTGGATGCAGGACCAGTTCAAGAACGACTTCGCCCGCGCCGAGTGGACGGCCGTGCCGCTCGCCCTCGGCATCCTGCTGGTCGCCTTCGGCGCGCTGGTCGCCGCCGTGCTGCCGGTGGTGCTCGCGCTCACCGCCTTCGTCGCGGCCGCCGGACTGGTCGCGCTCAGCAGCGGGTTCCTGCACACCAGCAACGACGCCAGCTCGGTGATGCTGCTGGTCGGCCTCGCCGTCGGTGTCGACTACTGCCTCTTCTACCTGCGCCGCGAACGCGAGGAGCGGGCCGCCGGGCGGGACGCGGCCACCGCGCTGGCCGTGGCCGCCGCCACCAGCGGCCGCGCGGTGCTGGTCTCCGGCGTCACCGTGGTGGTCGCCATGGCCGGGATGTTCCTCACCGGGATCGCCACCTTCCGCTCGATGGCCTACGCCACCATCGTGGTCGTGATCACCGCCGTGCTCGGCTCGCTCACCGTGCTGCCCGCGCTGCTGTCGATGCTCGGCGACCGGGTGGAGAAGGGCCGGGTGCCGTTCCTCGCCAGGCTGCGCCGGCCGGACGCCGCGCAGACCGGCGGACGGTTCTGGAACGCGGTGCTGACCCCGGTGCTGCGCCGCCCGCTGGCCGCCACCGTGCTCGCCGGCGCCTTCCTGCTGGCCCTGGCCGCGCCGATGCTCACCATGCACACCGCCAACCTGACCTTCCAGCAGCAGCTGCCCAGGGGCAACGCGCTGGTCGCCGCCTCGCAGAAGATCGAGGCCGCCTTCCCCGGCAGTCCCGGCCCCGCCACCGTCGTGATCAAGGCCGCCGACATCGACTCCCCCGCGATGACCGCCGCGATCGCCGACCTCAAGGCGAAGGCCCTGGCCAGCACGCTGATGCACGGCCCGGTGGAGGTCGCCGTGCACGCCGACCGGAACGTCGCCACCGTCGACATCCCGCTCAACGGCACCGGCAACGACGCCACCAGCAACGACGCCCTGAAGAGCCTGCGCGAGGACCTGGTGCCCGCCACCGTCCTCAAGGTGCCCGGCACCGAGGCCCCGGTCACCGGCCGCACCGCCGGGTCGTACGACTTCAACCACAAGATGACCGGCTCGATGCCGCTGGTCTTCGCCTTCGTGATCACCTTCGCCTTCCTGCTGATGCTCACCTCGTTCCGCTCGCTGGCCGTCGCCGTCACCGCCGTGGTGCTCAACCTGCTCTCGGTGGGCGCCGCGTACGGGGTGCTGACGCTGGTCTTCCAGCACGGCGTGGGCGCCTCGCTGCTGGGCACCGCCGGGGTCGGCGCGGTGGAGTCCTGGGTGCCGCTGTTCCTCTTCGTGATCCTCTTCGGACTCTCGATGGACTACCACGTCTTCGTGGTCTCCCGGATCAAGGAGGGCCACGACCGCGGCCTGCCGACCCGGGCCGCGATCGCCCACGGCATCCGTTCCACGGCCGGGGTGGTCACCAGCGCCGCGGTGATCATGGTGGCGGTGTTCGCCGTCTTCGGCTCGCTGTCCATGCAGGTGATGAAGCAGATGGGCGTGGGCCTGGCGGTCGCGGTGCTGATCGACGCCACGGTGATCCGCGGGGTGCTGCTGCCCTCGGTGATGACCCTGCTGGGCGACCGCAACTGGTACCTGCCGCGCTGGCTGAACTGGCTGCCGGACCTCTCGCACGGCGAATCCGTCCCGCCGCCCGGCGCCGGCCGGGCCCTGCACGCCCAGCCGGCCGCCCCGGCGGAGGGGGCGCGCCACCGCAGGGCCGAGGTCTGAGCCTCCCGGCACCTCCGACGCGTCCGGCGCCGGGCCCCGCAGCGCGCGGGGCCCGGCGTCCGTGCGTCATGATGATCACCGTCCGGGATCCCCCGGACGGTGTCGGCGGAACGGAACCCAGTCATGATCCCCTTCGACGAGGGCCGTGCCCGGCTGCTGCTCGCCCGGGCCTGCGAGTCGGCCGGGCTGACCGCCCCCGCCGGGGCCACGCTGCTCGCGCTCGGCGAGAACGCCGTCTTCGACCTCGGCGACCCGGCCGTGGTCGCCAAGGTCGGCCGCGGCCCCGAGCTGTACGACCGGGCGCACCGCGAGCTGGCGCTCGCCCACTGGCTGGCCGGACAGGATGTGCCCGTGGTCCGCCCGTACGACGCGGTCGCGCCCGAACCGCAGCTGGCCGACGGCCACCCGGTCACCTTCTGGCACCGGCTCGCGCCCGCCGTCCGGCCCGCCCGTCCGGTCGACCTCGCCCCGCTGCTGCGCGCCCTGCACCGGCTGCCGCCGCCGCCCTTCACGCTCGGCCGGCGCGACCTGCTGGCCCCGGTCGAGCGCTGGCTGGCCTCCGCCGAGGGCCACGTCGACCCGGCCGACGTCGCCTTCCTGCGCCACCGCCGGGACGCCTTCGAGGCCGCCCTGCCCGACCTCGTCCCGCAGCTGCACCCCGGGGTGATCCACGGCGACGCGCTGCCGCGCAACGTCCAGGTCGGCCCGGACGGGCCGGTGCTGCTCGACCTGGAGTTCATGGCGAACGACCTGCGCGAGCACGACCTGGTGGTCCTCGCGCTCAGCCAGGACCGGTACGGCGTGCCCGCCGAGGAGTACCGGGCGTTCACCGCGGCGTACGGCTGGGACGTGCGCGAGTGGCCCGGCTTCACGGTGCTGCGCGGTGCCCGGGAGACGGCCAGCGCCTCCTGGGTGGCGCAGCAGGCGGCCAGCAACCCGGCCGCGCTGAAGGAGTTCCGGCGCCGGGTCGACTCGCTGCGGGACGGGGCCACCGAGGTGCGCTGGTACCCGTTCTGACGGCCCTCTCCGTTACCCGCGTCGGCGCGAAGACGCCACCGGGGCGGGTGTGAGAAGACTCTTACGGCGGTTCGGTCCGGCCCGGAACCGGGGAACGTACGATCGGCGTCCTGTCGGACAGTCGTCCTGACCCGAGAGACCGGCACCGTACTCGCACCTCAGGAGCCGCCGCCATGCACCGGACCGCCCACCGCCCCTCCGCCCTGACCCGACCGTCCCGCTCCCGGCGCCGGCTGTTCGCGGGCTGCGTCACGGTGGCCGCCGCCCTGGGGCTGACCGCGTGCGGGACCGCCAGCGGGGCGCTCCAGCCGCCGAGTGCGGCGGCGCCGTCCGGGACGCAGTCCCCGGCCACCGCCCAGCCGAGCGGGACGGCGGCGGCCACCATCGCGCCGGCCCCCGGCCCGGACGCCGTACCGCCGGCTTCCCCGGCCCCGGCCGTTCCCTCCTCCGCCCCGGCGGCTGCGCCGAAGTCGGACCCGCCCGCGGCCACGGGCTCCCCTACGGCCTCCACCGCACCGGCCGCCCCGACCGCGCCGGCCACTCCGAGCGCACCGGCCGCACCGGCTGCACCGGCTGCCGGGCCGTCCTCGCCCGCCGCGCCGCCCCCGCACACCGGGGCGGGCACCGTGATCGGCTCCACCGCCTCCGGCGGCCGCACCGTCGCGCTCACCTTCGACGACGGCCCCGGCCCGGCCACCGGCCAGATCCTCGACCTGCTGGCCCAGTACCACGCCAAGGCCACCTTCTGCGAGATCGGCCAGAACGCCGCCGCCAACCCCGCCATGGTCAAGCGCATCCTGGCCGCCGGGCACCGGCTCTGCGACCACAGCGTCCACCACCCGCAGCCGTTCGCGAAGCTCCCGCACGACAAGGCCGTGTACGAGATCACCGCCGCCCGGGACATGATCGTCCAGGCGGGCGGCCCCGGCACCGAGGTCAACTGGTTCCGTGCCCCGGGCGGCGGCTTCAACAGCGACAACGAGCACATCACCGCGGGCCTCGGGATGTCCTCGCTCGGCTGGTCCGTCGACCCGCGCGACTGGTCGCGTCCGGGGACGCCGGCCATCGTCTCGGCCGTGCAGAAGCAGCTCAAGCCCGGCGGCGTGGTCCTGATGCACGACGGCGGCGGCGACCGCAGCCAGACGGTGGCCGCGCTCAAGCAGCTGCTGCCCTGGATGGTCGCCGAGGGGTACACCTTCGACTTCCCGGCCGCGTAGCGCGGTCGGCGGTCGGCGGTCGCCCCGGGGCCTTCCCCTCGTTCGGCCGGTGGACGAGGGCGCACCTGCCGCCCGCCGCAGCCCTCGTACCAGCCTCCGGGCTGACTTCCGGCACTCCTTCGAGCCGCCGACTTCCGCACCTGGAACGGCGCCTGGGCTTCGGCCCGGGCCGGCGGCCTCGGCCGGGGTGAAGCCCAGCCGCCCCGGGCCCCGCGTTCCCGGCGCCGAACAGCAGGCCGCCGAGCAGCCCCCGGTCGTCCTCGGCGGCGGTCGCCGGGCCCCGGTCGGTGCTGCTGCGCACCGCGCGGTGGAAGCCCGGCTCGGCGACCATCGGGCCTAACCGGCGCTCGACCTCGGCGGCGAGGGCGAGGAAGCCGGGCAGGTCCGCGGGGCGGGCCGGGCGTACCGTCACCGGGCGGGCCAGCGCGGGTCGACCACGGCCTGCGGGTCCTTGCCGCGGCGCAGCCAGGCCTGGAGGCCCTCGGCCCACTGCCGGTACCAGTCGATCTGCCGCCGGTGCAGTTCGGCGGGCGGCACCGCTCCCACCTCGGCCGGGTAGCGCCCGGCCAGCGCGACGGCGACCCGGACGGCGGCCAGCGCGTCGCTGCCCGCCTCGTGGGCGTCCGTCAGCTCCACCCCGTACAGCTCGCAGACCCGCTGCAGGGTGCGCGAGCCCTTGCGGTACTTGTCCACGGCCCGGTCGATCACCAGCGCGTCCAGCACCGGTCCGACCGGCCGGCCCAGGCGCTCGGCGAGCGTCGCCAGCCCGTACCGGCGCAGCTCGGCGTCGAGCAGCGACAGGTCGAACGGCGCGTTGAACGCCACCACCGGCCGTCCGGCGGTGATCCGCTCGCACAGTGCGGCGGCTATCTCCTCCACCGCTTCCTTGGCCGGCCTGCCCTTGCTCCGCGCTACCTCGTCCCCGATCCCGTGGATCGCCTCCGCCTCGGCGGGTATCGGCACCCCGGGGTCGAGCAGCCAGTGCGCGGCCCCCACCCGGGCGGCCCCGACCGTGTCCACGAGCGCGGCCGTGACGATGCGGTCCACGGCCGGGTCGGTGCCCGTGGTCTCCAGGTCGAAGCCGACCAGTGGCTGCTGCCACCAGCTCATCAGGTGTGTCCTTCCGTCCTGCCTCTCGAAACAGCCCCTATCATCACCCGCCCCACCGACAACCCGGCCGGGGGAGCCCGATCGTCCTCGTCGCCGCGCCTCGTGCCCGGGCCGCTCGGTGCGGCCGGGGCACCGGCCCGGTCAGCCCGCCCGGCCGGCCGGGCGGGCGAGGGCGAGGCGGCTGGGCAGGACGCTCGCCGCGACGGCGAGCAGCAGGCACAGGGCGGCGCTCGCGCCGAGGGGCGCCCAGGGCAGCCGCAGGGCGACGGTGGTCTGACCGGCCAGGATGCGGTGGTTGAGCAGTGCGGTGGTACCGAACTGGGTGAGCGCGGTGACGGCGAGGGCGAGCAGGGCGGCGGTGGTGACGACCAGGACGGCCTCCAGCGCGACCATCCACGTCACCTGGCGGCGCACCGTCCCGGCCAGCCGCAGCACGTCGAAGTCGCCCCGGCGGTCGGCGGTGCTCATCACCATGGTGTTGACGATCGCGATCAGCGCGTAGAGCAGCGCGGGCCCGAGGATCGTGGTGGTGGCGATCCAGGCGTAGTGGGCGCCGGGGTCGGGCCCGGGGTCGCGGGCGTCGGTGAGGGTGCCGCCGAGCCGGTCGGCCGGTTCGCCGTCGAGGTGGACGGCGGTGGGGCGGGCGCCTGCCAGGTGGCCGGCGGCGGCCTCGCCGCTGAGCAGGACCTCGTCCAGGCCGAGCTGGGTGCGGTAGACCAGGACGAGCCGCAGGCTGGTGACGGTGCCGTCGGCGAGGCGCAGGTTGACCTGGTCGCCGAGCTTCCAGCCGTGGCCGCGGACCTGGTCGGTGGAGGCGGCGAGGGTGGCGCCGCGCAGGTCGGCGGCACTGCCGCCGACGGCGGGCAGGGTCCAGGCGGTGGCGAGGTCGCCGTCGACGACGGTGGCGGCGGACGGCACGCCGGCGGGCGAGTCCTCGCCGTGGTCGTCGAAGTCGGGGACGGCAGCGCCGAGGCCGGTGACCACGGTGGCGGTGGTGGCGGTGGCGTGCAGGCCGGGCCGGGTGGCGGTGAGCCGGTGGGCGGCGTCGGCGGGCAGCGGGGCGGCGCCGGGGCGCAGCACGTACCGGGCGGCGGTGGTGGCCCGGTTCTGGGCGGTCATGGCGTCGGCGAAGGCGGCGGTGGAGCCGACCACGGTGCCGGTGAGCGCGATGGTGAGGAAGGCCGGGGTGGCGGTGGAGACGGTGCGGCGCACGGCGGTGAGGGCGTTCTGCCGGGCGAGCAGCGGGGCGACGGCGACGGCCCGGGTGAGCGGGGCGCTGAGCAGCCGGACCAGCGGCGGGACGAGGACGGGTGCGAACAGGGCGAGCGCGGTGATGGTGAGCAGGTCGGCGCCGAGCACCCACTGGGAGGCGAGCTGCGGGTCGCCGGGCTGGTCGCCGGGAGCGGGGGGCATGGCGGGCGCGGCCAGGTAGTAGCCGACGGCGGCGGCCAGGGCGAGCAGTCCGAGCAGGGCGCAGGTCCAGCGCAGCGGGGTCATGACCCTGCGGTCGGCGGCGGCGTCGCCGAGCGCCTCGACGGCGCGCACCCGGCCGGCCCGTAGGGCGGCGGTGACGGCGCCGAGCAGGGCGACGAGGAGGCCGACGGCGACGGCCGGCAGCATCGGCCCGGCGGCGGGGTGCGCGGTGAAGCCGTCGGGGGCGGCGCCGCGGGCGACCAGCCAGGCGGCGAGCGCGGGTGCGCCGGGCAGTGCGAGCAGGCAGCCGCTGACGGCGGCGGCGAGGGCGACGACGGTGGCCTCGCCGGTGATCAGCCAGACGATCTGCCGGGGTGTGGCGCCGACGGCGCGCAGCATCGCGATCTCCTGGCGGCGCTGGGCGACGGCGAAGGCGAAGGTCCCGGCGACGACGAAGACGGCGACGAAGGCGGCCATCGCGGCGGTGAACTGGAGCACCTTGTGCAGCGAGGGCGCGCCGAGCGGGGAGTCGTCGCCGGCGGTGTCGTTCAGCAGGCTGCCGGTGGTGGCGACGAGCAGGACGCCGAGGGTGAGGGCGACGTAGGAGCCGGCGAAGGCGGCCTTGCGCCGCCGCAGGCTCGCGGCGGCGACCGGCAGCAGGGTGGCGAGCGAGGTCATGCCGCCGTCTCCAGGGCGGTCATCCGCTCGGCGACCTGCTGGGCGGTGGGGTGGGGCAGGTCGTCGACGATCCGGCCGTCGGCGAGGAAGAGCACGCGGTCGGCGTGGGCGGCGGCGACCGGGTCGTGGGTGACCATGATCGTGCTCTGGCCCTCGCGGTCGACGAGCTCGCGCAGCAGGGCGAGGACGTCCCGGCTGCTGGTGGAGTCGAGGGCGCCGGTCGGCTCGTCGGCGAACAGCATCCGCGGCCGGGTGATCAGTGCGCGGGCGATCGCGACGCGCTGCTGCTGGCCGCCGGAGAGCTGGGAGGGCAGGTGCCGGGCGCGCTCGCCGAGGCCGACCTGGGCGAGGGCGCGGTGCACTTCGGCGCGGTCGGGGCGGCGGCCGGCCAGTCGCAGCGGCAGGCCGACGTTCTGTTCGGCGGTGAGCGAGCCGACCAGGTTGAAGGCCTGGAAGACGAAGCCGATCCGCTGCCGGCGCAGCACCGTCAGCTCGGTCTCGCCGAGCCCGGCGAGGTCGGTCCCGTCCAGGGTGACCCGGCCGCTGTCGGGCCGGTCGAGGCCGGCGCAGCACTGCAGCAGGGTGCTCTTGCCGGAGCCGGAGGGCCCCATGACGGCGGTGAAGCCGCCGCGCGCGAACTCGACGTCCACCCCCCTGAGCGCCCGTACGGCCTCCGGCCCGGTTCCGTAGGTGCGGTGTACGTCGTCGAGGCGCAGCACGGCCTCGTTCTCCCCCGTGATCTTCACGGGGGCTACACCTACCACGCGGGCATCGGCCCAGGCCAGCGGACTTGGACGAATCGTTACGGCCCCGGGTGAACCTCCGTCAGGAGGCGGGCCTCGGCGAGGACGTCGGCGTCGACCTCCTCGCGGGTGCGCGTGCCGTGGTCCAGGATGTCGTACTCGTCGTCGAGGCACGAGAGCGGATCGGCCGCTTCCAGCCGGTGCCCGAAGCGCTGGTGCACGGCGCGGGTCAGCTCCCGGGGCGTCAGCTCCTCGTCCAGGAAGCGCGCGGCGAGCGCCCGCAGGACGGCCTCGGTGGCGGAGGTGCTCCCGGAGGGGTGGAAGACCAGGCCCTGTTCGGCCAGTGCGGGCGGCAGCAGCGCGTGCAGTTCGGTGGCGGCCTCGCCGTACGGGCAGGCGGCCAGTTCGCGCAGCGCCGGGCCGTCGAGCCCGGCGACCAGTGCCTCGCAGGCCGCGTCGATCACCGTCCGGCCGGCGGCCGCGTCGGTGCTCCACAGGGCGGCCCGGTCCTGGAGCCGGGTGCGCGCCTGCTCCGGCGTGGTCGCGGGGGTGGGCTCGGGGGCCGGGCGGTGCATGTGGACGTCGATCGGGTCCTCGTGGACGACGGTGAAGCCGTGCCGCTCGTACAGCCGCTGGGCGGCGCTGCCCCGCAGGACGACGAGGCGCACCGGCTCCCCGGCGGCGTCGGCCTCGGCGAGGAGGCGGCGCAGCACTGCGGTGCCGAGGCCGCGCCCCTGGAGCCGCGGGGCCAGGTAGAACAGCTCCAGGTGGCGCCCGCCCTGCTCGTCGGGGCGGACGGTGACGGAGCCCGCGAAGGCCCCCTCGACCAGCAGTACGGACGTCCACCTGGTGGAGAAGGAGTCCGCCACCCGCCGACGGGACCGGTCCGGGTCCCAGCGGCCGAGGCGTTCCAGGTCGGCGCGCATGACCTGGTCCTTGAGGTCGGTGATGCGTTCGAGGTCGTCGAACGCGGCGGGTACCAGGGTCCAGGCGGGAAGGCTGCTCACGGCCCGCAGTCTGGCAGCAGCCGTACCCCGCCGACCAGCAGGTTTCTCCCGGTACGGGCCTCAGGACACGGGCCGGGAGTCGGCCCAGACGCCCTCGAACTCCTCGCGGTAGACCTCCAGCAGTCCCGGCTCGGTGCCGCCGGGCTGCTGGCCGGCGCCGCCGCGCAGCACCAGGGCCGGGGACTCCATGCCGCGGGCGCGGCGCAGGTAGGGCTGGATGACGCCGAGGTCGCGGCCCTGCCGGCGGCCGCCCGCCTGGCCGGTCGTGCGGGGGCCCTCGACCAGGTAGGCGGTGAAGCGCGGGGTCTCGTCGAAGACCCGGATCTCGAAGCCGCCCTGGTCCCGCAGCCGGGCCCGGACCCGCCGCACGTGCATGATGTTCATCTCGATGGAGCGCGACAGCTCGCTGCGTCCGAGGCCGAGTTCGCGTTCGCGGCGGCGCACCGCGCTGCTCGCCGGGTTGAGGAAGAGCAGCCGCACCCGGCAGCCCTCGCCGGCGAGGCGCACGAGGCGTTTGCCGGTGTAGTTCTGGCAGAGCATGCCGAGGCCGATGCCGAGCGCGTCGAGGCGCCGGGCGCCGTCCAGCAGGTCCTCCACCGGCAGGTCGCGCTGGAGCCGGACGCGGTCGGCGTGCACCGCGACGACGTCCGCGTACCGGCCGGCCACCAGGGACTCGACCACGTCGGCGGGCACACCGCCGGCGCCGCCGTCCAGCACGGCCAGCAGCCGGGCGGCGGCCCGCTCGGTCTGGGCCAGCACGGTCTGGGTGAGCACCCGGTTGCGGGAGACCACGTGCCGGGCCACTTCCAGTTCGTCGAGCGCCAGCTCGATCTCGCGCCGGTCGGCCAGGTACGGCTCGAAGCAGGGCCAGTGCTGCACCATCAGCTCGCGCAGCTGGGGCAGGGTGAGGAAGACCAGCGGGTCGTCGTCGGCCGGGTCGAGCAGGTAACCCTTGCGGCGGCTGACCTCGCGCACGGCCCCGGCGCGGTGGGCCCACTCCTCGCCGGCCGGCCCGGCGGCGGCGGTGACCCAGTCCTCGCCGTGGGCGGGGGCGTAGATCGGGTGCAGCACCTCGTCGACCAGGGCGCGCAGCCGCTGTTCGACCAGGTTGAGCCAGACGTAGGCGCGGCCGGACAGCCGGACCCGCTGGTAGGCGTCCTCCCACTCGCCGACCGACCAGGCCAGTGCGGGTATCTCGACCGGGCCGCTCTGGGCGGGCACCAGGGCCCGGCCGGTCAGGGTGGGACGCATGACCACCGTGGGCGCCTCGCTGCGGGCCGCGCCCCGGTCGGGGCCGCCGGGCCCGGAGCCACGGCCGCCGGCGGGGAACACCATGCGCCACCTCATCTGGTTGCTGCGGCTGACCCCCACGGGCGCGGGGACCGTCGAATTCCTGGCGGCCCGCCCGGGCGGCGGGACGATCAAGGGTACTGCCCGCCGCGAGCCGCTCGCAGCCGGATGCCCGGGGGTCTCCCGCACCACCCGCCGCGTTCTTCACACGAATGCCCGACGGGCGCTCATTCGGCCCAACCCGGGCCGGATCTCCCGGCCGCCGGGGACGGGCTCGGGGAGTATGCGCTGTGCCGTGCGTCACGGAGCACGGTCACGCACATGCCCGGCCGCCCGGCCGGGAAGAGAGCGTCCGGGTCCGGGCAGGTGGTCGGGCCGTTGTCGGACTTAATGTCAGTTCTCGTCGGCAGTAAGGAAGTTGAGGAGTCATGCAGGTCTGGCCCGGTACGCCCTACCCGCTCGGCGCCACCTACGACGGGGCCGGCACCAACTTCGCGGTGTTCTCGGAGAGCGCCGACCGGATCGAGCTGTGCCTGATCGCCGAGGACGGCTCCGAGACGGCCGTCGAACTGCGCGAGACGGACGCCTTCGTCCGGCACGCCTACCTCCCGGGCGTCCAGCCCGGCCAGCGCTACGGCTTCCGGGTGCACGGCCCGTACAACCCGGGCCTGGGGCAGCGGCACAACAGCGCCAAGCTGCTGCTGGACCCGTACGCCAAGGCGATGAGCGGGCACATCGACTGGGACGAGTCGGTCTACGGCTACCACTTCGGCGCCCCCGAGCGCCGCAACGACCTGGACTCCGCCCCGCACACCATGCACTCCGTGGTGATCAACCCGTACTTCGACTGGGGCACCGACCGACCGCCGCGCACCGACTACCACCGCACCGTCATCTACGAGGCCCACGTCAAGGGCCTCACCCGGCTGCACCCGGGCATCCCCGAGGAGATCCGCGGCAGCTACGCGGGCCTGGCCCACCCGGCGGTGATCGAGCACCTGGCCAAACTCGGCGTCACCGCGATCGAGCTGATGCCGGTGCACCAGTTCGTCCGCGACCACCGGCTGCGGGACCTGGGCCTGGCCAACTACTGGGGTTACAACACCGTCGGCTTCTTCGCCCCGCACTCCTCCTACTCCTCCACCGGCGACCGCGGCCAGCAGGTGCAGGAGTTCAAGTCCATGGTCAAGGCACTGCACGCGGCCGGGATCGAGGTGATCCTGGACGTCGTCTACAACCACACCGCCGAGGGCAACCACCTGGGGCCGACGCTGTCGCTGCGCGGCCTGGACAACGTCTCCTACTACCGCCTCGCCCAGGACCAGCGCTTCTACGAGGACACCACCGGCACCGGCAACAGCCTGCTGATGCGCAGCCCGCACGTGCTCCAGCTGATCATGGACTCGCTGCGCTACTGGGTCACCGAGATGCGCGTGGACGGCTTCCGCTTCGACCTCGCCGCCACCCTCGCCCGGCAGTTCCACGAGGTGGACCGGCTCTCCTCCTTCTTCGACCTGGTCCAGCAGGACCCGGTGGTCTCCCAGGCCAAGCTGATCGCCGAGCCCTGGGACCTCGGCGAGGGCGGCTACCAGGTGGGCAACTTCCCGCCGCTGTGGACGGAGTGGAACGGCATGTACCGGGACACCGTGCGCGACCTGTGGCGCGGCGAGAACGCGGCCCTCGCCGAGTTCGGCTCCCGGCTCACCGGTTCCTCCGACCTCTACCAGGACGACGGCCGCCGCCCGATCGCCTCGATCAACTTCGTGACCTGCCACGACGGTTTCACCCTGCGCGACCTGGTCTCGTACAACGAGAAGCACAACCAGGCCAACGGCGAGGACAACCGGGACGGCGAGTCCTTCAACCGCTCCTGGAACTGCGGTGTCGAGGGCCCCGCCGCCGACCCGGCCGTCGAGGAGCTGCGGGAGCGCCAGCAGCGCAACTTCATCGCCACCCTGATGCTCTCCCAGGGCGTGCCGATGCTCTCGCACGGCGACGAGCTCGGCCGCACCCAGCTGGGCAACAACAACGCCTACTGCCAGGACAACGAGCTCACCTGGATGCACTGGCCCGAGGGCGACGGGCCTCAGTCGCGGCTGCTGGAGTTCACCCAGGGGATGATCTGGCTGCGCCGCGACCACCCGGTGTTCCGGCGGCGGCGGTTCTTCCACGGCCGGCCGGTGTCCGGGCGGCCGGGTGCGGGTACCCACCGTCCGGGCACGCGGGGCGCTGCCGCCCCGTCCGCCGGCGGGTTCGACGACCTGACCGACATCGCCTGGTTCACCCCGGCCGGGGAGGAGATGACCAAGCGCAACTGGGGCGCCAGCTACGCCAAGTCGCTGAGCGTCTTCCTCAACGGCTACGCGATCTCCGAACCGGACCGGCGCGGCGGCCGGATCGTCGACGACTCCTTCCTGCTGATGTTCAACGCCCACTTCGAACCACTGGAGTTCACCGTGCCCGCCGACCACGGGCAGGAGTGGCAGGTCGTGGTCGACACCGCACAGCCCCGGCTGCCCGCCCCGGGCACGGGCGCCCGGGTCAAGGCCGGGGACGCCCTGTGGCTCACCGACCGCTCGCTGATGGTGCTGCAACGGCCCGCCTAGGGAGCGCGCGGGACCTTCGGACCGCCAGGGTCGGTCACCTGTTCGGATCAACAGCGGGTCTTGGCGGCGGGCTCCCCCGGGTACCTATGGAGCTATGACCCCCGCCGCCGAGCCCGCGCAGCCCCGCCCGGCCGCCACCGTCCCCTCGTCGTCGTACCGTCTCCAGCTCCAGCCCGGCTTCACCCTCCGCGACGCCACCGCCGCCGTCCCCTACCTGGCCGCACTCGGCGTCTCCCACCTGCACCTGTCCCCGCTGCTGGAGGCCGTCCCCGGCTCCACCCACGGCTACGACACCGTCGACCACGCCCGGATCAGCGAGCAGCTCGGCGGCGAGCCGGCGCTGCGCGAGCTGGCTGCCGCCGCGCACCGCCACGGCCTGCGGCTGATCGCCGACGTGGTGCCCAACCACATGGCCGTGCCCGCCCCCGAACGGCTCAACCGGCCGCTGTGGCAGGTGCTGCGCGACGGGCCCGACTCGCCGTACGCGCACTGGTTCGACATCGACTGGACCGCCCAGGCGGGCCCCGTCGACGCGCCCGGGCGCGGACGGGTGCTGCTGCCGTTGCTCGGCGACCGGCTCGGCGCCGTACTGGACCAGCTCACCGTGGACGCCGGCACACTGCGCTACCACGAGCACGAACTGCCGCTGCGCCCCGGCACCGAGGAGCTGCCGCTGCCCGAGCTGCTCGCCCGCCAGTGGTACCGACTGGCCTGGTGGCGGCTGGCCCGCACCGAGCTCAACTACCGGCGCTTCTTCACCGTCAACGAGCTGATCGCGCTGCGGGCCGAGGACCCGGAGGTGTTCGCCGCCACCCACGCCGTCCTGCTCGGGCTGCACGCCGACGGCGTCCTGGACGGCTTCCGGATCGACCACCCGGACGGGCTCGCCGACCCGCGCGGCTACCTGCGGCGCCTGGCAGCGGCCACCGGCGGGGCGTACGTCGTGGTCGAGAAGATCCTCACCGGCCACGAGCGGCTGCCCGAGGACTGGCCGGTGGCCGGCACCACCGGCTACGACGCGCTGCGCCGGATCGACGGCGTGCTCACCGACCACGCGGGCGCCTGCCGGCTGGCCGGGGCCTACGAGTCCTTCCGGCACGGCGGCCCGGTCCGGGACCTCTGCGAGGACCCGCACCCCGCGATCGCCGCCGCCCGGCGCGGCCGGGCCGACATGACCGGGCCGGACGGCGAACTCGCCGCCGAGGTCGAGCGACTGGTGCGGATCGCGCTGCGGATCGGCGCCGCCGAGCCCGCGCACGCCGACCACTCGCCCGGGCAGCTGCGCGCGTCGCTCGGCCGGCTGCTCACCGGCTACCCGGCGTACCGGCCGTACGCCCGGCCCGGCGAGGCGCCCTCGACGGCGACCGTGGAGCAGCTGCGGGCGGCCCTGGACGGTTCCGCCGACGCGACCGACCGACTGGTGGCCGCGCTCGCGCTCGGCGAGCTGGGCCGCGGTGCGGACAAGGACGAGTTCTGCGCGCGCTTCGCCCAGACCGCCGCCGCGGTGGCCGCCAAGGGCGTCGAGGACACCGCCTTCTACCGCTGGAACGCGCTGCCCGGCCTCAACGAGGTCGGCGGCGAGCCCGCCCGGCCCGGACTGCACCCGGAGGAGTTCCACGACTGGTGCCGCTACCTGGAGCGCACCTGGCCGCACAGCATGACGGTGCTCTCCACCCACGACACCAAGCGCAGCGCCGACGCCCGGGCCCGGCTCGCCGTGCTCGCCGAGCGGCCGGACGCCTGGGCCGCCGAGGCCGCCTCCTGGTCCACCGCCGCGGGCCCCGGCTTCGACCGGGACGCCGACTGGCTGCTCTGGCACACCCTGGTCGCCGCCTGGCCGGTCGACCCGGACCGGCTGGTCGCCGCCCTGCTCAAGGCCGCCCGCGAGGCCAAGCTGCGCACCTCCTGGACCACCCCCGACCCGCGCTACGAGCAGGCCCTGGAGCAGCGCGCCCGCTCGGTCTACGGCAACCCGGGGCTGCTCCCCCGGATCGAGGGCGCCGTGCACGCCCTCGCCCCGTACGCCCGCGCCAACACCCTGGCCGCCGCCCTGCTGCACCTCACCGTGCCGGGCGTGCCGGACCTCTACCAGGGCAGCGAGGAGCCGCTGTACACCCTGGTGGACCCGGACAACCGGGGCGTGGTGGACCTCGGCGCGCTCGCCGTGCGGCTCACCGACGCGGCCACGCCGCGCCCCGGCGACCTCGCCCGCGAGAAGCTGCACCTCACCGCCACCGCGCTGCACCTGCGCCGCGCCCGCCCGCTCGGCGCCTACCGGCCGTTGCACGCCGCGGACCTCTCCGGCGACCACCTGCTGGCCTTCGCCCGGGGGGACGACGTGGTCACCGCCGTCACCCGGCTGCCGTACGGGCTGGAGCGGGCGGGCGGCTGGCGCGACACGGTGCTGGAGCTGCCGGCGGGCGGGCCGTGGACGGACGAGCTGACCGGACGGAACGTCCCGGCGGGCACGGTGGCGGTGGCGGAGCTGCTGGCGGCCCTGCCGGTCGCGCTGCTGACGAGGAGGGCCTGATGCCGGTCTACGAGGTGTGGGCGCCCAACGCCGCCTCCCGGGTCCGGGTCGACGTCGACGGCGCGGCCCACGAGTTGGCCCGCTGCCCGGACCGGGACGGCTGGTGGTCCGGCGAGGCCCCGGCGGGCGACTACGCCTTCCGGCTCGACGACGGCCCGCCGCTGCCCGACCCGCGCTCGGCCCGGCAGCCGCACGGCCCGGACGGGCCCAGCCGCGCCGTGGACCACGCCGCGTTCCGCTGGTCGCACACCGGCCGGCGCGGCCGGGCGCTGCCCGGCGCGGTGCTGTACGAGCTGCACGTGGGCACCTTCACCCCCCGCGGCACCTTCGACGCCGCCGCCGAACGCCTGGACCACCTGGTCGAGTTGGGCGTGGACTTCGTCGAGCTGATGCCGGTCTGCCCGTTCCCCGGCAAGCACGGCTGGGGCTACGACGGGGTCTCGCTCTGGGCCGTCCACGAGCCCTACGGCGGGCCCGAGGGGCTCAAGCGCTTCGTGGACGCCGCCCACCACAAGGGCCTCGGGGTGGTGCTGGACGTGGTGCACAACCACCTCGGGCCGTCCGGCAACCACCTTCCCGCGTACGGGCCGTACTTCACCGACCGGCACCACACCCCCTGGGGTTCGGCGGTCAACCTGGACGCGCCCGGCTCGGACGAGGTGCGCGCCTACCTGATCGGCAGCGCCCTGGCCTGGCTGCGCGACTACCGGATCGACGGGCTGCGCCTGGACGCCGTGCACGCCCTCGCGGACGACCGGGCGGTCCACTTCCTGGAGGAACTCTCCCACGAGGTGGAGAAGTTGGCGGTCGCCACCAACCGGCCGCTGTTCCTGATCGCCGAGTCCGACCGCAACACCCCGGCCACCACCGCCCCGCGCGAGGCGGGCGGGCAGGGCCTCACCGCCCAGTGGAGCGACGACTTCCACCACGCCCTGCACTGCGCACTCACCGGCGAATCCCAGGGGTACTACCGGGATTTCGCGGACCAGCCGCTCACCGCCCTCGCCAAGACGCTCACCCGGGGGTTCTTCCACGACGGCACCCGGTCCTCCTTCCGCGGCCGCAGCCACGGGCGGCCCTTCCCGCCCGCCGACGGCCACCGGCTGCTCGGCTACCTCCAGACCCACGACCAGGTCGGCAACCGGGCGCTCGGGGACCGCGTCTCCACCAGCCTCTCCCCCGGCCGGCTCGCCTGCGGTGCGGCACTGGTGCTCACCTCGCCGTTCACCCCGATGCTCTTCATGGGCGAGGAGTGGGGCGCCGCCACCCCCTGGCAGTACTTCACCGACCACACCGACCCGGGCCTCGCCGAGGCCGTCCGGCAGGGCCGGCGACGGGAGTTCGCCGCTCACGGCTGGGCCGCCGAGGCCGTCCCCGACCCGCAGGAGCCCGCCACCGTGCTGCGCTCGGTCCTCGACTGGACCGAGCCCCGGCGCGCCCCGCACGCCGAACTGCTCACGTGGTACCGGCGGCTGATCCGGCTGCGGCACGAGCGGCCGGAGCTGTCCGACCCGGACCTCGGCGCGGTGCGGGTGACGTTCGACGAGGCGGCGGGCCGGCTGGTGGTGCACCGGGGTCCGTACCGGATCGCGGTCAACCTCGGGCCGGACGAGGCCGCGCTGCCGCTGGGGGCCGTCGGCCGCGAGGTGGTGGCGGCCTTCGGCTCGGCGGCGCTGGAGGGGACGGCGGTGCGCACGGCGCCGGACGCGGTGGCGATCGTGCTGACCGGCTGACCCGGCGGGCTCACCGGAGGAAGGTGCCGATCCGTTCCCGGAGCGACGGGGCGTCCAGGCCGTAGGCGGCCAGGTGCTCCGGCATCGACCCGTAGTGCCGGTGCTCCTCGCGCGGCACGCCCAGGCCCAGCATCCGGTGCGGGCGGTCGGCGAGCGCCGCGTGCGCCTCGTTGGCGGAGGTGCCCGCCAGGTACGGCTCGACCAGCACCACGTCCGCCCGGTCGCCGAGTGCCGCGCGCAGCCCGGCCGCGTCGAAGGGGCGCACCGTCGCCGCGTACAGCACGGTGACGTCCAGGCCCTCGGTGGCCGCGAGCACCGCGTCCAGCATCGGCCCGACGGCGAGCACCGCGCCGCGCGAGCCCGTGCGGACGGTGGTGAAGCGGCCCGGCTCGACCGGCACCGGGGCCGCGTTCTGGTGCGCCGAGAGCCGGACGTAGACGTTGCGGTCACCGTCCGCGTAGGCGTGGCGCAGCAGCTGCTCGGCCTCGTCCGGGTGGCCGGGGACGTGGACCGTCCAGTCCGGCAGGGTGTCCAGCAGGGCGACGTCGCCCGGGGACATGTGGGTGCGGCCGCCGGCCGGCCAGTCGTACGAGCCCGCCGCGCTCACCAGCACGGCGCCGACGCCCTGGTGGACGAGGTCCAGCTTGACCTGCTCGAAGGGCCGCTCGATCAGGAAGCTGGCGAAGGTGTGGGCGATCGGACGCATCCCGGTGAGCGCCAGGCCGCCGGCCGCGCCGATCAGCAGCTGTTCGCGGATGCCGACGTTGACCACCCGGTCGGGATGGCGCTCCTGGGCCGGGGCGAAGGCGGCCGCGGTGATGTCGGCGAGCACCAGGGCCAGCCGGGGGTCCTCGTCCAGCAGTCGGGTGGTCACGTCCACGAAGCGGTCACGCATGGTGTCCATCGGTGAAGTTCCTCTCAGGGGCTCGGTCTTGGCGTGCTCGGGCTGCGGCCGGAGGCTCAGTGCCGGTCCGTGGGCGCGGGCTGGGGCCGGAGGCTCAGTGCCGGTCCGTGGGCGCGGGCTGGGGCCGGGTGCTCAGTGCTGGTCCTTGGGCTCGACGCGGGCGACCACCACGTGCGGGCGGCCCGGGTGCTCCGTGGCGTAGGCGCGGTACAGCGCCTCGTGGTCGCGGCCGTCCACCGTCGCGGTCGACCAGCCCTCGGCCGCGAACCGCTGGGCGATGCCGCCCTGCCAGCCGTGCGTGGCCGAGGAGTTGTCGATCACCACCACGTGCAGCCGGTCCAGTCCGTAGGCCCCGGCGAAGGCCACCGCCTCGGCGTTGGAGCCCTCGTCGAACTCCGCGTCGCCGACCAGCACCCACACCGCCGGGTCGGCCAGGCCCTGCGCCCGCAGCCCGAGCGCGGTGCCGACGGCCAGCGGCAGGCCGTGGCCGAGAGAACCGGAGGCGATCTCCACGCCCGGGACCAGCGTGCGGTCCGGGTGGTGGCCGAGCGGCGAGTCGTAGCCGCCGAAGCTCGGCAGCACCGCCGGGTCGAGGAAGCCCTTGGCCGCCAGCACGGCGTAGTACGCCATCGGTCCGTGGCCCTTGGAGAGCAGGAAGCGGTCGCGGTCCTGCGCGTCGGCGGTGCCCGGGGTCACCCGCAGCACCCGGTCGTACAGCACCCAGAGCGCGTCCAGGGTGGAGGTGGCGGCGGGGCCGTGCTTCTCGTCGCCGGTCATCAGGCTCATCAGGGCGGGCAGGTCCTCGAAGCGGGTGCCCGTCGTGGTCGTGGCGGTCGCGTTCGTCGTCATGACCACGATCGTGCAACTTAAAGCCGACTTGAAGTCAAGCGGCTACAGTGGGTTTCCATGACCGCCCGCCCCGACGGCCGCCGCGACCCCGGCCCGCACCACAGCGACCTGCTCACCATCGGCCAACTCGCCCACCGCAGCGGCCTCGCCGCCTCCGCGCTGCGCTACTACGAGAGCCTCGGCCTGATCCACGCCACCCGCACCTCCGGCGGCCAGCGCCGCTACACCCGCGGCACGCTGCGCCGGATCGCCTTCATCCGCGCCGCGCAGCGGGTCGGCCTCTCCCTGGACGAGGCGAAGGTCGCCCTCGACCGCCTCCCCGAACGCCCGGCCCCCAGCCGCGCCGAGTGGGACCAGGTGGCCGAGTCCTGGCAGAGCCGGATCGACGACCAGATCGCCGAACTGCAACGGCTCAAGGAGAAGCTCACCGGCTGCATCGGCTGCGGCTGCCTCTCGCTCTCCCGCTGCGCCCTCTACAACGCCGCCGACCGCGCCGCGGAAGCCGGACCCGGCGCCCGCTACCTGCTCACCCGCGACCCGGACGACGGACCCGAGCCGCTGCCCCCGGCCGCCGACCCCTGCGGAACCCGCCGGGGCGAACACTGAAGACCCCTTTGCGCCGCAGCCGTCGGCCCGCGCCTGCCGGTGGCGTGCGCCCTGCTCCAGGCGTACAGCAACCTGCCGTGGTGCCTGCGGGAGTCGAAGCCCTCGGCGCGGACCCTGGACGCCCTCGCCGAGGAGTGGTTCGGGGTCGTCTAGAGTCGCGGGTCGGTGCGCAGCAGGCTGTATCGGACGACGTCGCGCCACTCGCCGGCGCGGAAGGTCACCGAGCGCTGCACGCCCTCCCGGGTGAAGCCGAGCTTCTCCAGGACGCGCTGCTCGGCCAGGTTGCCCGCCTCGGTGTCCGCCTCCAGCCGCATCGCCGGCGAATGCGCGAACAGGTAGTCCACCAGCAGCCGTTGGGCCCGGGTGCCGATTCCGCGCCCGCGCGCCTGCGGCAGCAGCTGCACGCCGATGCTCCAGTACGGGGCGGACGGTCTCACCCCGGTGCGGTTGGCGGCGACGAAGCCGCCGAACTCGCCCCCGGCGACGACCGCGAGCATCACGTGCTCCTCCCCGAGCATTCCGTCCTCCAGCCACCGGCGGCGGAACCGCTGCGGGTCCCGCCAGCCGTACCACTGGAACTCGCCCAGCGCCTCGGGGTCGTTCAGCAGTTCCTCGATCGCGGAGAGGTCGGCCTCGGCGATCGGGCGCAGGGACACTGATTCGTCACTCACGCAGGCGCCAACGGCCGGGCGGTCGTGACGGTTCCTCGGCCGAGCGGCGGGCGGGGATCGGTGCGCAGCAGGCTGTTCCCCTCCTGCGCAGGGCCCTCCTTCACTGCGAACGCCTTCATCCGACGATCGAGCGGGCGAGCCGGAATCCCACGTCGTCGATCCGCAGGGTCGGGTGGCTGCGGCGGCGGACGGAGGCGCGGCAGCTCCAGTGCTCGTCGAACCAGCCGCCGCCGCGCAGGACGCGGTAGCCGCCGTACACCTCGGGGTCGTAGCGGTCCCAGCACCACTCCCACACGTTGCCGAGCAGGTCGTACAGCCCGTAGGCGTTCGGGCGCAGCCCGCCCACCTCGTGCGGCCGCTCGCCCGAGTTGCCGCGGTACCAGGCGATCTCGTCCAGCGGGCCGTAGCGCGGGCCGTCCGTTCCGGCGCGGCAGGCGTGCTCCCACTCGGCCTCGGTGGGCAGCCGGTAGCCGTCGGCGGCGCGGTCCCAGGAGACCTCCTCGCCGTCCACCCGGTAGGCGGGGGCGAGGCCTTCGCGCCGGGACAGCTCGTTGCAGTGACGGACGGCGTCGAGCCAGGAGACGCTGTGCGCGGGGCGGCGGTCGCCGGTCGCGCCCTCGTACTGCTCACGGGTCACCGGACAGGCCGCCAGCCGGTACGAGGCGACGTCGACGTCCCAACTGCGCTGGGTGCGACGGTCGGAGAGGGTGACCCGGCCGGACGGAACGGTGATCATCCACCGATCCTAAGCGGAGCCAGCAGCAGGGCGACGTACGAGGTCGAGGCCGAACGCCGCGAGCAGGCCGCGGACCGGGTGCACGGAGTGTTCACGTCGGGCCTCGCCGCCCCGCGGGGGCGCTTCGCGGGGCGAGGGGCCGCTACCAGGTCAACGCCCACACGGTGAGGCACCCCCAGCCGATCACCGCGAGCGCCGCGACCACCCAGGCGACCACGGCCGCCCGGTGGCTCCCGCGCGGCGGCGCATCACCTACCCGCCGGTGGCCGACCGCACGGTGACCGTGCACAGGCGCTTGGTGGCGCGGGTGAGGGCGACGTACAGGTCGCGTTCGCCGGCGGGTCGGGCCGCCGCGATCCCGTCCGGGTCGACCACGACGGCCTCGTCGAATTCCAGGCCGCGCGCCTCGGAGGCCGGGACCAGCCGGGCGTACTCCTCGACCCCCGCGGCCGCCAGTTCCGCCACCCTGCCGTCCGCGCAGATCACGCCGAGCAGCTCACCCGGGTGCGCAGCGGCCTGCGCCCGCAGCTCACGGACGAGATCGGCCACCAGCCCCTGCGGGGCCACCGCGACGGCACGCGGCTCGTCCCCGTGCCGGATCGACCGGACCGGCAGCTGGTCAGGGGCGATGCGGCTGAGCAACTCCGCGGTGGTGGCCAGGATTTCCTGCGTGGTCCGGTAGCTGACGGTCAGCGTCCGCAGGTCGAAGCGGCGGCCGACGTGGGGGTCGAGCACCTCGTTCCAGTCCCGCGCCACTGTCGCCGGGCTCGCCTGCGCGAAGTCGCCGACCAGCGTCATCGACCTGCCCGGGCACCGGCGCAGGATCATCCGCCACTGCATGGCGGTCAGCTCCTGCGCCTCGTCGACGACGACGTGCCCGAAGGTCTGCTCGGGCGGCCCGTCGACCAGGCTCGCCGCCTCGTCGAGGAGCGGCACGTCCGCGTCGGCCCACGGCGCGCCGGGCGTGCGCAGCAGCAACGCCAGCTCGCCTTCGCCGAGTTGCGGAAGGTGTGCGGTCAGCGCATCGGCGTCGGCCAGCAGGGCGCCGACGACGTCTCCGGGCACGAGCCGCGGCCAGATCTCCTCGACCGCCCGGTCGAGGTGCGGGTCCTCCAGGAGGTCGGCGCGGACGGCGTCGGCGTCGAACGTGTCGGCCCCCGTGGCGGGCACGTCGTCGATGCCGAGGCTGCGCAGGTCCCGGGCCGCCATCCGGTCGAAGTCGACCCCGGTGAGCTGCGCGACCTCGGCGTCGATGCGCTCCAGCGCCTCGGCCGTGCCGCGGGCCAGCGTGTTGGTCAGGGCGTCGACCAGCAGTTCCAGGAACAGCCGGCGCGCCCGGTTGTGCGCGAGCCCGCTCGCCCGCGCCGCCTGCCGCGCCCCGGCGACCTCCTCCTCCGCCAGGCGGACCCACTCCTGTCCGACCCGGACGGTGAAGTCCCCGTCCGGGGCCTGTCGCGACCGGACCGACGAGGCCAGCGCTTCGGCCAGTTCGGCACCGCCCTTGAGCCGCGCCGCCTCGAACGGGTCCACGGCACCCGGCACGACGCCGGCCAGTTCCTCACACGTCGCCAGGACGACGTCGTTCTCCCCGAGCGAGGGCAGCACCTGGGAGATGTAGTCGAGGAACCGCGCGTTCGGCCCCAGCACCAGCACACCGCGCTCGGCCGCCTTCGGGAACGCGTACAGCACGTACGCGGCGCGGTGCAGCGCCACCACCGTCTTTCCGGTGCCCGGGCCGCCCTGCACCACCGTCACCCCGCGGTGCGAGGAGCGGACGATCGCGTCCTGTTCCACCTGGAGCGTCGCGACCGCCGCCCCCATCCGCCCCGTACGCCGCTCCTGGAGCGCCGCCGCCAACGGCCCGTCTCCGACGGCGTCCCCGGCGGTCGGCTCCGAGCCGTCCAGCAGCTCGTCACTGACCCCGACCACGGTACGGCCCGTCAGGCTCAGATGACGGCGGCGCCGCAGCCCCAGCGGATGGACCGGCGTCGCCTCGTAGAAGGGCCGCGCCGCCTCCGCCCGCCAGTCCACCAGCAACGGCAGCTCGTCCTCGTCCCGTTGCAGGCCCAGCCGCCCGATCCGCAGCGCGGTCCCGTCCGCCAGGTCGATCCGGCCGAAGACCAGCCCGCCCTCGGCCCCCTCCAGCCGGCGCACCTCGCCCGCCAGCCGCCCGGCCGCCACCTCCCGCTCGTACACCTCGCCCGCGCTGCCCGCCGCCGACGCGAGCACCCGCCCCAACTGCGCCCGCGCCCCGGCGAGCCGCTCATCGAACAGCTCGCCGATGACGGACACCTGCACCTGCTCCAGCTCCAGCTGCTGTGCGGCGGTGTCATTGATCTGCGACACGGATGAGCCCCCTCTCGGTTCGACCCGCCACTATGCAGAGGGAATCCGGGGAAGTAAACGTTGACTTGTCCGGCCTGAATGTGGCCTTCGATTCCTCGCGTGGAATTCTCTCGGCGGAATTCCGGAACGGCCTCCCGGGGTGCCCCTCCTCGCCCTGCGGAAACGGCCTTTCCCGGCTCCCGGCGGGGGCGCTGTCGTACGGCGGCCCGAGGCCGAAGCACCCGCCCGGCTCATGCCCCGGATAGCCCCAACAGGCCGCCACACACCGGTTTTTGCCGTCCGCGCGGCCACCGGCCGACCCGCCTAGGATCGGCCGCATGAACCGTACGATCCGCACCACCGAGGACGTCCTCGCCCTCCTCGACGGCCTCTTCCCACCGGCCGAACCGTTCTGGGACCGGTTCTACGCGGACCGGTCCGCCGAGCGCCCGTTCTTCGCGCCCGAGCCGGACGAGAACCTGGCCTCCTGTCTCGACCGTGGTCTGCTCGCCCCCGGCCGGGCGCTCGACCTCGGCTGCGGCGCCGGCCGCAATGCGATCCACCTGGCCTCCCTCGGCTTCGAGGTGGATGCCGTCGACCTCTCCGCCACCGCCATCGCCTGGGCCCAGGAGCGTGCCCGCGAGGCGGGTACGGGCACCGGGCTGCGGTTCCACCGGGCGAGCATCTTCGACGCCGAACTCCCGTATGACCACTACGACCTGGTCTACGACTCCGGCTGCCTGCACCATCTCCCGCCGCACCGCCGGGTCAGCTACCTGGCGCTGCTCGACCGGGTCCTGGCGCCGGGCGGGCACTTCGCCGTCACCGCCTTCGCGGCCGGCGCGATGGGCTCCGAGCGGCCCGACGAGGAGCTCTACCGGCTCGGCGCGCTGGAGGGCGGCCTGGCCTACTCGGCGGACGAACTCCGGTCGCTGTTCCGCGAGTTCACCCCGCTGGAGATCCGCCCGATGGCCGCCCAGGCCCCCGACTCGACACTGTTCGGTGTCCCCTTCCTGCTCACAGCACTCTTCCAGCGAACCGCCAGCTTTTAACCAGCCTCTCATCCGCCACCCCTAGCCTGCGGCCACATGAACGTCTCACTGCTCGACGGCTGGTTCCCGTGGACGGTCCGGGCCGCGGCCCTCGCGCTGTTCCTGGCCGCCGTGGGTCTGCGGGACCGGGCGTGGCGGCGGAAGCGGGGGCCGCTCGCGCTCGGGACGGCGCTGGCGGCCACCGCGGCCGGCGCCGTCGCCGTGCCGGCGCTGAGCGGGATCACCGACCCGATCCCGTTCGGGGTGTGGCTGTGGAGCGGGGTGGCGGTCGCGGCGCTGTGCGTGCTCGGGTTCGGCTGGCGCGGCGCGCGGTGGTGGCGGCGGGCACTGGTGGCGCCGACCGTGCTGCTGGCGCTGTTCTGCGCGGCGAACAGCGTGAACATCGCGACCGGCTACTACCCGACCCTGGACGACGCGATCGGTGAGCTCGGCGGGCAACCGCTGCCGGACCAGATCACCCTGGCCGAGCTCGGGTCGATCCACGGCAGGACCAGCACCGGCCGCATCGTCCAGGTCGACGTACCGGACACCTCCAGCGGCTTCGCCCACCGCCAGGAGCTGGTCTACCTGCCGCCCGCCTGGTTCCGCAGCCAGAGCCGGCCCAGGCTGCCGGTGCTGGAGATGATCGGCGGCGAGTTCGCGGCGCCCGACAACTGGATCCGCTCGGGCAACGCCGTGAAGACCGCCGACGCCTTCGCCGCCCGGCACAACGGCTTCGCGCCGATCCTGGTGTTCGTGGACGCCACCGGCGGCTTCCGGGTGGACACCGAGTGCGTGGACGGCCCGCACGGCCACGCCGAGAGCCATCTGCTCAGGGACGTCCCGCCGTTCGTCCAGAAGACCTTCAACGCCGCCACCGACCCGCGCAGGTGGGGCGTGGCCGGCTGGTCGATGGGCGGCACCTGCGCGTTCGACCTCACCGTCGAGCACCCGGACGTCTTCACCCACTTCGCCGACTTCTCCGGCGACAAGGGCCCGTCCATCGGTGACCGGGACCGCACCGTCCAGGAGCTGTACGGCGGCGACGCGGCCGCCTGGGCCGCCCACGACCCACTGACCGTGCTCGCCCACCACCCCAGATACCAGGGCGTCTCCGGCTACTTCGCCCAGGGAGACCAGGAGCACGGCCAGATCGAGTCCGCCCGGGCCCTGGAGGCGGCGGCCAGGAAGGACGGCATCCGGACCGTGAACGCGGTCGGTTCCGGCGGGCACACCTGGCAGACCGGTTCGGCGTCCTTCGCCCAGGCCCTCCCCTGGCTCGCCCAGCAGCTCGGCGTCCCGGGCACCCACGCGTAGCCGCGCTCCCCGAGAGGTCGGTCCCGTTCCCGCCCCACGGCCTCCTCGTACGCCGGCAGCGTGTCCACCACCAGGCGCCGCTGCGCCGCGCCGAGCGGCCCGAGGACCGTGCGCCAGGGGCGGCCCCCGGGGCGGTCTCCGGCGTGCTCGGCGAGGCCGTCGGACAGCAGACCGTGGTCACCCTCGACGGCGTTCCGGCGGGCCGCTCCGGCCTGGTCGGCCGGGTCGGCCGACCGCATCCGTTCCGACCGGCCGCCGGCACCAGCCCCGGACGGGGAAACCCTGGACACCGAGGGCCTTCCGCACCCCGCCCTCCCGCACGTCCGAGAACGTCGCACGAGCCCGGCGCACCCTCCCCCACCAGCCCGGATGCGCCGCCCCACCCCGCACACGGACGCGAATGCACGCTCCAGGAATCCCCCACAAGCCCCATCGGCCCCAAAGGGAATCCGGGCCTCCGGCCGGAACCCGGCTTGGCGACCGGCGCTCCGGTGGCATAAGTTTCGACCGCCGTCGGCACACCATCGACCCTGACCACCCCTCAATCCCGGGGCGGGCGGCCGGGCGAGGAGCACGACGGCCGTACGCAGAGTGGGGAGGAGCTGCCATGCCGCATGCCCGCGACCACGGGTCGACCGGGCGGCGAGGACGGACGGACGGCGCCGCGCACCAGCGGCCCACGGCCGGTGCGCGCCCGACCCCGACCAACGCCACCGGACACCCGAGGAACCGTCAGTTGCGCACCACCAGACTCGTCACCGCCACCGCCGCAGCCCTCGTCTGCCTGGGCGCGCTCAGCGCCTGCGGCCCGGACAACGGGAGCCAGGACGCCGGGAAGACCGCCGCACCGGCCGGGGCCGCCAGCACCACGCCCAGCACCAACCCCACCAAGCCGGCCGGCTCCGACAAGGGCATCCCGGACAAGGCGTGGATGGACACCAAGAGCATCCCGATGGACGAGAGTTACCACTACACGCCACTGGCGGCCAACGCCAAGCCGGTCTCCGGCCCGGCCCAGTTCAAGGGCATGGAGCTGTGCCACGCCACGATCGCCAAGGACGACGAGCCGCTGTTCACCGGCGCCGCCGCCGCGAAGTCCTCGGTCGGCTTCGACGGGGACCGCTGGGCGGCCCAGCAGACCCTGCTGTTCCACGGTGACCCGACCCGCAGCAGCGGCGCCAAGCAGACCACCAACCTGGCCGCGGGCCGCCTGACGGAGGCGCTCAAGTCCTGCGCCAAGACCGCGCCCGGCGCCACCGTGAAGGTCGACAGCGCCCCGGACGCCCCCTACTTCGCCGCCGTGCTGACCGTCCCGCAGGCCGACGGCGGCACCGTCACCCTGCACGAGTACGTGGTCAGCGACGGCGGTGCGGTCAGCGAGCTGGCCGTCTGGGCCACCACCAAGGCCGGCGCCCAGCCCAAGGACGCCTGGAAGGCCCCCGAGGACAAGTTCGTCGGCACCGGCATGACGGCGCCGATGTGCGAGGCCCTCCCGGGCTGCGACGGGCACTGACCCCCGGCGGGCACCGACACCCTGCGGGCACCGACACCCTGCGGGCGCCCGGACAAGGGACGCCCGGACAAGGGGCGCCCGGACAAGGGACGCCCGGACAAGGGACGCCCGGACAAGGGGCGCCCGGACAAGGGGCGCCCGCACGGCGGGGTGCCCGCCCCCACAGACGGCCGCCCGGCCCGTCCGGCACAGGGGACCGGACGGCCCGGGCGGCACGGTCACGCCCGCTCCCGGGGAGCCGGTCTCACAGCCCCAGGACGCTCAGCGCGGTGGTCCAGTCGCTCGCGATCGCGCTGCGGGCGTCGTCGAGGCCCACCCGGCCGTTGCACACCGCGTTCTTGAGCTTGGTCTCGACGGAGTCCTTGCTCTGCGCCGGCTGGTTGCCGTAGCGCGGCTCGGGCCACAGGTTGGCCGGGTCGCGCGGGGCACCGCCGAGCTCCAGCGGGACGAGGTGGTCCTCCTCGTAGTCCGCCGTGCTGGTGTCCGCGTAGCCGTAGGCGGCGATCTGCTGCACCTTCAGCGGGTTGGTGTAGCTGGTCGGCGGGCGGACGGTGGCGGTCCAGCCCGAGACGCAGATGGTCTGCCCGATGGTCGCCTGGGTGACGTCCGGGTTGTACGCGCCGGGGGTGCAGTACGGGTCGGGCAGCGGCAGGTACGCCTGCGAACAGCTCGCCGCGAACGTACGGGGCTCGGCGGTGGCACCGTGGGCCGGTGCGGCGGCCTGCGCGGTGCCGGCGGCGAGCCCGGCGGCGGCGAGGGCGGCCGCCGAGGCGGTGACGGTGAGACGGTGACGGAGCATCATGGGGGAAGCACTCCCGGGCCGGCCCGGCCCCTCGCCGGGCGACTGTGTTCATGACAGCACCGACCGGCCGACCACCGTCAGGCCCGGGACGTGAACGCCTGGTGACCGCGCCTCCACAACCTCCGCCGTCCCGGACGCCACGCCCGGGCCCCGCGCCGAGCGGTCAGCCCCGCAGGACCGCCAGTTCGATCTCCCGGCCGGTCCGGTCGCCGGGCACCGGCAGCACCACCCCGGAGGGCTCGAAGCCGGCCTTCCGGTACATCGCCTCGGCCCGGGCGTTGTCCTCGTGGACGAACAGCCGCACCCGCTCGATCCGGGGCTCGGTGAGCGACCACGCCCACTCCTGGACGGCCCGGATCAGGTCCTGCGCCAGCCCGGTGCCCCGTGCCTGCGGCCGGACGTAGACCCCGACCACGTGCACCTGGTCGACCGCGATGACGTCACCCTCCAGGGCCCCGTCCCCGCCGGGCCGCTCGACCAGCGCGGTCATCGTGCCGAGCCAGCGCCCGTCCTCGGCCTCCGCGACGAACTGCGCCACGTGCGGGCCCGTAGCGGCCCGGGCGATGCGGTCCTGCCAGAACTCGTCGGGCCTGGCGGCGGCCTGCTCGTGCGTCTCCAGGAAGGCCACGGCCGCGACCGGGTCCAGCAGCGCTTCCAGGCGGATGTCCCTGGCCTGCGGCCAGTCCTCGGCCCGTACCCGCCTGATGATGGTGGCACTGGTGTTCATCGCGTGATCATTTCATCGGCACCGACAGCCCCCGCAACCGAATTCGGCACCACCGGTCCGACCGGATCGACCTGGGACGCCTCCAGCAGTCGCGCCAGCAGCGCCGCCGGCCCCTCCGGCAGGCTGCCGTGGACCAGTTCGGTGCGGTGCACCAGCCTGGGCACGGCGATCGGCGCGCGCCCGAGCCCGGGCGCCGCCGCGAGCACCGGCTCGGGCAGCAGGGTGAGCCCGTGCCCGGCCGCCACCAGCACGAGCAGTCCGTGCAGGTCGGTGCCCTGGTAGCGGGTGGCGGGCCGGAAGCCGTCGACGCCCGCGGCCGCACGCAGCCGGGCCGCCGTCGGGGTGAGGTCGGGGGCGTCCAGCCAGCGGGCGGCGGACAGGTCGGCGAGCGCGAGGCCGCCGCGCCCGGCCAGCGGATGGCCGGCGGGCAGGGCGACGGCGACCGGCCGCTCGGCCACCGCGACGGTGCGCAGCGGGCCGACGTCGGGCAGCGGCAGCGGGTCGCTGGGCGCGGCCAGCCCGTCGATCAGGGCGAGGTCGACCTCGCCGGTGGCGAGCCGGGCGGGCAGCACGTCCTGGGCGAGCACCCGGACCACCAGCTCCGCCCGCGGATAGGCCCGGCGCACCTCGCCGAGCGCACGCCCCAGGGTCGCTCCGACCGCCAGCGGGGTGACCCCGAGCACCAGCCGGGCGCTCAGGGCACCGGCCAGGCGTGCGACGTCGGCGCGCGCCGCCTCCAGTCGGACCAGCAGCGGCGCGGCGTGCTCCAGCAGCCGCTGCCCGGCCCCGGTCGGGCCGACCGGGCGGCGGACCAGCAGAGCGGTCCCGAGGTCCGCCTCCAGCGCCGCGATCTGCTGGGAGACCGCGGACTGGGTGTAGCCGAGCTCCCGAGCCGCCTCCGAGAAGGAGGCGAGGCGGGCGACGGTGACGAAGGTGCGCAGCTGCTGCGGGTCCACGGCGGTCATCAACCGATCTGATCGAAGCTTAAGGAATCATCGTTGGCGCTGATCTCGGGTGCGGGGTCAGGATAGCCGCATGACCTACCTGACCCCGCGGGTCGCCCTGGTCGGCGACCGCTCCCCCGCCGTCCGCTCGCACGCCCGGATCCCGGGCCTGCTGGACGCCCTCGCCGAGCACGACCACCTCGTCCTGGACGCCTACTGGATCCCGACCGGGGACGCCGCCGGGCCCGGCGCCCTGGACGGCTTCGACGCGGTCTGGCTGCTGCCGGGCAGCCCGTACCGCAGCGAGGCGGGCGCCCTGGCCGCCGTCCGGACCGCCCGCGAGCGCGGCATCCCCTTCCTCGGCACCTGCGCCGGCTTCCAGCACGCGGTGCTGGAGTACGCCCGGAACGTCTGCGGCCTGGCCGGGGCCGTCCACGGCGAGGAGCACCCCGACGGGGAGCAGCAGGTGATCGCCCCGCTGGCCTGCTCCCTGGTCGGCCACGAGGGGGCCGTCACGGTCGCCCCCGGGAGCCTCGCCGAACGGGTCCTCGGCGCCACCCGCACCCAGGAGCGCTACCACTGCGCGTACGGCCTCAACGGCGCCTACCTGGACCGGCTGTCCGCGCACGGCCTGCGGTTCAGCGGCGCCGACGGGTCGGGCGAGGTGCGCGTCCTGGAGCTGCCGGGCCACCCGTTCTTCCTGGCCTCGCTGTTCCAGCCCGAGCTGTCCGGCGACGGCACCCGGGCGCACCCCATGGTCCGCGCCCTGGCCGGCGCCGCCGTGGCCCACGCGGACGCGAGCACCCCGGCCGCGACGGCCTGAACGCGCCTCACATCGGCAGCGACCGCAGCCGCACCGGCCCCTCCGGCCACCCGGCCCCCGCCACCAGCGGCGCCCACATGGTGCGCAGCGGCATCTCCGCCAGCCGCCCCTCGGGCTGTTCCACCGTCACCTCCTCCGCCACCTCCCGGAAGCCGAGCCCCCGGTAGAACGCGGTCAGCGGCGGGCGGCAGAACAGCAGCGCGTACCGGTGGCCGAGCGTGCGCGCGTGGTCGAGGCCGGCCCCGACCACGGCCCGCGCGAGGCCGCCGTGGCGCCGGTCGGGCGCGACGCAGACTCCGCCGACGCCCATCACGGTCAGGTCGATGCCGCCCGCGGTGAGCGGCAGCGGCAGCAGTCCGGTGTGGGCGACGAGCCGGCCGTCGGCGGCCCGGACACCGAAGTGGACCTCCTTGGGCAGGAAGGCCAGCCCGGTGTACGCGACGCCGTACGGGTCGTCCCCGGGGCCGAGGATCTCATCCTGCTCGGCGCGGCTGTACTGCGCGAGCCGTTCGACCACCGGCGCCCCGGCGAGGTGCGGCTCGGGCGAGAAACGATCATCCATTCCGCCATGCTCTCCTCCCACCAGTGCCTTCAACCAGTCCCTTCCCGGCCACTCGGTCCGACGACCGTCCCGGCACCGCGCCGGTGTGGAAGCATGCCCCTCATGCAGCAGCCCACCGACCAGTCGGCCGCCGACCTCGCCGCACCGCTGCCCGGCCCGCCGCTGCGCCTGCCCCGTCCGCTCCGGGCCATCGCGCCGACGGCCCTGGTGCTGCTCGTCCTCGTCCCGCTCGCCGCCAACGACCCGGACTTCGGGCCGACCGCCTCGCCGGAGACCAACGCGGGCCTGATCGCCGTCGGCGCGCTCGCCCTGGTCCTGCGGCGCCGCCACCCGGCCGCGACGACCGCGGTCACCCTGGTGAGCGGCCAACTCCCGCTGGCCGTCGCACTCCACGGGCTGGCCGCGCGGCGCGGCGGCACCGCGCCGGTGTACGTCCTGGCGGCCCTGGCCCAGCTGCGGCTGTTCGTCCCGTTCGACCTCGGGGACGTCGGCACCCCGTCCGAACTCGCCAACCTGATCGAGGACCCGTTGGTCTTCGGCGCCGTACCGCTCGCCCTCGGGCTGACCGCCCACCAGCGCGCCCGCACCGTCGCCGTGCTGGCCGAACGCAACCGGCTGCTCGGCGAGCGCAACCGGCTGCTGGAGGAGGCCCGCCGGCATGCCGAGGAGCGCGCGGTGGCCGCCGAACGCGCCCGGCTCGCCCGGGAGATGCACGACGTGGTGTCCAACCGGGTCTCGCTGATCACCCTGCACGCGGGTGCCGGGCAGGTCGCCCGGGCCGGGGACCCGGCCGCCGTCCGGGAGACGCTCGGCCTGATCCGCACCCTCGGCCTCCAGGCGCTCACCGAACTGCGCGTCCTGCTGGGCGTGCTGACCACCTCCGCCGACCAGGCGCCGTCACTGCACGGGCTGCCCGCCCTGGTCGAGGAGTCCCGGCAGGCCGGGCTGGCGGTCGGGCTGACCGTCAGCGGCCCGGCCGACGGGCTGCCCGATCCCGGGCCCGCCGTGCAGTACGCGGCCTACCGGATCGTCCAGGAGGCGCTGACGAACGCGCACAAGCACGCCCCGGCCACCGAGGTGGCCGTCACCGTCGAGGTCGCACCGGACGGACTGCGCCTGGCGGTGGTCAACTCCCCCACCGGTCCGCCGGACCCCGCTCCGGCCGGGGACGGGACGGCGGTCACCGGCCCCGAACTGCCCTCCGGCGGCCACGGCCTGCGCGGCATGCACACCCGGGCCGGCGACCTCGGCGGCACCCTGCACGCCGGGCCGACCCCCGAGGGCGGCTTCGCCGTCCGGGCCCGGCTGCCGCTCGGCACCGCCTGAACGGCACCTCCCGAACGCAGGCGCCGGCCGAGCAGCGGCCCGAACCGCCGTCAGGCCGCCGCGCGCCGCGCCAGCTCCGCCCAGACCTCGGCCACCCGCGCTTCCAGCTCCGCCAGGCCGCCTCCGTTGTCGATCACCAGGTTCGCGATCGCCAGCCGGTCCTCCCGGGAGGCCTGCGCGGCCATCCGGGCCCGGGCCTCCTCCTCGGCCATCCCGCGCAGCCGCACCAGCCGGTCCAGCCGCACCCCGTCGGCCGCGTCCACCACCACGACCAGGTCGAACAGCGGCGCCAGGCCGTTCTCGGCCAGCAGCGGCACGTCGTGCACCACGACCGCGTCCGGTGCGGCCGCCGCCTCCAGCGCGGCGGAGCGGGCCCGTACCAGCGGGTGGACGATCGCGTTCAGCGCCTTCAGCCGCTCCGGGTCGGCGAACACGACCGCCCCGAGCGCCGGACGGTCCAGCGTGCCGTCCTCCCGCAGCACCTGCGGTCCGAACTCGGCGACCACCGCCGCCAGACCGTCCGTCCCGGGGGCGACCACCTCGCGGGCGATCACGTCGGAGTCCACGATCACCGCGCCGCGCGCGGCGAACAGCCGGGACACCTCGCTCTTGCCCGCACCGATGCCGCCCGTCAGTCCGATCTTCAGCATGGCGTCAGGCTACCGGCGCGGCACCGGGGACGTCAGTGCGGGGCCGCCGGCAAATGCGCCCCCGTCAGCCCAGCTCCAGGCTCTCGCCCTCGCCCAGCACCGCCAGCTCCGCCCCCGTGCCCGGCCCCTCCGGCCCGACCAGCCGGGTCTGCACGGCGAACCCGATCGGGCTGAGCACCGCTTCGTGGACCGGCACCGCCCGACGCGGCCCGGCCTCCCGGACGTAGTCGATCACCTCGGAAGCCTTGCTCCAGGGCGCCGCGAGCGGCAGCAGCAGGGTGTCCACGGCGTGCGGCGGCACGGTGAACGCGTCACCGGGGTGGAACAGCCGGCCGTCGAAGAGGAAGCCGATGTTCCGCACCCGCGGGATGTCCGGGTGGATCTCCGCGTGCCACTCGCCGTGCACCGAGACGCCGAGCCCGCCGATCTCGAAGGCGTCGCCCTCGCCGACCACGCCGACCCGCTGCGCCACGCCCTCCAACCGGTCCGCGACGGCCCGGTTGGTCCACACCCGCAGCGCCGGGTCGGCCGCCAGCGCGGCGCGCAGCCGGGACTCCTCGAAGTGGTCCATGTGCTCGTGGGTGATCAGGACGGCGTCCGCCCCGGCCAGTGCGGCGGGGTCGGTGAAGCTCCCGGGGTCGACGACGACGGTGGTGCCGCCGTGCTCGACGCGTACGCAGGCATGTCCGAACTTGGTGATTCGCATGCCGAAAACCATACAGCAAGGCTGTACAGCAAGGCTGCATATCTTGGCGATAGACTCGTCCCATGCCCAGCGAAGCCCCGCACCCGGACACCCTGGAACTCGCCGCCGACCTGCGCGCCGCCCTCGGCAGCCTGGTCCGCTCCCTGCGCGGCGGCGACGAACTGCCGCAGAACCAGGCCGCCGTCCTCGGCCTGCTGGTCCGCGACGAGCGCTCCTGCACGGTCGCCGAACTCGCCGCACTCCAGCGGGTCCGCCACCAGTCGATGGCCCGCACCGTCGCGCTGATGACCGAGGCCGGACTGGTCACCCAGCAGCCCCACCCCACCGACGGCCGCAAGCTGCTCATCGCCGCCACCGAGGCCGGGCGCACCGCCCTGCTCGACCAGCGCGCCCGCTGCGAACACCGGATAGCCACCGCCATCGAGTCCCGCCTCAGCCCCGCCGAACAGGACCGGCTCCGTGCCGCGGTCGACCTGCTACGCCGGCTGGGCTGAGCCCACCAGGCTCTGGGACACGGCTTCCTGGGGCTCGGCGCCCTCGGGCACAGCACCCTCGGACTCGACACCCTCGGACTCGGCGCGCGCCGCCGGGACCGCCGCCGGCTCGATCTCCGGCAGGTCCACGTGCTCGCTCAGCCCGAACCGCCGGTGCAGCCGCCGCAGCGGGGCGGGCGCCCACCAGTTGAACTCGCCGAACAGGCTCATCGCGGCGGGCACCAGCAGGCACCGCACCAGGGTGGCGTCCACCGCCACGGCGACGGCCAGCGCGATGCCCATCTGCTTGACCATCAGCATGTCCCCGAGCGCGAACCCGGCGAAGACGATCACCATCAGCAGCGCCGCCGAGGTGATGATCCGACCGCTGCGCTGCACGCCCAGCTCCACCGCCCGGACGCAGTCGTGCCCGCGCAGGGTCAGCTCCCTGATCCGGGAGAGCAGGAACACCTCGTAGTCCATCGACAGTCCGAAGGCGAAGGCGAAGACCAGCACCGGGATGAAGGTCTCCAGCCCGCCGGTCGGGCTGAATCCGAGCAGCCCGCTGAACCAGCCGTCCTGGAACACCAGGGTGAGCGCGCCGAGCGAGGCGCCCAGCGAGAGCAGGTTCATCAGCAGCGCCTTGACCGGCATCACCACCGAGCCGGTCATCAGGAAGAGCAGCACCAGCGTCCCGGCCGCGACCAGGCCGAGCGCCCACGGTCCGCGCGAGAGCAGCTCGTCCTGGAAGTCCACCACCGAGGCCGCGCCGCCGGTGACGTAGGTGGTCAGTCCGCCGCGGTCGTCCCGCAGCTCCTGCACCACCTGCTTGGCCGGCCCGCCCTGCGAGTCCCCGGGCACCAGCACGTCGATCGTGGAGACCGTGTCGCTCACCGGGCTCACCGCCCGCACCCCGCTCACCCCGGGCAGCTTGGCGACCACCTCGTCCGCGTACGCCTGCGCCACCGGCACCCCGCCCTCGACCACCACCGTGACCGGCGCGGCCGCGGCCAGCGGGAAGCGCTGGTCGACCGTGTCGGCGACCTGCCGCCCGGCCGAGGAGGCGGGCAGCACCGCGGCACCGGAGCTGCGCATGTCGGCGTGGAGGAACGGCGCCCCGGCCGCCATCAGCAGCGCCACCGAGGCGAGCGTGACCGCCACCGCCCGCTTGCGAACCCGGCGCACGATCCGGCTGAAGAGCCCCTCGTCCGCCACGGGCGCGGACGGTGCCTTGATCCGCGCGCCGGCGAAGCCGAGCAGCGCGGGGATCAGGGTCAGCGCCGCGGCGACGGCGATCACCACGACGCTCACCCCGGCCGCGGCCACCGCGCCCAGCACCGGGCTGGTGAAGACGAACAGGCCCGACAGTGCGACGGCCACGGTCAGCCCGGAGAAGGCCACGGTACGGCCGGCGGTCGCCGCGGTCCTCTCGACGGCGGCGGCGATGTCCGCACCGTGGCCGCGTTCCTCCCGGAAACGATTCACCATGAGCAGCGCGTAGTCGATCGAGAGCCCGAGCCCCAGCACCGTGGCGATCGGCAGCACGCTGGTGTCGATGTCCATGATCCGGCTGAAGCCGAACATGGCCAGCAGCGCTCCGCCCACCGAGGCGACCGCCCCGATCACCGGCAGCGAGGCCGCCGCCAGCCCGCCGAAGACCAGCACCATGACGATCAGCGTGAGCGGCAGCGTCACCAGCTCGCCGAACCGGGTGTCCTTCTCGGTCTGCTGCTTGACCTCCTGCTGGAGCACCAGGTCCCCGCCGACCGTGACGTGGGCACCGCCCGCCCCGTTCAGCGCGGTGAGCCGCTGGGTGACGGCATCGGTCTGAGCGGTGCTCGCGGTGTCGGCCATCCGCACCGTGACCAGGCTCGCCGTCCCGTCGGCGGAGTGCAGCGCGGCCGACGCCGGGCCGGGGCCGTACGCGTCGAGCGCCGAGGAGACCCCGGGCAGTCCGCTGATCTCGGCGGTGGCCTGCTCGACGGCGGCCTTCACCGCCGGATCGTCCACCGGCCTGCCGTCCACCACGGCGGTGACGGTGCCCTTGGCCGGGTCGGCCGCGGCGACCACCGCGTTGCCCCGGTCGGCCTCGGCACTCGCGGAGGAGGCCCCGGCCACCGAGCCCTCGAAGACCCGGCCCCCGATCAGGACGCCGACCACCAGGACGACGGCCCACAGGCCGAGCACCCAGCGGCGGTGGCGGAAGCAGAACCGGCCGACGGCCGCGAGTCGGCCGCCGATCACGGCGGTGGGGGCGGCGGAAGAGGGGTTTCGCATGAGGAGCCTTTCGGGCAGCTCCTCTCAATCTAGGTGCAACCCGAACTACGGCCTATAGATGGGCAATGAGCCCCATCTCACACTTTCCTTCACATAAAACACACATAAGTCGGGCCCGTATAAGCCAAGGCGAAAAACGAAATGGGCCCCATCCGGAAATTCCGGATGGGGCCCACCGTCTAGCTATCGGCTAGCGGGAAGCGAGAGCCTCAGCTCTGGCCGCCGGCCAGCTTCTCGCGCAGGGCGGCCAGGGCCTCGTCGGAGGCCAGGGCGCCCGAGCCCTCGTCGCTGCTGGACGAGTAGGAGCCACCGGCGGCAGCGGCGACGGCGTCGCCACCCTCCTCGGCAGCCTGGGCGTCGGCCTCGCGGCTCTTGATGACCTGAGCCTGGTGCTGCTCGAAGCGGGCCTGCGCCTCGGCGTACTGGCGCTCCCACTCCTCGCGCTGCTTCTCGAAGCCGGGCAGCCAGTCGTTCGCCTCGGGGTCGAAGCCCTCCGGGTAGATGTAGTTGCCCTGGTCGTCGTACGAGGCGGCCATGCCGTACAGGGTCGGGTCGAACTCGACCTCGGCCGGGTTGGCACCCAGGGCCTCGTTGGCCTGCTTCAGCGACAGGCTGATGCGACGACGCTCGAGGTCGATGTCGATGACCTTGACGAAGATCTCGTCGCCGACCTGGACGACCTGCTCCGGGATCTCGACGTGGCGCTCGGCCAGCTCGGAGATGTGGACCAGACCCTCGATGCCCTCGTCCACGCGGACGAACGCACCGAACGGAACCAGCTTGGTGACCTTACCCGGAACGACCTGGCCGATCTGGTGGGTACGGGCGAACTGCTGCCACGGGTCCTCCTGGGTCGCCTTCAGCGACAGGGAGACGCGCTCGCGGTCCATGTCCACGTCGAGAACCTCGACGGTGACCTCCTGGCCGACCTCGACAACCTCGGACGGGTGGTCGATGTGCTTCCAGGACAGCTCGGAGACGTGCACCAGGCCGTCGACGCCACCCAGGTCCACGAAGGCACCGAAGTTGACGATCGAGGAGACGACGCCGGAGCGCACCTGGCCCTTCTGGAGGGTGGTGAGGAAGGTCTGGCGGACCTCGCTCTGGGTCTGCTCCAGCCAGGCACGGCGGGACAGGACCACGTTGTTGCGGTTCTTGTCCAGCTCGATGATCTTGGCCTCGAGCTCCTTGCCCACGTAGGGCTGGAGGTCGCGGACGCGACGCATCTCGACCAGCGAGGCGGGGAGGAAGCCACGGAGGCCGATGTCGAGGATGAGACCACCCTTGACGACCTCGATGACGGTACCGGTGACGATGCCGTCCTCTTCCTTGATCTTCTCGATCGTGCCCCAGGCACGCTCGTACTGAGCGCGCTTCTTGGACAGGATGAGACGACCCTCCTTGTCCTCCTTCTGGAGAACCAGGGCCTCGATGTTGTCACCGACGGCGACGACCTCGTGCGGGTCAACGTCGTGCTTGATCGAGAGCTCGCGGGACGGGATGACGCCCTCGGTCTTGTAACCGATGTCGAGGAGGACCTCGTCACGGTCGACCTTCACGATGACGCCCTCGACGATGTCGCCATCGTTGAAGTACTTGATGGTCTCGTCGATGGCGGCGAGGAAGGCCTCCGCGTCGCCGATGTCGTTGACCGCGACCTGCGGGGTGGTGCTGAGGGAGGAGTCGGTGGGGCTCGTCATTAGGAAAAGGGCTCCGGTACGGACATGAAAGTCGTAGGTAATGCCACGCGGAGGGCCCGTATCGCTCCCACCGAAAGCCGGACAGCCAAGTACACGGCACACCGGGATTCCCGTCCAACGAGAACCGGCGTCCGTCTTGCGACCGTGGGGTCTTCGACAGATGCGAGCGCGACCTGCTCCGTCCGAGGCGCGCAGGCCCGCAGCGCAACTTGTAGCATACGGGGACGGCCAGGCACGGTCAATGCCGAAGGACGGCAAGACGGTGGAGCCCAGTACGGATCAGGCCATATCCTCCGAATGCGCACCTCGCGGCGGCGCCCGAAGGGGCCCTGTCCCCGGATGCCACCGCCAGGATCCGGACCCTCACGGGCCGGTTCGCGGCAGCGGCGCTTCCGCACTCCATACCCTACGCGATGGGCATTGTCACCGTGGCCACCACCCCCCAGTCAGACCTGCACGATCTTGACACCACCCCCGCGCAGATCGAGGAGGACGGCGACGACGCGGTGCGCCGCGCGGCCGGCACCGGGGAGAGCAGCCGGGCCAGCCGCCACTGGTGGGACCGCAACGCCGACGAGTACCAGGACGAACACGGCGAGTTCCTCGGCGACGACCGCTTCACCTGGTGCCCCGAGGGCCTGGACGAGGCCGACGCCCGGCTGCTCGGCGAGGTCGCCGGCAAGGACGTGCTGGAGATCGGGGCCGGCGCCGCCCAGTGCTCCCGCTGGCTGGCCGCCCGGGGCGCCCGGCCCGTCGCCCTGGACATCTCCTACCGCCAGCTCCAGCACTCCCGCCGGATCGACCTCGGCCGCGGCAACGCCCCCGTCCCCGTCGTCCAGGCCGACGCCGCCGTGCTGCCCTTCGCCGGCGCCTCCTTCGACCTCGCCTGCTCCGCCTACGGCGCCGTCCCGTTCAGCGCCGACACCGCCGCCCTGATGCGCGAGGTGCACCGGGTGCTGCGGCCCGGCGGGCGCTGGGTGTTCTCGGTGACCCACCCGATCCGCTGGGCCTTCCCGGACGAGCCGGGCGTCGAGGGCCTCACCGCAACCTCCTCCTACTTCGACCGCACCCCGTACGTCGAACAGGACGAGCAGGGCCGGGCCACCTACGTCGAGCACCACCGCACCCTCGGCGACCGGGTCCGCGAACTCGTCGCCGCCGGATTCCGGCTGGTGGACCTGGTCGAGCCCGAGTGGCCGGCCGGCCTGGAGCAGGAGTGGGGCGGCTGGTCCCCGCTGCGCGGACGGCTGATTCCCGGTACCGCGATCTTCGTCACCGAGCGGGGCTGAGCGCCTCGATGCATCCCGCGTGGCGCGAACTGCCCGTCCGCACCGCCCTGCCCGCCCTGCACGAGGCCCTCGACGGGCACGGCACCGCCGTCCTCGCCGCGCCGCCCGGCACCGGCAAGACCACGCTGGTGCCGCTGGCCCTGGCCGGACTGCTCGATCCGGAAGGTCCGGTGCGCCGGGTGCTGGTCGCCGAGCCGCGCCGGCTCGCGGTACGGGCGGCGGCCCGGCGGATGGCCTGGCTGCTCGGCGAGGCCGTCGGCGGCCGGGTCGGGTACACCGTGCGCGGTGAGCGTCGCGTCGGGCCGCAGACGGTGGTCGAGGTGGTCACCACCGGCGTGCTGCTGCAACGGCTCCAGCGCGACCAGGAACTGCCCGGCGTGGACGTCGTCGTCCTGGACGAGTGCCACGAACGGCATCTGGACGCCGACACCGCACTCGCCTTCCTGCTGGACGTCCGGGCGGCACTGCGGCCCGAACTCGGGCTGGTCTGCGCCTCGGCCACCTCCGACACCGAGGCCTGGGCCGCCCTGCTCGGCGGCGCCCCGGTCGTGGAGGCGCACGGGACCTCCCACCCGGTCGAGGTGGTCTGGGCGCCGCCGCCGCGCGCCGTCCGGCCCGCCCACGGCACCCGGGTCGACCCGGCGCTGCTCGACCACGTCGCCGCGGTGATCCGCCGGGCGCTCGCCGAGGGGCACGGCGACGTGCTCTGCTTCCTGCCCGGCGTCGGCGAGATCGCGCGCGTCGCCGGACAGCTGGGCGGCGTCGCGGCCGAGGTGCTGCACCTGCACGGCCGCGCCCCGCAGGCCGTCCAGGACGCTGCCCTCACCCCCTCCTCCCGGCGGCGGGTGGTACTGGCCACCGCCGTCGCCGAGTCCTCGCTCACCGTGCCGGGCGTACGGGTCGTGGTGGACGCCGGGCTCGCCCGGGAACCGCGCACCGACCACGCCCGGGGGCTCGCCGGGCTGGTCACCGTCCGCGCCTCGCTCGCCGCCGCCCGCCAGCGCGCCGGACGCGCCGGACGCGAGGCCCCCGGCACCGTCTACCGCTGCTGGCACGAGGCCGAGGACGCCCGCGCCGCCCGCTTCCCCACCCCCGAGATCGCACTCGCCGACCTCACCCCGTTCGCCCTCCAGGCCGCCTGCTGGGGAGACCCGGACGCCACCGGCCTCGCCCTGCCCGACGCCCCGCCCGCCGGGGCGATGGCCGCCGCCCGGCAGACCCTCCAGGCCCTCGGGGCCGTCTCCTCGGACGGGCGGGCCACCGCGCGCGGCGTCCGCCTCGCCCGCACCGGGCTGCACCCCCGACTTGCCCGCGCCCTCGTCGACGGCGCCCCAGCGGTCGGCGCCCGCCGGGCGGCCGAGGTGGTCGCGCTGCTCTCCGAGGAACCGCCGCGGGCGCTCGGCGACGACCTCGGCGCGGTCTGGCGGACCGTACGGAGCTCCCGCGACCCCTACGCCGGCCGCTGGCGCGAGGAGGTGCGCCGCCTGCTGCGCGCCACCTCCGACGAGCCCGCCACCGACCTCCCCGACGCCACCGCCGTCGGCCTCGTCGTCGCGCTCGCCTTCCCCGAACGCATCGCCCGCGCCCGGGTGGAACGTCCCGCCCCCGGCGAGCGCAGCCCGTACCTGATGGCCTCCGGCACCGCTGCCGAACTCGCCCCCGGCACCACGCTCGGCGCCCTGCCCTGGCTCGCCGTCGCGGTCGCCGACCGCCCGGCCGGCTCGCACTCCGCCCGGGTGCTGCACGCTGCGGCGCTGGACGAGGCCACCGCCCTGGACGCCGGAGCAGCGCTGCTCACCGCCCGCGAGGAGGTGCACTGGGACACCCGCCGCAGCGAGGTCGTCTCCCGCCGGGTCGAGTCGCTGGGCGCGATCGAACTCGCGGAGAAGCCCCTCGACCGCCCCGACCCGGCCCTCGTCCGCGCCGCCCTGTTGGAGGGCCTGGACCGCGACGGAGTGAGCACCCTGTTGGCCTTCCCGTCCAACCTCCGCGAACGCCTGGCCTTCCTCCACACCGCCATCGGCACCCCCTGGCCCGACGTCAGCGATGGCGCCTTGCTGGAACGCGCCGACGAATGGCTGGAGCCCGAACTCTCCCGCGCCCGCCGCCGCACCGACCTCGCGCGGATCGATACGACGGCTGCCCTGCAACGACTGTTGCCGTGGGCGAGCGGCGAAGCCGGCCGCCTGGACGAACTCGCCCCCGAGCGCATCACCGTGCCGTCAGGCTCGAAGATACGAGTCGACTACAGCACCGAACGCCCGGTCCTGGCCGTCAAGTTGCAGGAACTCTTCAGCTGGACGGCAACCCCTTCCCTGGCCGGCGGCCGCATACCGCTGACCGTCCACCTGCTCTCCCCCGCGGGCCGCCCCGCCGCCGTCACCAGCGACCTGGCGTCCTTCTGGCGCGAGGGCTACCGCGCCGTCCGCGCCGATCTCAGAGGCCGCTATCCCCGCCACCCCTGGCCCGAAGACCCGACGACGGCAGAACCCACCCGCCGCACCAACGCCCGGAAGTAGCTGACCGACTGATGCCGCCGCCCGGCGGCATCAGTCGCATCGGTTCGGCCGGATCGCGGAGATTGGCCGGGAACGTGAGGAGGGTGCTCACTCCCTCGCGGGCGTGGCACCACACCGCCCAGCCGCTCTCCGCAGGATCAGGCCCGAGCTGCGGCCACCGCGTCCGTGTACAGCTCCGCTGTCAGGTCGTCCTCGTTGACCCCGAGGTCGGCCAGTACGGCCCGCACGGCGTCGAGCGCCGCTCCGAGGCCGTCCTGGGCGACCGTAGCGGTCTCGACCTCGATGAATGTCGCGTCGAGCTCCGGGACGCGGACGAGCGTGGCGAGGAACCGCCGGCCGTCGCTTTCGAAGGCATAGTTGCGGCACCGCTTCTCGAACCGGATACGCGGGGTGAAGCCGAGGCCGCGGATGATCTCGTGGGCCGCCTCGGCGTCCTCCACCCGGGTCTCGGCCTCCCACTTCGACCCGGACGCCTCGTCCACCCGGGCACCCTTGTACGTGAGCACGGTGCGGGTGTCGTCGGGCCCGTGAACGGTGCGGATCCGCAGCTCGCGGTCGGCGCCCATCAGGCTGCCGTCCGGGGCGTCATAGTACGTGTCGCGGTACACCTCAGCGCGGCCGGCGCCGTACGACTCCTCCAATCGCGCGAGGACGTGTTCGGGGTCGCGTACGACGGCCTTGAGCTCCGCCTCGATCGCCATTGCCGGTTCCTCCTTCAGACCACGCGTTGAGCGCCGTCCAGCAACACCTCGAACTGCCTCTGCCAGCCCCGATAGAGCGGGCCGGACGGAGTGGGCAGCACCTTATACGTTGCCGACTCGTGACCCTCCCAGCCCGCATCGAATGCCCCCACGTAGAGAGTGCTGTCCAGTCGGATGATCCGCCAGACCGGCACCGCGGTGTACCGGTAGACCTCGACGTGGCCCACATCGGCGAGCTCCCGGAGCCGGGCCTCGGCGAGGAGAATGCCACTGGCGAGGGACTCGGCCGACTCTCCGATCTCAGCCGCGCGCTGCCCGGCCGCAGGCGAATCCGGATCGAGGAGAAGGACACGCAGGCGCGGCGCCGGGTCACCGTTGCGATCGAGGTGCTGACGCAGCAGGGAGTCGCGGAGGGCGAGGAGGCCCAGGCCACGTACAGCCAGCACGTCCAGCTCAACTGCGGACCGTGCCGCGCGCTGGATTTCGGCGGTTGCGGCAGCCTGGTCGTTGTAGACCCTGACCACTTCGGGGAACGCAGAAAGATCGAACGCGGATCCAGCTGTGCGTTGCCCCGAAGTTCGTGACGCCAGCCCGAGTAGGCGGCGTGCGGGGTCGGGCATCTGAAGGCCGTCCGCGATTCGCTCGAACACGTCGAGGCGAACGACCTCTCGCCGACCGTTGATGATCTCGTTCACGCGGCTCTGAGTCATTCCTACCTGGACCGCGAGCCGAGCCTGGCTCGCGCCGCTGTGGTGCTGGACGTAGCGGAACAACGCAGCCACGTCCCTGCGCCGGAGCGCGTCGCGGACCTCGGCGTTCTGCCATGCGAGATCCGGCAGTTTGATCGGCTCCAGGGCGGTTCCCACAGGTCGCTCCCAGTCGTTCAACAATGCATCTCACGGTGAGATTACCGGCAGGGTATCGAAAGTGACGATCCGCCAGGCGACGCTGAATACGTGACACCTGCCATCTGCACCCACGCCCGACTCCGGACCAGGCCCTGCGTCCATTTCGATGGCGAGGATGGTGAGCAGGGACCGACCAACCCTGTCCCTACGCCCGCCAGGCCTTACTCGATCTCGTTCGGTTGGCGGTCGTTGCACACCCCTCGCGCCTCGGAGGTGGATCGTGACCGTCATCAGAAGCGGCCCCGCCGCGGACAGCATCGTTATCGAACTCAAGGCCCGCAGAGGTGGCGGGTACGTATTCGCGAACTGCCAGCCCGGCACAGCGACGTCTCACCGACAATCGCGCTCCCTTCGTTCGTCCCCCTCTGCTCTCGACGAGGCCTTCATGCTCAAAACCCACCGTCCCTGCACATTCGTCGCGCGCCTCGACTCGCGGAACGAATCCACGCCCCTGGCCCGCTACTTGCTCCGGGCCTATCTCTCCGGGCTGCCCTCCGGGGACCGCTACCGCGATACCGCAGAGCTGCTGCTGGGTGAGCTGTTCGCCAACGCCGTCCAGCACTGCGACGCGCCCGATGACCGGCACATCGAAGTCCGCTTCGCCCTCGTCAACTCCCGCCTGCGTCTCGAAGTCCACGACGCCGGCTCCGGACGGCCGACCCTCCACACCCCGAGCGCCGACGACGAGCACGGCCGCGGGATGTTCCTCGTCAACGAGCTCGCCGAGCGCTGGGGCTGCACCTCCCGCCCCTGCGGCATCGGCAAGTTCGTCTGGGCCCACATCGCCCCCGCCACCACCTTCGCCTGAAAGCCACCCCACCCATGCACCTCGCCACCCTCGCCCGCCACGCCCTCTCCCGCGGCCGCACCCCCGCCGCGACCTACGCCCTCCTCGCCCGCCGCACCCGCCGCCCCTTCCCCTCCGCCCGCGCCGTCTGCCTCGCCCTCACCATCCCCCTCGCCGAAACCACCCGCCGCCTCAACGACTGCTACGACGCCCTCCTCGCCAACCCCCGCCCGGGCTCCGAGACCGACACCGGCGAACTCCTCGAAGCCCTCGGCGTCTTCGACATCCCCAAGTCCCTCACCGACACCGAACTCGCCATCGTCGACCTCTTCCTGAACGCCGTCGACGCCATGGGCGGCATCCGCCCCGGCCACCACCACGGCCTCCAGCGCTGGTTCACCACCGGCAACCTCACCGCCGCCTACCTCTCCCTCGCCGCCGCCCAACCCCTCCCCCGCACCGGGAACCCCACCACCTACTGGACCGCCCTCACCACCGCAGGCGAACTCCTCACCACCACCCCCAACCCCGACACCCGCATCAAACTCGCCCTCGCCCACTGCCGCGCCCGAGCAGCCACCCACCCCTGAACCCGCGCACAGAAAGTCGGCCCCACCGACTTCCTGCGCAGCACGCTCGCCCCGGCCGAATCAGCCGAGCGCGTCCACCACCAAAGGCCGGTGCATCCGCTCACGGCTCCGACCTTGGTGCGACTGCGCGAATGGGCACCCGTGGAGTGGCGCGAGGGCAAGCGACTTCTCCGGGCGCGCATCGACCGTCGCGGGATGGCACCGGAGATCGCCTGGACGCCGGACTTCTCGACCCGCCGGCCCTGCGTGCGGTCGCCGAACGTCTTGGCGCCGGAAAGGCCCAACGCGCCGACCGGGAAGTGGCGTTCGCTCTGCTCGCCGATTCGGCAGTGACAATGCGTTGACCGATCCGAAGAACCATCACACAGGAGGGGAGGCGCCGGTGTTTCGGATGCGCGAGGCGACCGAAGCGGATGCTGCCGCGATCGCCGACGTGATCCGCGAGCGGTCGCATTGGCTGTCGGAACGCGGGCTCGGCGAGTGCGAGGCCGCAGCCGACGAGTTCGGGGCCCAGGCCACGGATCCCGACATTCCCGTGTGGGTCCTGGAGCACCGGGAGCGCGGTGTCGTCGGCTGCACGACGATCATGCGGGAGAACGCCCTCCCCCGGTGGGGCTTCACGGACGAGGAACGTGCCGAGCCCAGCCTCTTCCTCACGACCAGCTTCACCCGGCCGAACCCGTATCGCCTCGGGCGCCTGCTCGCCTGGTGGGCCCTTGACCACGCTGCCGTGAACGGCATCCGATGGGTGCGTCGTGGCACCGCCCAGGAGCAGTTGTCGCGCTACTACCAGCACGACCAGGGCTGGCAGCTGCTGCGCATCGCCGAGCTCCCCGGGACGGAGGTTCACCTCCTCCAGCGCCGGGCCGAGCGCGTGCCGGAACTGCCGGATCTCATGTCCGGGCATGGACTGTAGGAGGCGGCGGCCCCAAGACCTGGCATCAGCCGACTGCCGAAACCCCCGCCGGGCGCCACCGAAGGGCACGTTCATCAACGACCAGCTGATCGGCGCATCGGGCACGAAACGATGCCGGACGAAATGTCCGGCATCGAGCTGCGGCCCGTCAATTCGGCCGTCCGGGCCGCAGCTGGTCAGGCCTTCTCCTACCGGGACTGGGGCACCGTCGGGGTCGCCGTCGGAACAGGCCCACCGGAGGGCGTCGGAGTCGCCGTCGGAACAGGCCCACCGGAAGGCGTCGGAGTCGCCGTCGGAACAGGCCCACCGGAAGGCGTCGGGGTCGCCGTCGGAACGGGCGCAGGGGTGGACGTGGTGGTGGAGGCCGGGATGGTGGCGTGGTGGTCCTGGGCGAAGGCCGCAGGAAGTCCCAGACCGACTCCGGTGACGAGCAGGAGGGAGCCGCCGGCCATGAGGGCTGCCCGGGTGCGGCGGCGTGCTCGCACGCCGGCCTGGAGGCGCTCGCGGTGCCGGGGTTCGAAGGGGGTGTGCTCCTGGGTGTCGCGCATCATGCGTGCCAGCTCCTGTTCGAAATGATCCATGTGTCTCTCCCTCACCCCACCGGCTCGCTGACCTCGGTCAAAGCCTGCCGCAGTTTCGCCACCCCACGCGATACCAGGGAGCGAGCGGTGCCCACTGGGCAGCCCATCACCTCGGCGACCTGCCGCTCCGGCAGGTCCTGGTAGTAGCGCAGGACGACCGCGGCCCGCTGCCGGGCCGGCAGGAGGGCAAGTGCGACCTCCAGCCGGGTGCGGTCCTCCACGACGGCGGCCAGGTCCTGGCAGTCAGCCGTCTCGGGCAGTTCCTCGGTGGGACGTTCGCCCCACCAGCGCCGACGGGCCGAGCGGGCCGCCGCACGCACCAGAACCTGACGCACGTACGCCTCGGGGGCTTGCCCGGCGACCTTCGGCCAGGCGGACCACAGCTTGAGGAGCCCGTCCTGAAGCAGGTCCTCGGCCCGGTGCCGGTCTCCGCCGGTGAGCAGGCGTGCGAGGTGGAACAGCGCCGACCAGCGAGCCGCGACGAACTCATCGAAACCATCCGCTCGCGACTGCCTCACCCAGCACCGCCTCTCCAGCCTCCGAACGCCTGTACCTGTTGAAAGGCACTGGCACCCGGCCCGCTATGCACCTTCGGCCTGTGAACTGGATCACGTGCGAGGCGCGGGTCCCGGTGCGTATCGCGGCACCCATGGCTCTCTTGCCCTCGCCCATGACCAGCGCGGCCTCTCGGCGAGGTTCACCCGTACCGGAGCAGCCGACGGATTCGTGCGCTACGCCACCGGGCCGGGGCGCTCCGCTGACCGCCCCGGCCCGTCGCATCCCGGTCGCAAGCTGTCGTGTCCGTCCGAATCCGTCGGAGGTCCCGCGTCAGTGGGTGTGGTCGGGCCAGCCCGGGGTGGGGGTGCCCATCGACTGCCCCGGGCGCAGGATCGGGATGCCGGTCTGGACGGGGCTGCACGTGAGGAGCCTGCCGGCCGCGTCGTGGATGCACGTGGCCTGCGAGTCGGGTTGCTGCGGCTTGGTCTGGCAGTCGGTGCAGGGCACCGGCGCCATGTCGTGCGGGTCCTGCGCCGCCGGCGCCTTGGGCTTCCCGGTGGACGCCCCTTGCGGCTTGGACGCAGGGGTGGACTCGGCCTTCGCGGTCGGCTTCCGGGCGGCGGTCGGGGCGCCGTTCCCGGGCTCCTCCGCCTCGGGCCCGACAGAAGCGGAAGCCGGGGCCGGAGCGGGCTCCGGTACCACGGACGGGCTCGGTGAGGGCTGCGCCTCGGTCGGCGTGGGAATCGGCGTCATCGACGGCTCGGGGGTCGCCGTCACGCTCGGTGTGGCCGCGCCCGCCCCGACCGGCGCCCTCGGCCCGCCCTCGCCGCCGGAGGCCGCCCAGATCGATCCGCCCACCAGCACCAGCGCCGCCAGCCCGGCCGGCACCACCAGCCGGGGCTGAAGGAACCTCCGCCGCCGCGTTCCCTCGTCCGTTTCCGCCATCGCCGATTCCGCCATCGCCGCTCCCCCGCTCACAGCCGCGCCCACTGCGCGGCGGACCGGCAGGATCGTAGCGACGGGCCCGGACACTCGCGCGCCCGGGCCCGTTCGGCAGGAATCCGTCAGTGCGCGGCCGCCTCCCAGTTCGGGCCGACGCCGACGGAGACGTCCAGCGGGGCGCACAGCGGGTAGGCGCCCGCCATCTGCTCGCGGACGAGGGCCTCGACCTGCTCGCGCTCGCCCGGGGCCAGCTCCAGCACGATTTCGTCGTGCACCTGGAGCAGCATCCGGGAGCTGAGACCGGCCGTGCGCAGCGCTTCGTCCACCCGGAGCATGGCGATCTTGACGATGTCGGCGGCCGAGCCCTGGATCGGGGCGTTCAGGGCCATCCGCTCGGCCATCTCGCGGCGCTGGCGGTTGTCGCTGTTGAGGTCCGGCAGGTAGCGGCGGCGGCCGAGCAGCGTCTCGGTGTAGCCCGTCGCCCGGGCCTCGTCGACGACCCGGCGCAGGTAGTCCCGCACGCCGCCGAAGCGCTCGAAGTAGGTGTCCATCAGGCCCTGGGCCTCGGCCGGCTTGATGCCGAGCTGCTGCGAGAGCCCGTACGCGGACAGCCCGTACGCCAGGCCGTAGGACATCGCCTTGATCTTGCGGCGCATCTCGGCGTCCACCGCGGCGCCCGGGACCTCGAAGACCTGGGAGGCGACGGTGGTGTGCAGGTCCTCGCCGGAGGCGAAGGCCTCGATCAGCGCCTCGTCCTCGGACAGGTGCGCCATGATCCGCAGCTCGATCTGCGAGTAGTCGGCGGTGAGCAGCGACTCGTAGCCCTCGCCGACGACGAAGGCGCGGCGGATCGCCCGGCCCTCCTCCGTGCGGACCGGGATGTTCTGCAGGTTCGGGTCCTGCGAGGAGAGCCGGCCGGTGGCGGCGACCATCTGGTTGAAGGTGGTGTGGATGCGGCCCTTGGGCGAGACGGTCTTGAGCAGGCCCTCGACGGTGGTGCGCAACTTGGCCTGGTCGCGGTGGCGCAGCAGGATGACCGGCAGTTCGTTGTCGGTCTGGGTGGCCAGCCAGGTGAGCGCATCGGCGTCGGTGGTGTAGCCGGTCTTGATCTTCTTGGTCTTGGGGAGCGCGAGCTCGCCGAAGAGGATCTCCTGGAGCTGCTTGGGCGAGCCGAGGTTGAACTCGTGCCCGGCGGCGGCGTGCGCCTCCTCCACCACGCGCTGGATCTCGGCAGCGAACTGGGCCTCCAGGCCGGTGAGCCACTCGCGGTCGGCGGCGATGCCGTAGCGCTCCATCCGGGCCAGCAGGGCGGCGATGGGCAGTTCCATGTCGTGCATCAGCCCGGCAGCGCCGACCTCGGCGAGGCGGGTGTCGAAGAGCACGGCGAGGTCGAGCACGGCGCGGGCCTGGAGCATCAGCGACTGGGCGTGCGCGGTCGGGTCCTCCTCCGGTGCGTCGAAGGCGAGTTGGCCGCTCTCGGCGGCGGGGGCCGGGCTGAGCGAGCGGGCCAGGTACTCCTCGGAGAGCACCTCCAGGGTGAAGGTGCGGCGGCCGGGCTTCTCCAGGTAGGCGGCGAGCGCGGTGTCGGCGACGACGCCCTGGATCGTCCAGCCGCGCTCGGCGAAGGCGCGCATGACCTGCTTGGCGATGTGCAGGGCCTTGGGTGCGGTGGCGTCGGCGAGCCAGCCGGCGAAGGCCCGCTCGTCCTCCTCGGCGAGCAGCGCCGGGTCGAACCAGGCGGCGGCCTCCCCGGCGGCGAGGGCCACTTCGGTGACCTCGCCGGCGCCGAGCGCCCACTGGTAGACGGCGGCGAGCGCGACGGTGGTCTTGCCGTCGGAGGCGTGCTCGGCCAGCCAGGCGGCCAGGGTGCCCGGGTCGGTGAGGAGTTCGCCGTCCACCTCGACGCCGGGGGCGAGCTCGGCGGCTTCCTCCTCGCCGGCGGACGGGTCGATGCCGAAGACCCGGTCGCGGAAGTTGGCGTTGCGGAACTCCAGCGACTCCATCAGGGTGCCGACGGCGCCCTTGTCGAACGGCTTGCGGTCCAGGTCGGCGACGCCGAGGGGGAGTTCGACGTCGCGCACCAGCTCGGTGAGCACCCGGTTGCGCCTGACCGAGTCGAGGTGGTCGCGCAGCTTCTCGCCGATCTTGCCCTTGACCTCGTCGGCGCGGGCGACGAGTTCGTCGAAGGAGCCGAACTGGTTGACCCACTTGGCAGCGGTCTTCTCGCCGACGCCGGGGATGCCGGGCAGGTTGTCGGACGGGTCCCCGCGCAGCGCGGCGAGGTCCGGGTACTGGCGCGGGGTGACGCCGTACTTCTCGGTGACCTTCTCCGGGGTGAAGCGGGTGAGCTCGGAGACGCCCTTGGTCGGGTAGAGCACGGTGATGTGGTCGGTGACCAGCTGGAGCGAGTCACGGTCGCCGGTGACGATGTCGACGTCGTAGCCGGCCGCCTCGGCGGCGGTGGCCAGGGTGGCGATGATGTCGTCGGCCTCGAAGCCCTCGGCCGTCAGCCGGGGGACGTTCATGGCGTCGAGCAGTTCGCCGATCAGGCCGACCTGGCTGCGGAACTCGTCCGGTGTCTTGGCGCGGTTGGCCTTGTAGTCGGGGAACTCGACGGAACGGAAGGTCTGCCGGGAGAGGTCGAAGGCGACGGCGAGGTGGGTGGGCTGCTCGTCCCGGACGGTGTTGGCGAGCATCGAGGCGAAGCCGTAGACCGCGTTGGTGGGCTGACCGGTGGAGGTGTTGAAGTTCTCCACGGGCAGGGCGTAGAAGGCCCGGTAGGCCATCGAGTGCCCGTCGAGCAGCATCAGCCGGGGCCGCGGGCCGGCCCCGCCGCCACCCGTCGCGCCCTTGTCCGTACTCTGCGTAGCCACGTCAACGTCCGTTCCTGCCGATTCCACTACCGGCCACCGATCCTATGGCCCGGCACCGACAAAAAGGACGCCGCGCCGGTCCGACCGCACCTGCTACCTACGAGTAGGACGGTCGTACGATCGCAGGCGGCACACCCCCGAGCGGCAGGAGCTCCCCCATGACCGATGCGGCCCCCGACACCGCCCCCGTCCTGCACGTCCCGCAGGACGTGCTGGACCACTTCGCCAAGCTCGGCGTGAACCCGGAGACCTTCTCCGGCGGCCACCTCGGCGAGAAGCTCGGCATCCGGGTCGTCGAGGCCTCCGGCGACCGCGTGGTCGGCACCATGCCCGTGGAGGGCAACCAGCAGCCGTACGGGCTGCTGCACGGCGGCGCGTCGGCGGCGCTGGCCGAGACCCTGGGGTCGATCGGGGCGATGCTGCACGCCGGCCCCGGCCGGTACGCGGTCGGCGTGGACCTCAACGCCACCCACCACCGCTCGGCCACCTCCGGGCTGGTGACCGGGGTCGCGACGGCCGTGTTCAAGGGCCGCACCGCCGCCACCTACGAGATCGCGATCACCGACGACACCGGCCGACGGATCACCAGCTGCCGGCTGACCTGCATGCTGCGCGACCTCTGACGCCCGAAGCCCGACAACGTCCGTCGGGCATCGGCGAGTTCACTTCGGACGACATCAAGTCCCTTTTCCGCCCCCTTGTTTGACCTTCCGCCACCCTGGGCAGGCGTTGGTCTGGACAAGGGGGCGTTCGCATGTCCGGGCGCAGGCGGCGCGAAACCCGCACCTGTAACGCTGCGTAACAAGCAGGAAATCCGATCAATTGCCGGTTCCGAGGCCCTCAGAGGCCCCGGGGCCGCTCGGTCGCGCCCTCGGTGTCCGCAATGCGGACGCTCAAGGCCGGAACCAGGGCATCGGACACCAGTGTCCGATAGTCGGCACTGCCAGCTGCAACCCCCATTTCTGGCCCTTACATCGCCCCATCAGCACCTAAACGCCCGACATCGCGGGATCGATCGAGCCAGAACGACCACATGGTGAGACAAATGCTCCGTGTGCTCATAACAAGAGAATCACAGCCTGCTCGCAGCACTGCCCGAGCCGCCCAACGGCATCTAGAGTCACGGCCAGTCACCGCGCCATTCGATTGGGCCAGGCCCTCCGCGCATTTCGGCTCCCGCCACTCAGGCGCGGGCGCCTCCTGAACCGAAGGGGACCCTCGTGCGTCACCGTTCAGCAGTTGTCGTGAGCATTGCCGTGATCGGCGCCCTCAGCCTCAGCGCCTGCGGCTCCCGCGGAGAGAAGAAGAGCGGCGACGGCGGCAACGCCGACTCCGGCTCCACCACCGTCGTCATCGGTGTCGACGCCCCGCTCACCGGCGACCTCTCCGCCCTCGGCCTCGGCATCCGCAACTCCGTCGACCTCGCGGTCAAGAAGGCCAACGAGACCAACGAGGTCCCCGGCGTCAAGTTCGAGATCAAGGCCCTCGACGACACCGGCAAGCCCGCCCCCGGCCAGCAGAACGCCACCCAGCTGGTCGCCGACTCCAAGGTCCTCGGCGTCGTCGGCCCGCTCAACTCCAGCGTGGCGCAGTCGATGCAGCAGATCTTCGACGACGCGAACCTGGTCGAGGTCTCCCCCGCCAACACCGGCGTCGCCCTCAGCCAGGGCGAGAAGTGGGCCAGCGGCGAGAAGAAGCGCCCGTTCAAGTCCTACTTCCGCACCGCCACCACCGACGCCGTCCAGGGCCCGTTCGCCGCCCAGTTCCTCTACAACGACGCCAAGAAGACCAAGGTCTTCCTGATCGACGACCAGAAGACCTACGGCGCGGGCCTGGCCGGCACCTTCAAGGGCGAGTTCACCAAGCTCGGCGGCACCCTGGTCGGCGAGGAGCACGTCAACCCCGACGACCGCGACTTCGCCGCCATCGTCACCAAGGTCAGGAGCTCCGGCGCCGAGGCCGTCTACTACGGCGGCGAGTACCCCGCGGCCGGCCCGCTCTCCCTCCAGCTCAAGGAGGCCGGCGTCAACATCCCGCTGATGGGCGGCGACGGCATCCAGAGCGGCGACTTCATCAAGCTCAACCCCAAGAGCCAGGGCGACTACGCCACCGCCGTCGGCCTGCCGGTCGAGAGCCTCGACACCGCCAAGAAGTTCATCGCCGACTACAAGACCGCCGGCTACAAGGACGCCTACGAGACCTACGGCGGCTACTCCTACGACAGCGCCTGGGCCATCATCCAGGGCGTCAAGGCCGCGAAGGCCAGCGGCAAGGCCCTCGACCGCAAGGCCGTCCGCGACGCCGTCCAGAACGTCACCTTCGACGGCGTGACCGGCAAGGTCTCCTTCGACGAGTTCGGCGACACCACCAACAAGCAGCTCACCGTCTACACCGTCAAGGACGGCAAGTGGGCCGTGGAGAAGTCCGGCACCTTCAAGGGCTGACGCCAAGTCACCAACAGCACCACCAGCGCCACTTCTCCACCACCGCGCGCGGGGGCGCCACGAGTGCCCCCGCGCGCACCCACATCCACCACCCACGCGGACACCCCCGAACGCACTACGGAGGCCCAGCGGTGCACGACCTACCGCAGCAGCTGGCCAACGGCCTGATCCTCGGCGCCCTCTACGGACTCGTCGCGATCGGCTACACGATGGTCTACGGCATCGTCCAGCTCATCAACTTCGCCCACGGCGAGATCGTCATGGTCGGCGGCTTCGGCGCCCTGACCGCCTACCTCGCCCTCCCCGGCGGCACCACCCTGTGGCTGGCCCTGCCGCTCATGCTGATCGCCGGCATCCTGGTCTCCACCCTCACCGCCGTCGCCGCCGAGCGCTTCGCCTACCGCCCCCTGCGCAACGCCCCCCGGCTGGCCCCGCTGATCACCGCGATCGGGCTGTCCATCTTCCTCCAGCAGCTCGTCTTCTCCTTCTACCCCGACGCCAAGAAGGCCCGGGTCTTCCCCAAGCTCCCCGGCGACCCGTTCAGCCTCGGCTCCGTCACCATCCAGCGCAGCGACCTCTTCCTGATCATCGCCGCCCCGCTGTGCATGCTCGCCCTCGGCTGGTTCGTCACCCGCACCCGCTCCGGCCGCGCCATGCAGGCCACCAGCCAGGACCCGGACACCGCCAAGCTGATGGGCATCGACACCGACCGCATCATCGTCATGGCCTTCGCCATCGGCGCCGCGTTCGCCGCCGTCGCCGCCGTCGCCTACGGGCTGCGCAGCGGCCAGGTCGACTTCCGGATGGGCTTCATCCTCGGCCTCAAGGCCTTCACCGCCGCCGTCCTCGGCGGCATCGGCAACATCTACGGCGCCATGCTCGGCGGCCTCGCCCTCGGCCTCGCCGAAGCCCTCGCCACCGGCTACATCCAGCACCTGCCCGGCATGCACCTCTTCGGGGGCGGCGCCTGGAAGGACGTCTGGGCCTTCGTTCTCCTCATCCTCGTACTCCTGATCCGGCCCCAGGGCCTGCTCGGCGAGCGCGTCGCGGACAGGGCGTGACCACCATGACCACCACCCACACCGAGACGACCCCGGTCATCCCGCTGCCGGCCCGCGCCGCCGCGGCCGCCACCGGACTCGGCGCCCTCGCCACCGCCGCCTCCGCCGCCATGTCCTGGACCTGGACCTCCGAATTCCCCGGCGACCTCACGTACTACGGCTCCCCGGCCGGCCTCCAGTGGCTCGCCCTCGCCGCCGGCCTGCTCACCCTCGTCCTGCTGCTCGCCGGCCAGGGCGTCCCCGGCCTGCGCTGGGCCGCCCCCGCCCGCAGCAACAACGCCGTCCTGTACGCCGCCACCGGCGCCCTCGCCGTCGCCGTCTACGCGGTCGCCTCCATCTCCGCCGAACTCGGCGGCCTCGCCAACCTCGAACCCGGCGGCTGGGTGCTCACCGCGGGCGGCCTGATCGCCGTCCTCGGCGCCCTCGGCCTGCCGCTCGACCGCCGCACCGCCGTCCCGCTGCGGATCCTCGACAAGCGCCTCTTCCTGCTCGTCCCGGTCGCCCCCGCCGCCTGGTTCGGCGCCCACGCCATCCCCGAGGACAAGCCGGTGGCCCCGGTCATGACCGCCCTGGCCGGCGGCCTCGCCATCGCGGCCGGCGCCGTCCTGCTGCTCCAGCTCGGCCACCTCGCCAACAGCGGACTGCGGCTCGGCCGGATCGACCGCCCGCTGACCGCGCCGCGCGCGCTCCCCTCCTGGGCCGAGGTGCTGCTGATCGTCCTCGTCTTCGGACTCGGACTGTTCGCCATCACCTTCGGCATCGACACCGAGTACGGCGAACTCTTCACCGGCTACCTGCTGTTCGTCGCCCTCGCCGTCCCCGCCCTGGCCAAGTCCGGCCTGCTCGCCCGGCTGCGCGCGCTGACCGTCAAGCACCGCCCGGTCACCACCGGCGCCGCCTTCGCCGCCGCCGCCAGCTTCCCGTTCACCCAGACCAGCGACCAGTACACCTCGGTCGCCACCAACATCCTGATCTTCGCCACCGTCGCCCTCGGCCTCAACATCGTCGTCGGCCTGGCCGGCCTGCTCGACCTCGGGTACGTCGCCTTCCTCGGCGTCGGCGCCTACGCCGCCGCCCTGGTCTCCGGCTCCCCCGCCTCCCCCATCCACGTCCAGTTCCCGTTCTGGGCCGCGATGCTCACCGGCGCCGTCGTCTCGATGGTCTTCGGCGTACTGATCGGCGCCCCCACCCTGCGGCTGCGAGGCGACTACCTCGCCATCGTCACCCTCGGGTTCGGCGAGATCTTCCGCATCACCATGCTCAACCTCAACGGCACCACCGGCCCCAAGGTCACCAACGGCTCCAACGGCATCCCCCGCATCCCGGACCTCCAGATCTTCGGCTTCGACCTCGGCAACCCGCACACCGTCCTCGGCGTCGAACTCGGCCGCTTCTCCAACTACTACCTGCTGATGCTGCTGGTCACCGCCCTGGTCGTGCTGGTCTTCGCCCGGGTCGGCAACTCCCGCATCGGCCGCGCCTGGGTCGCCATCCGCGAGGACGAGACCGCCGCCGAGGCCATGGGCATCAACGGCTTCCGGCTCAAGCTGCTCGCCTTCGCCCTCGGCGCCCTGCTGGCCGGCCTGGCCGGCACCGTCCAGGCCCACGTCAGCTACACCGTCACCCCCGACCAGTACACCTTCGCCGAGGCCCTCCCGCCGAACTCCGCCTTCCTGCTCGCCGCGGTCATCCTCGGCGGCATGGGCACCATCAGCGGCCCGCTGGCCGGCGCCACTCTGCTCTTCCTCATCCCGAAGAAGCTCGAATTCCTCGCCGACTACCAGCTCCTCGCCTTCGGCGCCGCCCTCATCGTGCTCATGCGGGTGCGCCCCGAGGGCCTCATCCCCAACCGGCGCCGGCAGCTGGAGTTCCACGAGGCCGCCGTCCCGGCCCAGGCCACCGACGAGCCGACCGCACTCACCAAGGCAGGGGCGTGACCGACCCGATGACCACCACCGCCGCACCCCTGCTCGAAGTCACCGGCGTCACCATGCGCTTCGGCGGCCTCACCGCGGTCAACGACGTCTCGCTGACCGTCGGCGAGGGCGAGATCATCGGTCTGATCGGCCCCAACGGCGCCGGCAAGACCACCTTCTTCAACTGCCTCACAGGCCTGTACGTCCCCACCGAGGGCGCCGTCCGCTTCCGCGACACCCTGCTGCCGCCCAAGCCCCACCTGGTCACCCAGGCCGGCATCGCCCGCACCTTCCAGAACATCCGGCTGTTCGCCAACATGACCGTCCTGGAGAACGTCCTGGTCGGCCGGCACACCCGCACCAAGGAGGGCATCTTCTCCGCCATCCTGCGCGGCCCCGGCTACCACCGCGCCGAGGCACAGAGCCGCGAGAAGGCCATGGAACTCCTGGAGTTCACCGGACTCGCCGACAAGGCCGACCACCTCGCCCGCAACCTCCCGTACGGCGAGCAGCGCAAGCTGGAGATCGCCCGCGCCCTCGCCTCCGAACCCGGCCTGCTGCTGCTCGACGAACCCACCGCCGGCATGAACCCCCAGGAGACCCGGGCCGCCGAGGAACTCGTCTTCGCGATCCGCGACAAGGGGATCTCCGTCCTCGTCATCGAGCACGACATGCGCTTCATCTTCAACCTCTGCGACCGCACCGCGGTGCTCGTCCAGGGCCAGAAGATCGTCGAGGGCGACCGCGAGACCGTCCAGAACGACGAACGCGTCATCACCGCCTACCTGGGCGCCCCGCTCGAAGGCACCAACCCGGCTGTTACGGAGTCCGACCAGTGACCGCACTTCTCGAAGTCCAGGACCTCCGCGTCGCCTACGGCAAGATCGAGGCCGTCAAGGGCATCAGCTTCACCGTCGAACAGGGCGAGGTCACCACCCTCATCGGCACCAACGGCGCCGGCAAGACCACCACCCTGCGCACCCTGTCCGGCCTGCTCAAGCCCACCGCCGGACGGATCGCCTTCGACGGCCAGGACCTCTCGACCGTCCCCGCCCACAAGATCGTCGCGCTCGGTCTCGCCCACTCCCCCGAGGGACGGCACATCTTCCCCCGGATGACCATCGAGGAGAACCTCCTCCTCGGCGCCTTCCTGCGCACCGACGCGGCCGGCATCACCGCGGACGTCGAGCGGGCCTACGGGCTGTTCCCGATCCTCGGCGAACGCCGCCGGCAGGCCGCCGGGACGCTCTCCGGCGGCGAGCAGCAGATGCTCGCGATGGGACGGGCGCTGATGTCCCAGCCCAAGCTGCTCATGCTGGACGAGCCCTCGATGGGCCTGTCCCCGCTGATGATGCAGAAGATCATGTCCACCATCGTCGAGCTGAAGGCGTCCGGGACGACCATCCTGCTGGTCGAGCAGAACGCCCAGGCGGCGCTGTCGCTCTCCGACCGCGGCTACGTCATGGAGACCGGCCGCATCGTCCTCTCCGGGACGGGAGCCGACCTCCTGCACGACGAGTCCGTCCGCAAGGCCTACCTCGGCGAGGACTGACGCCTGTACGCGAAGGGCCCGGCAGAAACTGCCGGGCCCTTCGCGCGTGCCTTATTCGGACTTGCCCTCTTCCGCCTTCTTGCGGTCCTGGGCCTCGCCCTCCTCGATGACCGCCTCGGCCACCGCCGCCATCGTCATCCGACGGTCCATCGAGGTCTTCTGGATCCACCGGAAGGCCGCCGGCTCGTTCAGCCCGAACTTGGTCTGGAGCACGCCCTTCGCCCGGTCCACCAGCTTCCGGGTCTCCAGCCGCTGGCTGAGGTCCCCGATCTCCTTCTCCAGCGCCCGCATCTCCGCGTACCGGGAGACCGCCATCTCGATCGCCGGCACCAGATCCGACTTCGAGAACGGCTTGACGATGTACGCCATCGCCCCGGCGTCGCGGGCCCGGTCCACCAGCTCCCGCTGCGAGAAGGCCGTCAGCATCAGGACCGGGGCCAGGTGCTTCTCGTGGATCTGCTCGGCGGCCGAGAGCCCGTCCAGCACCGGCATCTTCACGTCGAAGATCGCCAGGTCCGGCTTCAGCTCCTCCACGAGCCGCACCGCCGTCGCCCCGTCCCCGGCCTCACCGACGACGGTGTACCCCTCCTCCTCCAGCATCTCCTTCAGATCGAGACGGATCAGCGCCTCGTCCTCGGCAATCACAATCCGGGTGATCTGGGGCGTATCGGTCTCAAGCGGCTGCGCCTGCTCGTCGGCGGTGCTCACGGGGCTCCTAGTTCCGGCGGGGTACTGCATGCACGAGGGTACCTAGACACGGTATGTTTGGTGTCGCAGGGTCGGGGGCAACCTTCGAAACTGCGGATGCCCCGGTAGCCCAGCGGTAGAGGCAATGGTCTCAAACACCATATAGCGTGGGTTCGAATCCCACCCGGGGTACTTTCCTGCAAATCAAAGGGCGGGTCGCAATACGTAGATCTTCACCTTTTCGAGTGAACGATCTCACGTTCGACCCCCACGGATCGCACCGCAAACGAACGATCGTGCCATGTACAGCACGGCCATTCGGCAGCGCGCGGTCGCTCTTCACCAATCCGGGTTCACTCTCAAAGAGGTCAGCTCGGCCACAGGGGCATCCATCGGCACGATTGCACGTTGGGCGCGGCAATCAGCTCCGAAAGCCAGGGTGAGACACTCCTGCCCGGTTTCCGGTGGCGCACTTCAGCCAGGCGTCCCTCATCACGAGTACGCCTACCTGCTCGGCCTCTATCTTGGCGACGGGCATCCCTCCACGAGCGGTCGACGGCCCGAGTTGCGAATCTACTGCGGTGACATGTGGCCAGGACCGATAGACCGATGCGCGGAAGCCATGTCGGTGGTCCTGCCCTCGAAACCCGTAAAGCGGTATCAGCGACAGGGCTGCACCTGCGTCCAAAGCACCAGCAAGCACTGGCTCTGCCTCTTCACCAACAAGTCGACAGACATCATCCGCATTCTCACTGGAGCACTCGACGCCGTCGGTGTGCAGTGGACAGCCGCCACCAGCCCCAGCGGCGCGGTCAACGTCTCCATCGCCCGCAAGAACTCTGTCGCCCTTATGGATACCTACATCGGCCCGAAATACTGATGTACGACCTCGCCACGCGCCAGCGCGCACTCGACCTCCACGCATCCGGGCTGACCTTCAGCCAGGTCAGTCGCGCGACCGGTATCTCCCGATTCGCGATCCGCGAGTGGGCGTCCGGCGCCGTACCCAGCCCACGCATGACGGCCGAATGCCCGATCCGCGATAACCGGCTCGATCCCTCGCGCCCCTCTGCCGACTACGCCTACCTGCTCGGCCTCTACCTCGGCGACGGTTGCATCAGCGAGGGCCGCCGCCAGGTCCACGCCCTCCGCATCGCCTGCTGCGACACATGGCCCGGCCTCATCGACGAGTGCGAGCGAGCAGTCTCCACCGTCATGCCGCACAACAAGGTCAACCGGGTCCAGGCCCCAGGCTGCACGAGCGTCGTCAGCACCAGCAAGCACTGGCCCTGCCTCTTCCCCCAGCACGGCCCCGGCCCGAAGCACTTGCGGCAGATCGCCCTCGCGCCCTGGCAGCAGGAGATCGTCGACGCCCACCCCTGGGAGTTCCTGCGCGGCCTGATCCACTCCGACGGCTGCCGCATCACCAACTGGACGACCCGCACGGTCGACGGCGTCAAGAAGCGCTACGAGTACCCGCGTTACTTCTTCACCAACACCTCGACCGACATCGTCGGTCTCTTCACCGCCGCTCTCGACGCCGTCGGCGTCCAGTGGAAGCACGCCTCCCGATCCAACGGCGGCTTCAACATCTCCATCGCCCGCAAGGACTCCGTCGCCCTCATGGACGCCCACATCGGGCCCAAGTACTGACGGCTCAGGCGTCCTCGGGCTCCTCTGCTCCTCGCGTTCGAAGCGGGCCCTGGCGGCGTCGTAGGCCGCGCCGGCACCGGGGCGGCTGAGCACCTCCTCGCGGAGGTCGCGCCAGAGTGCGTGGTGGTGGTCGCTCATCCTGCTGATTCTCACCCGGACCAGCGCGCGGGCGGCATCCCTCACACGAGGGATGCCGCCCGGTGGGATCCCCCTCAGGCGTCCAACGTCCCCACGTGGTGGACGCGGACGAGGTTGGTGGAGCCGGCCAGGCCGGGCGGGGAGCCCGCCGTGATGACGACGATGTCGCCCTTCTGGCAGCGGCCGAGCGAGAGCAGTGCCGCGTCGACCTGTTCGACCATCTGGTCCGTCGTCGGGGCGAACGGGCCGAGGAAGGTCTCCACGCCCCAGGTGAGGGCGAGTTGGCTGCGCACGGCCGGTTCGTAGGTGAAGGCGAGTACCGGAATCGGCGAGCGGTAGCGGGTCAGCCGGCGGGCGGTGTCGCCGGACTGGGTGAAGGCGACGAGGTACTTGGCGTGCAGGAAGTCGCCGATCTCGGCGGCCGCGCGGGCGACGGCGCCGCCCTGGGTCCGCGGCTTGCTGCCGGTGGTGAGCGGCGGGAGGCCCGCGGCGAGGATGTCGGTCTCGGCGGCCTCGACGATCCGGGCCATGGTCTTGACCGTCTCGACCGGGTACTTGCCCACCGAGGTCTCCCCGGAGAGCATCACCGCGTCCGTACCGTCCAGGACGGCGTTGGCGACGTCGGAGGCCTCCGCACGGGTCGGCCGGGAGGCGTTGATCATCGAGTCGAGCATCTGGGTCGCCACGATGACCGGCTTGGCGTTGCGGCGGGCCAGCTTGATGGCGCGCTTCTGGACCAGCGGGACCTGTTCGAGGGGCATCTCCACGCCCAGGTCGCCGCGGGCCACCATGATCCCGTCGAAGGCGTCGACGACGGACTCCAGGTTCTCCACCGCCTGCGGCTTCTCGATCTTGGCGATCACCGGGACGTGGCGCCCCTCCTCCGCCATGATCCGGTGGACGTCCTCGATGTCCCGCCCGCTGCGGACGAACGAGAGCGCGATGAGGTCGGCCCCGGTCCGCAGCGCCCACCGCAGGTCGGCGACGTCCTTGTCGCCGAGTGCGGGGACGGAGACGGCGACGCCGGGGAGGTTGAGGCCCTTGTGGTCGGAGACCAAACCGCCCTCGATGACCAGGCACCGCACGTGCGGCCCGTCGACGGCGACGACCTCCAGGGTGACCCGGCCGTCGTCGACCAGGATGCGCTCACCGCGGCCGACGTCCCCGGCGAGCCCGGAATAGGTGGTGCCGCAGCGGTCCTTGTCCCCCACGACGCCCTTGTCGGTGGAGATGGTGAACTCGTCGCCGCGTTCGAGAAGTACCGGCCCGTGGGCGAAGGTGTCGAGCCGGATCTTCGGGCCTTGAAGGTCGACGAGGATGCCGACGCTGCGGCCGGTCTCGTCGGCGGCCTTGCGGACGCGGCGGTAGCGTTCCTCGTGCTCGGCGTGCGTGCCGTGGCTGAGGTTCAGTCGGGCGATGTCCATCCCGGCGTCGACCAGGGACTTGATCTGGTCGTACGAGTCGGTGGCGGGCCCGAGGGTACAGACGATTTTTGCTCGGCGCATAGTGCTGAGACTAGGCATTACCGGCGCGTAACCACGACGCGGGTCCGGACTGCTGGATGACCTTTGCCGTAAGGCCAGTTGAACAATCTGACACATCCTCGGACCGCTGTGCGAGCGCCCCTCCCCACGCCCCTCCCGCACGCCCGGCGAGCCACCCGTCGATGCGATTCCGTGAAGGGGTGTTCACCCGTGGTTCACCGCCGCTTCCGCCGCTGCTCCCCGCCCGGCGGGACGCTCGTCACCCCCGGGCGGCTGCCCGGGCGCCCCGGGTGACCACCCGGACGAAGTAGCGGACGAGGGGGAGGCGTTCGGCATGCGACGCGCACTGGGGGTGGTTGCGGCCCTGGCCCTGCTGGGCGGGGTCGCCTTCGCGCTGATCCCCGACGACCCGAAGAAGGACACCGTCAAGACGGTCACCGTCACCGGCCTGATCGGCTCGGAGAAGCGCGCCTTCTTCGACAACCCCGATGTCAAGGCCGAGTTGGCGAAGCAGGGACTGGACGTCCGGACCGACTCGACCGGCTCCTGGACGATGAGCGACCAGGCGGGCAGGACCCCGGGGCTGGACTTCGCCTTCCCGGCGAGCGCCGCGCCCGCGCGGGAGATCCAGCGCATCTGGAAGCTGCAGGACTCCCCGATGGTGCCGTTCTACTCGCCGCTGGTGATCGTGGCCCACGATCCGGTGGCCCAGGTCCTGAAGAACAACAAGCTGGCCGACGTGGACACCGCCACCGGCGTCTGGACGTTCCGGATGGACGAGTACGTCAACGCCCTGAAGAGCGGCCGCAGATGGGAGGACCTGGCCGGCGCCCGAGAGCACCCCGAGCTGTCCGGCCAGCTCTTCGTGACCACCACCGATCCGGAGAGCTCGTCCTCCGGCGCGATGTACCTCGCGCTGCTCTCCTACATCGCGAACAACCACCAGGTGGTGTCGGACGACACCGGCCTCGCCGCCGTCAAGGACGTCCTGCACACCGCGAACGCGCTGCAGGGCATTCAGAAGAGCAGCAGCGACGAGCCGTTCCGGGACTTCGGCGCGGGGATCGGCAGCCCGCTGATCTTCGCGTACGAGTCGCAGGCCGCCGCCCTGTCGCTGCAGGGCAAGCCCACCGGCGACATGGTGGTGCTGTACCCGGACACCACGGTCTACTCGGACCACACCGTCGTGGCCCACACCGACAACGGCCGCAAGCTCGCCGACGTCCTCCAGAACGACGACGTGCTGCGCGGCCTGGAGGCCCGGTTCGGGCTCCGCCCGCAGGCCAGGCCGGAGGCCTTCGCGGACCTGATGCGGGACAGGAAACCCACCTTCGCACCCGATCTGACCGCCGCCAAGGTCAAGCAGGCGACCCTGCCCTCGCTGGACAACCTGATCAAGCTGACCGCCGCGGCGAAGGGGACCAAGTGACCATCCCGACGAAACGCCGCGGCCGGCTCGTGGCCGCGCTGGCGGCCGTGCTCGCCGCGGCCACCGCCTGCACCTCCTCCGGCGGCCCCGGCCCCGGCCCCAAGCCCTCCGACCCGCCCGCCGAAACGGCCCGTCCCGGGGTGCTGCGCGTCCTGGCCGGCAGTGAACTCCAGGACCTGGCACCGATCCTGGAGGATGCGCGGAAGGCCACCGGGGTGACCGTGCAGTTCTCCTGGACGGGCTCCCTGGACGGCGCGGACACCGTCTCCTCGGGCCGGGCCGACGGCAAGTACGACGCCGTGTGGTTCCCGTCCAACCAGTACCTGCGACTCGATCCGGCCGGCAAGTCCAAGGTGGTCTCCGAGACCCCGGTGATGGTCTCGCCGGTGGCGATCGGGGTGCGTTCCTCGGCGCTCGGCGAACTCGGCTGGGGCGACGGCTCGAAGGTCACCTGGGCGCAGGTCGGCGACGCGGCCGCGGCCGGCAAGCTGCCGTACGGGATGGCCGACCCGTCCCGCTCCAACTCGGGCTTCTCCACCCTCGTCTCGGTGGCCTCGGCCTTCTCCGGCGCGGGCGCGGCGCTGACCGACGCGGACGTGCAGAAGGCGAGCCCGCAGCTGAAGGAGTTCTTCAAGGGCCAGAAGCTGACCTCCGGTTCCTCCGGCTGGCTGGCGCAGGCGTACACCCGGGCCGAGTCGGGCGTGGTGGGCGCGCTGGTGAACTACGAGTCGGTGCTGCTGTCGATGAACAGGACGCTGCCGCCGCAGCAGCAGCTGACCGTGGTGCGGCCGGTGGACGGCGTGGTGTCGGCGGACTACCCGCTCTCGCTGATGTCCTCCGCCGCGCCGGAGCAGCGCGACTCCTTCCAGCGGCTGACCGCGTACCTGCTCAAGGAGGACGTGCAGAAACGCATCTCCGAGGTGACGCTGCGCCGTCCGGTGACGGCGGGCGTGGCCCCGGCGGCCGGGCTGCCCACGGACCGCCGCAAGGAGCTGCCGTTCCCGGGCACCAGGGCGGTCGCGGACGGCCTGCTGGCCGCGTACCAGAACGAGCTGCGCCGCCCGTCCCGGACGGTGTACGTGCTGGACACCTCGGGCTCGATGGAGGGCCCGCGGATCGCCGCGCTGAAGACCGCGCTGGGCCGGCTGACCGGGGCGGACGACACCCGCGGGGTGCGCCGCTTCCGCGACCGCGAGGAGATCACGCTGCTCTCCTTCGCCTCCTCGGTGAAGTGGACCAAGACCCACGTGGTGCCGGCCACCGGCAGTCAGCCGGGCCCGCAGGCGGAGCTGGCGTCGATCGACGCGGACGTGCAGTCGCTTGCCGCCTCGGGCGGCACGGCGGTGTACTCCTCGCTGGAGGAGGCGTACCGGGTGATCGAGCGTCAGCAGGCAGCGGCCGGCGACGACCGGTTCACCTCGATCGTGCTGATGACCGACGGGGAGAGCAACGCCGGCGCGACGGACGGCGACTTCAAGCGCTTCCACGACGCGCTGCCGGCCGGGGAGAAGTCGATCCCGGTGTTCCCGATCAAGTTCGGGGAGGCGGCGGTGAACCAGCTCCAGGGGATCGCGGACCTGAGCGGCGGCAAGCTGTTCGACGGGACGGGCTCGCTGGACGGGGTGTTCGAGGAGATCCGTGGCTACCAGTGACGGGTTCGGCCCCCGGGTGCTGCGCTACCTGGAGTCGGCCCGGAACCTGGTCGGCTGCGCGGGCGGCGCGGTCGGCCTGGGGCTGCACTTCGCCGGGCTGGGCGGGGCCTGGTGGCCGGGGGTCGTGGCCGGGCTGTACGGGGTGGGCGCGCTGCTGACGCCCGCCCCGAAGCCCCGCCCGACATGCCAAGGGCAGGCGGAGTTCTCCGGGTCGCACGTGCCGGAGCACGGGGAGCCGCCGCCTGCCCTGCCCGAGCCGGAGCAGGACCCCGTACCCGACCCGGAGCTGGTGGCGCTGGCCGCGTACCTGGACACCGTGCCGCTGCCGCCCTCGGCCGGGGTGGACGGCCTGCTGGCGGCGCTGCGCGAGGCCGGGCCGGGCCCGGTGGCGGAGCGGATCGTCCGGCACCGGCTGCCGGTCGCGGTGGCGGGCTACCTGCGGGCGCGGACCTGGCAGCCCTGGGCGGGCCCGGACGATCCGGACCCGGCGGTCCAGCTGGGCCACGAGGTCGACCGGCTGGCGGGCGAACTGTCCTGACCCGCCGTCCGCCGGCCCGTCATATCACCCCACGCCTCCCCCACTCCCGTCACGAACGAGTCGCCAAGATCTCACCTCCTGGACAGGTCCGGGGGCTATCCAGCACCCCGGCCCGCACGGCACACTGCTACGCGCGTCCTTCTACGCGCGTCGACGCGTACACGCACACTTGCCAACGAATGCCAGTTGACGGTCCATCCGCCGTCGTTCCCACTCGGGAGAGTCGTCCATGCCCCTGAACCGCCGTGACTTCGTCACCCGGTCCGCCGCCACCGCCGGTGCCGCCCTGGCCGGTGGTGCCGCCCTGGCCGCTGCCCCCTCCGCCGCGGCCGCCCAGCCGGACACGGCGGCCGCCAAGGGCCAGCAGCGCAACCCGCACAAGCAGGCCTTCACCGTCATGGGCACCACCGATCTGCACGGCCGGGTGCTCAACTGGGACTACTTCACCGACGCCGAGTACACCGACAAGGCCCACAACGCGGTCGGCCTCGCCAAGATCTCCACCCTGGCCAACCAGGTGCGCGAGGAGAAGGGCTGGGACCGCTGCCTGCTGATCGACGCCGGCGACACCATCCAGGGCACCCAGCTGTCCTACTACTACGCCCGGATCGAGTCGATCGACACCGAGGCCAACACCGTGCCGGACCACCCGATGGCCGTCGCCATGAACCTCATGGAGTACGACGCCGCCGCGCTCGGCAACCACGAGTTCAACTACGGCATCCCGCTCCTGAAGGCCTACCAGGACCAGCTGGAGTTCCCGCTGCTGGGTGCCAACGCGCTGAACGCGAAGAACGAGAAGCCGGCCTTCAAGCCGTACGTGATCAAGGAGCTGCGCCTGGGCGGGGGCCGCCCGGTGAAGGTCGGCATCCTCGGCCTCACCAACCCGGGCATCGCGATCTGGGACAAGGCCAACGTCAGCGGCAAGATGGTCTTCCCGGGCATCGTCGAGACCGCCGCCACCTGGGTGCCGAAGATGAAGGCGGCGGGCGCGGACGTCATCGTGGTCTCCTCGCACTCCGGCTGCGACGAGGCGACCACCTGGGGCGACCAGCTGCCCTGGGCCGAGAACGCCTCGGTGGCCCTGGCCGAGACCGTCCCGGACATCGACGCGGTGCTGGTGGGCCACGCCCACAAGGAGATCGCGCAGCGTCTGGTCGTCAACAAGAAGACCGGCAGGACGGTCGTGCTCTCCGAGCCGCTCTGCTACGGCCAGCGGCTGACCTGCTTCGACTTCGAGGTCGAGTTCGCGGGCGGCGTCTGGAAGGTCACCTCGGCCTCCTCCCGGCTGCTGAACTCCAACACCGTGCCGGAGAACCCGGAGATCACCAACGCGATCACCAAGCAGCACAAGAAGGTCGTCGCGTACGTCAACCAGAACATCGGCACCAGCAAGATCGAGCTGTCGATCGCCGACGCCCGCTTCAAGGCCACCCCGATCATCGACCTGATCGGCAAGGTCCAGGCCGACGCCGTCAAGGCCGCACTGGCGGGCGGGCAGTACGCCAACCTCCCGGTGCTGGCCCAGGCCGCCCCGTTCAACCGCACCGCCCTGATCCCGTCCGGCCAGGTCAAGCTGCGCGACGCCGCGGGCCTCTACATCTACGAGAACACCCTGGAGGCCCGCATCCTGACGGGCGCCCAGCTCAAGGACTACCTGGAGTACTCGGTCAAGTACTACAACCAGCTCGCCCCGGGCGCCCCGGTCGACAAGGAGGCCCTGACCGGCGCCGAGGCCACCCCGGACTACAACTACGACTCGGTCTACGGCCTGAGCTACGACATCGACATCGCCCAGCCGAAGGGCTCGCGGATCGTCAACCTGTCCTTCCAGGGCAAGCCGATCGACCCGGCCGCCGAGTTCGTCCTCGCCGTCAACAACTACCGCGCCAACGGCGGCGGCAACTTCCCGCACGTCGCCAAGGCCAAGATGGTCTGGTCGAACTCCGACGAGATCCGCAACACCATGATCGCCTGGGTGAAGGCCAAGGGCACCATCGACCCCGCCGACTTCTTCACCGACTCCTGGCGCCTCGTCCGCGCCGGCCAGCCGGTCTTCTGACCGACGGTCCTCGCCGAAAGGCCGTCGCCCCGCCGGCGACGGCCTTTCGGCCTGTCCGGTGGGAGAACGGCGCCATGAGCGAGTTCCAGGCGCCGGAACGGCATGCCCAACTGCCGGCCTACGCGCAGAGTCTGACGTCTCCGGCCGGCCGGAAGGTCCGCCACCCGGCCTGAACGGTCGGGCAGCGCGGGTCTCCCGGCGGCTGCTGCCGGGAGACCCGTGCGTTCGGCACCCTCGGATCAGAAGGGGAAGACCGCGCGCTCGTGCTGGACGGAGATCCACTTCAGGGTGGTGAAGGCGTCCACCGTGGACTCGCCGTTGAGGCGGCCGACGCCGGAGTTCTTCTCGCCGCCGAAGGGCACGCCCGGCTCGTCGGCGATGGTGCCGCCGTTGACGTGGATCATGCCGGTCTCGATCCGCTGGGCGAGCCTCACCCCGCGCTCGACGTTCGCGGTGTGCACCGCGCCGCTGAGCCCGAACGGCGTGTTGTTGGCGAGCCGCACGGCCTCGTCCTCGCCCTCGAAGGGCACCAGCAGCGCGACCGGGCCGAAGAGCTCGTTCCGCAGGATCGGCGCGTCCTCCGCCAGGCCGGTGAGCACCGTCGGCGCCATCAGGCTGCCGACCGTGCTGCCGCGCAGCAGCGCGGTGGCGCCGGCCGCGACCGCCTGGTCGACCTGGGCGGAGAGGACGTCGGCCTGGACGGAGTTGATCAGCGGGCCGATGTGGGTGGCCGGGTCCTTCGGGTCGCCGACGGTGAGCGAGGCGACCTTGGCGACGAACTTCTCGGTGAACTCGGCCTCGATGCCGCGGTCCACCAGCACCCGGTTGGCGGCCATGCAGACCTGCCCCTGGTGGACGAAGCGGCTGAACACCGCGGCGTCCACGGCGTGGTCCACGTCGGCGTCGTCCAGCACGATCAGCGCGCTGTTGCCGCCGAGCTCCAGGACCGTCCGCTTGAAGTGCGCGGCGGCGACGGTGGCGACGTGCCGGCCGACCTTGTCGGAGCCGGTGAAGGAGATCACCTTGGGCACCGGGTGCTCGATGAAGCTGTCGCCGATCTCGGCGATGTCGGTGACCACCACGTTCAGCAGGCCGGGCGGCAGCCCCGCGTCCTCGAAGAGCTTCGCGATGAGCCCGCCGCCGACCACCGGGGTCTCCTGGTGCGGCTTGAGGACGACGCCGTTGCCGAGCGCGAGCGCCGGGCCGACGGCCTTGAGCGCCAGGAACAGCGGGAAGTTGAACGGGCTGATCACGCCGACCACGCCGACCGGCAGCCGGTAGAGCCGGTTCTCCCGGCCCGGGGCGGGCGAGGCCAGCAGCCGGCCCTCGGAGGCCACCGACAGGTGCAGGCACTCCCGCAGCACGTCCTTGACCAGGGACAGCTCGAAGCCCGCCTTCAGGGCGGTGCCGCCGAGCTCGATCATGATCGCCCGGACGATCTCCGGCTCGCGGTCCTCCAGCAGCCGCAGCGCGCGTTCGAAGACCAGCCGCCGCTGGTACGGGTTGGTGGCGGCCCACTCCTTCTGGGCGCGCTCGGCGGCGCGGTAGGCCAGATCGACCTCGGCGACGGTGGCGACGGTGATGCTGGCGAGCTTGTCGCCGGTGTAGGGGTCGACATCCACGATGTCCCAGGAGCCGTTGCCAGTGCGCCACTCACCATCGATGTACTGCAGCGCCAACTCGGAGAAGTACGACATCTGATCCCTCTCATACACCGACCTGATGGAAGGTCATCGTACTGACGTACTACAACTCCTGGCGCACCACTTGCAGAAGATCACGGGTCCGTTCCGGGCTCAGGCTGTCGGCGACCAGGTCGTCCATCGCCTGCCGGTACTCGGCCACCTCGGCGGGTTTGTCGAGGTAGAGCGCGGTGGTGAACTGCTCCAGGTACACCACGTCCGCCAGCTCGGCCTCGGCGAAGCCCAGGACGGTGAAGGCGCCGCTCTCCGCGCTCAGCCCGGCGTTGCCCAGCGGCAGCACCTGGAGCCGGACGTTGGGCAGCTCGCTGAGCTCCAGCAGCCGGTCCAGCTGGCCGCGCATCTGCTCCGGCCCGCCCCAGGGCCGGCGCAGCGCGGCCTCGTCCAGCACCGCGACCAGCTGCGGCGCCCGCTCGCCGGTCAGCACCGCCTGCCGCCTGAGCCGTACGTCGACCCGGCGCTCGATCTCCTCCGCCCCGTTGGCGTGGCCGCCGGCGGTGACCACGGCCCGGGCGTAGTCGGCGGTCTGGAGCAGCCCGTGGACGAACTGGACCTCGTAGCTGCGGATCTCGGCCGCGGCCTCCTCCAGCCCCAGGTAGTTCTGGAACCAGCCGGGCAGCACGTCCCCGTACTCGTGCCACCAGGAGCTGCCGTTGGCGTCGTGCAGCAGCCCGAGGACGGTGGCGCGCTCCTGCTCGGCCTCGACCCCGTACAGGGTCAGCAGGTCGGCCACGTCGCGCTCCTTGAAGCCGACCCGGCCGAGCTCCATCCGGCTGATCTTGGACTCGGAGGCCCGGATCGAGTACCCGGCCTCCTCCCGGCTGACGCCTCTGGCCTCGCGGAGCTTGCGCAGCTGGGTGCCGAGCAGTAGCCGCCGTACGGTGGCGCCCCCGCCTGCCTGAGTCGTGCCCATCGAAGTCAACCTCCGCACTAGCCCAGCCCCCCGGCCGTCGGCGGCAGTCTGCCACCTGGCACCGACGAACAACAGCCCGTTGCCCGGGATCCCGCCGGGACTGCGGACAACTTAGCTCGTTTGTCCGATGGTTGCCGCGACCCCGTACCCTGCCGCCGGCCGGCTCCGTCGGCTGCCGGAGGACCGAGCGGCCGGGAAGGGCCGTCTTCCGCGTGGAGCGGCGCTTCCGGAGGAGCCGGGCGGAACCTCCCGGAGAACGCGACGGCGCCCGCCCTCCAACTGGTCGGGGAAGAGGGCAGGCGCCAGGAGACCGCGTTGGCCCGGCGACACTGGCGGGGGCAGCGGGTTGAGCTCCCGGCGATGCGGCGCCGGGCGTTCGGTGGGGGCCGGTCGGGACCGTCCGTCCGTCAGACCACCAGGGGGCGGTCCGTGGGCCGGATCGGGGCGGGAAGCGGGGTCCTGCCGCCCAGGTACCCGTCCACCGCGGCGGCGGCCGAACGGCCCTCCGCGATGGCCCAGACGATCAGCGACTGGCCACGGCCGGCGTCTCCGCAGACGTACACGCCATCGACATTGGTGGCGAACCGGCCATCGCGGGCAATGTTACCGCGCGCGTCGAGGTCCACTCCCAGCTGCTCGACCAGCCCGTTCCTCGCGTCCGTCCCGGTGAAGCCCATGGCCAGGGTGACCAGCTGTGCCGGGACGGCCCGCTCGGTGCCCGGCACCGGCTCGAACCGGCCGTCCTTGAACTCCACCTCGACCAGGTGCAGTTCCTGGACGTTGCCGTCCTCGTCGCCGCTGAAGCGGGTGGTGCTGACGGAGTAGATCCGCTCGCCGCCCTCCTCGTGCGCGGAGGTGACCTTGTACGTCATCGGCATGGTCGGCCACGGCTGGTGCCCGGGCCGCTCCTCGCCGGGCCGCGGCATGATCTCCAGCTGGGTGACGGAGGCCGCCCCCTGCCGGTGCGCGGTGCCGACGCAGTCCGCGCCGGTGTCGCCGCCGCCGATCACGACCACGTGCTTGCCCTTGGCGCTGATCGGCGACTCGACGAAGTCGCCCTCCTGCACCTTGTTGGCCAGCGGCAGGTACTCCATGGCCTGGTGGACGCCCTTGAGCTCGCGCCCGGGCACCGACAGGTCGCGGGCGGTCGTGGCGCCGGCCGCGACCACCACGGCGTCGAAGCGCTCGCGCAGCTGCTGCCCGGTGATGTCCTCGCCGACGTGCACGCCGGTGCGGAACCGGGTGCCCTCTGCCCGCATCTGTTCGATGCGGCGGTTGATGTGGCGCTTCTCCATCTTGAACTCGGGGATGCCGTAGCGCAGCAGTCCGCCGATCCGGTCGGCCCGCTCGTACACCACCACGGTGTGCCCGGCCCGGGTGAGCTGCTGGGCGGCGGCGAGGCCGGCCGGGCCGGAGCCCACCACGGCGACGGTCTTGCCGGACAGCCGCTCGGGCACCTGCGGGGTGACCCCTCCCCGGTCCCAGGCCTTGTCGATGACGGTGACCTCGACGTTCTTGATGGTCACCGCGTCCTGGTTGATGCCGAGGACGCACGCGGACTCGCACGGGGCCGGGCACAGGCGGCCCGTGAACTCCGGGAAGTTGTTGGTGGCGTGCAGCCGCTCGATCGCGCCGACGAAGTCGTCCCGGTAGGCCAGGTCGTTCCACTCGGGGATGAGGTTTCCGAGCGGGCAGCCGTTGTGGCAGAACGGGATGCCGCAGTCCATGCAGCGGCCGGCCTGCTTGGTGATGATCGGCAGGAGGCTGCGCTCGACGTAGACCTCGTTCCAGTCCTTGATCCGGACGTCGACCGGCCGGCGCTCCGCCTGCTGCTTGGGCGTGGTCAGGAAGCCCTTGGGGTCAGCCATTAGCCGCCTCCATCATCTTGCGAGTGGTCTCGGCCTCGGAGAGGCCATCGCGCTCAGCGGCGTCCTTGGCGGCGAGCACTGCCTTGTAGTCGGTCGGCATGATCTTGGAGAAGCGGGAGACCCCGCTGCCCCAGTCCGCCAGGAGTTCGGCGGCGACGGTGGAACCGGTCTCCTCGTAGTGCTGCTGCACGGTCTCGCGCAGCCAGTCGCGGTCGGCGGCGGCGGGGGCCTCGATGCCCACCATCCCGTCGTTGACGTTCGCGGGGCGCAGGTCCAGGACGTACGCGATGCCGCCGGACATGCCCGCCGCGAGGTTGCGTCCGGTCTCGCCGAGGACGACGACCCGGCCGCCGGTCATGTACTCCAGGCCGTGGTCGCCCACGCCTTCGACCACCAGGGTGGCCCCGGAGTTGCGGACGGCGAAGCGCTCGCCGGCCTTGCCGCGCAGGTGGACGCGGCCCGAGGTGGCGCCGTAGCCGATGGTGTTGCCGGCGATGACGTGGTTCTGCGCGTCGTTGCCGATGGCCGCCGCCTCGCGGGCCGGGCGGACGACGATCACGCCGCCCGAGAGGCCCTTGCCGACGTAGTCGTTGGCGTCGCCCTCCAGGCGCAGCGTCACGCCGCGCGGCAGGAACGCGCCGAAGGACTGCCCGGCGGAGCCGGTGAAGGTGACGTCGATGGTCCCCTCCGGCAGGCCCTCGCCCCGGTACCGCTTGGTCACCTCGTGGCCGAGCATGGTGCCGACCGTGCGGTTGACGTTGCGGATCGGCAGCTGGATGCGGACGGTCTCGCCGCGCTCCAGGGCGTCCTCGGCCAGCGCGATCAGCTGGTTGTCGAGGGCCTTGTCCAGCGCGTGGTCCTGGGTGGTGGTGCGGTGCCGGGCGGCGCCCTCGGGCAGCGCCGGCACGTGGAACAGCGGGGCGAGGTCCAGCCCGGCCGCCTTCCAGTGGTCGATCGCGGCGCGGGCGTCGATGTGCTCGGCGTGGCCGACGGCCTCCTCGATGGAGCGGAAGCCCAGCGAGGCCAGGAGCTCCCGGACCTCCTCGGCGATGAACTCGAAGAAGTTGACCACGAATTCGGGCTTGCCGGAGAACCGCTCGCGCAGCACGGGGTTCTGGGTGGCGACGCCGACCGGGCAGGTGTCCAGGTGACAGACGCGCATCATGATGCAGCCGGAGACCACCAGCGGGGCGGTCGCGAAGCCGAACTCCTCGGCGCCGAGCAGCGCGGCGATCACCACGTCGCGGCCGGTCTTCAGCTGGCCGTCGGTCTGGACGACGATGCGGTCGCGCAGACCGTTGAGCAGCAGCGTCTGCTGGGTCTCCGCGAGCCCGAGCTCCCAGGGCCCGCCCGCGTGCTTCAGCGAGGTGAGCGGCGAGGCGCCCGTCCCGCCGTCGTGCCCCGACACCAGGACGACGTCCGCGTGCGCCTTGGACACACCCGCGGCGACCGTCCCGACGCCGACCTCGGACACCAGCTTCACATGGATGCGGGCCGCCGGGTTGGCGTTCTTGAGGTCGTGGATCAGCTGCGCCAAGTCCTCGATGGAGTAGATGTCGTGGTGCGGCGGCGGCGAGATCAGGCCGACGCCCGGGGTGGAGTGCCGGGTCCTGGCGACCCACGGGTACACCTTGTGGCCGGGCAGCTGGCCGCCCTCGCCGGGCTTGGCGCCCTGGGCCATCTTGATCTGGATGTCGTCCGCGTTGACCAGGTACTCGGAGGTGACGCCGAACCGGCCGGAGGCGACCTGCTTGATCGCCGAGCGGCGCTCCGGGTCGTACAGCCGCTCCGGGTCCTCGCCGCCCTCGCCGGTGTTGGACTTGCCGCCGAGGCGGTTCATCGCGATGGCCAGGGTCTCGTGCGCCTCGCGGGAGATCGAGCCGTACGACATGGCGCCGGTGGAGAAGCGCTTGACGATCTCGGAGACCGGTTCGACCTCCTCGACCGGGACCGGCTCCCGGCCGAGGCCGTCCAGCTGGAACAGGCCGCGCAGCGTCATCAGTCGCTCGGACTGCTCGTTCACCCGGTCCGTGTACTGCTTGAAGATGTCGTACCGGCGGTTGCGGGTGGAGTGCTGGAGCCGGAAGACGGTGTCCGGGTCGAACAGGTGCGGCTCGCCCTCGCGGCGCCACTGGTACTCGCCGCCGATCTCCAGCGCGCGGTGCGCGGCCGGGATGCCGGAGGCCGGGTACGCCTTGGCGTGCCGGGCGGCCGTCTCGCGGGCGATCTCCTCCAGGCCGATGCCGCCGAGCTTGGTGGTGGTGCCGGCGAAGTAGCCGTCGACCAGGTCCTGGGAGAGGCCGATGGCCTCGAAGACCTGGGCGCCGCGGTAGGAGGCGACGGTGGAGATGCCCATCTTGGACATGACCTTGAGCACGCCCTTGCCGAGCGCCTTGATCAGGTTCCGGATGGCCTTGTCGGCCTCGACGCCCTGGATGAACACGTTCTGGGCGACGAGGTCCTCGACGGACTCCATGGCCAGGTACGGGTTGACCGCGCCGGCGCCGTAGCCGATCAGCAGCGCGACGTGGTGCACCTCGCGGACGTCGCCCGCCTCGACCAGCAGCGACACCTGGGTGCGCTGCTTGGTGCGGATCAGGTGGTGGTGAACGGCCGAGGTGAGCAGCAGCGAGGGGATCGGCGCGTGCTCGGCGTCCGAGTGCCGGTCGGAGAGCACGATGATCCGGGCGCCGTCGGCGATCGCGGCGTCGGCCTCGGCGGCGATCGCGGCCAGCCGGGCGGCCAGGCCCTCGCCGCCGGAGGCGACCTTGTAGAGGCCGGAGAGCGTGACGGCCTTGAGGCCGGGCTGGTCGCCGTCGGCGTTGATGTGGACGAGCTTGGCCAGCTCGTCGTTGTCGATCACCGGGAAGGTGATGCCGACCGAGCGGCAGGAAGCGGACTCGGCGGCCAGCAGGTTGCCCTCGGGGCCGAGGTTGGACAGCAGCGAGGTGACGAGCTCCTCGCGGATGGCGTCCAGCGGCGGGTTGGTGACCTGCGCGAAGAGCTGCACGAAGTAGTCGAACAGCAGGCGCGGCCGCTCGCTCAGCGCGGCGATCGGCGAGTCGGTGCCCATCGAGCCGAGTGCCTCGGCGCCGGTGCGCGCCATCGGCGCGAGGATGACCCGCAGCTCCTCCTCGGTGTACCCGAAGGTCTGCTGGCGGCGGGTGACGGAGGCGTGGGTGTGCGCGATGTGCTCGCGCTCGGGCAGCTTGGCGAGCTGGATCTGCCCGGCGCCGACCCACTCCTCGTACGGGTGCTCGGTGGCGAGGGCGGACTTGATCTCCTCGTCCTCGACGATCCGGCCCTCGGCGGTGTCCACCAGGAACATCCGGCCGGGCTGGAGGCGGCCCTTCCTGGCGACCTTCTCCTGGTCGATGTCGAGCACGCCGACCTCGGAGGAGAGGACGACCAGGCCGTCCTCGGTGATCCAGTACCGGGCCGGGCGCAGGCCGTTGCGGTCGAGCACGGCGCCGATCTGGGTGCCGTCGGTGAAGGTGACGCAGGCCGGGCCGTCCCAGGGCTCCATCAGGTTGGAGTGGTACTGGTAGAACGCGCGGCGGGCCGGGTTCATGGTGGCGTGGTTCTCCCACGCCTCCGGGATCATCATCAGCACCGAGTGCGGCAGCGAGCGGCCGCCGAGGTGGAGCAGTTCCAGGACCTCGTCGAAGGAGGCGGAGTCGGAGTGCTCCGGGGTGCAGATCGGGAAGATCCGCTCCAGACCCTGCCCGTTCCTGTTGCCGGGAATGAGGTCGGTGGCCAGCTGCGACTCCCGGGCCCGCATCCAGTTGCGGTTGCCCTTGACCGTGTTGATCTCGCCGTTGTGCGCGACGAAGCGGTACGGGTGGGCGAGCGGCCAGCTCGGGAAGGTGTTGGTGGAGAACCGCGAGTGCACCAGGCCGATGGCGGAGGCGTAGGTGCGGTCCGACAGGTCGGGGAAGAAGGGTTCCAGCTGGCCGGTGGTCAGCATGCCCTTGTAGACGATGGTGCGTGCGGACAGCGACGGGAAGTACACCCCGGCCTCGCGCTCGGCGCGCTTGCGGACCACGAAGGCGACCCGGTCCAGCTCGGTGCCGGCCCTGCCGGCACCGGCCGGGCCCTGTCCGGCGGGCGCCGACGCGAGGAAGAGCTGGCGGAAGCGCGGCATCACGCTGCGCGCGGTGGCACCGAGCAGGTCCGGGGTGACCGGCACGTCGCGCCAGCCGAGGACGGTCAGCCCCTCTTCGGCGGCGATGCCCTCGATCCGCGCGACGGCGGCGGCGTCGGCGGCGTCCGCGTCCGGCAGGAAGGCGATGCCGACGGCGTAGGACCCGGCCGCCGGGAGCTCGAAGGGGACCTTCCCGCGCAGGAAGGCGTCCGGGATCTGGGTCAGGATCCCCGCACCGTCACCGGAGTCCGGCTCGGCGCCGGTGGCGCCGCGGTGCTCCAGGTTGCGCAGGACGTTCAACGCCTGCTCGACGATGGTGTGGTCGGCGATGCCGGTCAGTGTGGCGACGAAACCGACGCCACAGGCGTCGTGCTCGTTCCGCGGGTCGTACAGGCCCTGAGCAGCAGGTCGCGCATCCGGCACGAGCGCGTACGGCCGGCGGGCGGCGCCGGCCTGGGGCTCGTTGGCGGAGTGCATGGATGCAGACAGCATCGGCTCTCCCGTCGTCGTCTTTCGGCAAGTGGTGCAAGTAGGGACGACGTTGGCCCTGATGCGATGGTGCGGTGTCGTGCAAGTTCCATGATGCCCGTGATCCCGAGAAGCGGAATATCCCGTCCACATGGCGGGATGATGCGCTGGTCAGGGGCTGTGTGAGGAGGACGTGCCACAGTGCACGTCCCGACGATTGTGCCCAACCGTCCGCGGCCTGAAACAGGGGCGAAACCGGATCGCCACAGGAGCCGATCATGGACACCTGTGAATCCATCTCGGGAGCCCGTCCGCGGTTGCGAATCCGCGGCACGGGGGCCCGAATGATGAGACTAGGCCAGGCGTTGCCCGACACCCATGTGTGAAACGTCACTCACTGGCCAGCATAACCATGCACGGCTGCGGGTCACCCCACGTGGCCGCCGATCAGCCACCCGAGCAGGTAGGTCACGCCGGCCGCCGCGCTGCCCAGCACCAGCTGCCGCAGCCCGCTGAACCACCAGGTGCGCGCCGTCACCCGGGCCACCACCGCGCCGCACAGGAACAGCCCGGCCCCCGCCAGGAGCAGTGCGGGCAGCAGCGAGGTCGCCCCCAGCAGGTACGGCAGCAGCGGCAGCAGCGCACCGAGCGCGAAGAACAGGAACGACGAGCCGGCCGCCACCAGCGGCGAGGGCAGCTCGGTCGGGTCGATGCCCAGCTCCTCGCGGGCGTGCACCTCCAGGGCCAGCTCCGGGTCCGCGGACAGCTGCCGGGCCACCTCGTGGGCCAGTTCCGGGTCCACTCCGCGCGAGACGTACAGCTGGGCCAGCTCGGCCAGCTCGCCGTGCGGGTTGCGGCTCAGCTCCAGCCGCTCGGCCTCGATCTCGGCCTGCACCAGCTCCCGCTGCGAGGCCACCGAGGTGTACTCCCCCGCCGCCATCGAGCAGGCGCCGGCCGCCAGGCCCGCCAGTCCGGTCAGGATCACCGTCCCGTTGGACGCCGCACCGCCGACCACCCCGGTCATCAGCGCGAAGTTGGACACCAGGCCGTCCACCGCGCCGAACACGGCCGGCCGCAGCCAACCGCCGTTGACATCCCGGTGGTGGTCGGCCGCGGGTATCCGGGGCTGGTGTCCGGCGTCGGCTTCCACAGTGATCGCACTCATCGTCGTTCCCCTCCGTCGTCGTTCGTCAGCCCCGAACGTAGCCCGTCTGACCTGGGCATTTCCAGCAAAGTAAGGCTGTCCGAACACCACTGAGGCCACCCTTCGCAAACCTCGCGAAGGGTGGCCTCAGCCGGGGGAAGTCCCAGGTCAGATCGGGTTCTTGGCGTCCTCGCCGACCGTTTCGACGGCCACCTTCTCGTCCGCGGGCTCCGCCGGCTTCCGCAGCACCGGCGTCTCCTTGCCCTTCTCGTCGCTCTTGGCCTCGGCCGGGGCGTCCTCCGCCAGGTGCGCGGCCGGATCGATGCTCGCCGGATCCTCCCGCCCGGGCCGCTTCTTCCCCATGATCACGAAGTACGTCACGGCGGCGACGAACACCCCGATGGACACCCAGTCGTTCAGCCGCAGGCCGAGGTAGACGTGCGCCTCGTCGATCCGCAGCCACTCGGTCCAGAACCGGCCCGCCGTGTACGCGGCCACGTACAGCGCGAACACCCGGCCGTGGCCCAGCTTGAACCGGCGGTCCGCCCAGATCACCAGCAGCGCGACCCCGACGCACCACAGCGACTCGTACAGGAAGGTCGGGTGGTAGACGCCCTTCACGACCTCGCCGTCGGGCAGCGTCTTGTTGATCTCCAGGCCCCACGGCAGGGTGGTCGACCGGCCGTACAGCTCCTGGTTGAAGTAGTTGCCCCAGCGGCCCAGCGCCTGCGCGAGCGCGATGCCCGGCGCGATGGCGTCGGCGTACGCGGGCAGCGGCACGCCCCGGCGTCGGGCGCCGATCCAGGCACCGACCGCGCCCAGCGCGATCGCACCCCAGATGCCGAGGCCGCCCTCCCAGATCTTGAGTGCGTCCCAGGGGTTCTTCCCCTCGGCGAAGTACAGTCGGCCGCCGTCGGTGATCACGTGGTACAGGCGGCCGCCGACCAGGCCGAACGGCACGGCCCACACGGCGATGTCGCCGACGGTGTGCTTGGCACCGCCCCGGGCGACCCAGCGCTTGCTGCCGAGCCAGACGGCGACGACGACACCGAGGATGATGCAGAACGCGTAGGCGCGCAGCGGGATCGGTCCGAGGTACAGGACGCCCCGCGACGGGCTGGGAATGTAGGCGATATCCATGGCAGTTCCGACGCTACAGGGTCCGACGGCCCGCTCGGACACCCTTGGGGTCACAGAAATCGAACAACGGGCGGCGCCGCCCCCCTCCGGACGGGGAGGAGGGCGGCGCGGCGGAACGGGCTCAGCCGGCCGTCGGCGACGGGTTGTTGGCCTCCGACGCGGTGCTGGTCGGCGCCGGGGTCTGCCCGTGCGAGCCCGCCGTGCCCAGCTGTTTGCCCTGGTTCGCGGCGTCCACCCACTTCACCAGGTTCGCCGGGGTGATTTCCTCGCTGCCGTTCTTCGGGTAGATCGGCTGGCCGTTGAGCAGCACCGTGGGAGTGGACTTGAAGCTGGACTTGTCGAAGTCCTGCTGAACCGCGGACACCCACCCACCGAACTTGTTGCCGTTGACGCAGGAGTGGAACTCGGGCGTGTCCAGGCCGTTGACCTGCTTGGCCAGGCTGATCAGGACGGCCTTGTCAGCGAAGGCGTCGTTGGTCTCGTCCGGCTGGTTGCGGTACAGCACGTCGTGGTAGTCGCGGAAGTGCCCGGCGTCCTGGGCGCAGCCCAGCGCGTTGGCGGCCGTCCTGGAGCCCTTGCCGCCCGCGGCCCGGTCGATGAACGACACGATGTGGTAGTTCGTGTAGATCTTCCCGGCGTCCTCCAGCTGGTCGACGGTCGACGAGAACTCGCGTTCGAAGATGCCGCAGGCGGGGCAGCGCGGGTCCTCGTAGACCGTCAGGACGGAGGGCGCGTTGCCCGCGCCGACCGGAATGACCAGGTTCTTGTCGCCGATCGTCCCGGCCGGGGCGGCGGCCGGCGTCTCCGGCTTGGAGCGCTGGTTCTGCACCACGACGCCGACGATCACCGCGGCGGCGATCACCGTGAGCACGGAACCGCCCACGATCAGCTTCTTCCTGCGCCGGGAGGACGTCTCCTCGGCCGCCCGCTGCTCCAGCATCCGCTCGCGGGCGGTGCGCTTGCCTTCTCGGTTCTTCTCGCTCATTGCCTTGACATCCACGGTCGGGGGCCTTCGTCGGGTGCAGGGATGTGGGGGTCAGCTCGCCAGCCAGCGGTCCACCGACAGCCGGGTACGGGGCCGCCACAGCAGCCAGCCGGCCAGCAGCAGGAATCCGGTGTCGCGCAGGATCTCCTGGAGGTACTTCGTCTGGGACTCGTCGACGTGCCCGCCGCCGCCGAAGCAGCCGCAGTCGATCGAGATGCCGCGCGCCCAGGCGGAGGCGATCCCGGCGATGAAGGCCAGCAGCAGCAGCGCGGAGACCCCGGCCACCAGCCGGACACCGAGGCCCACCAGCAGCAGCAGTGCCAGCGCCAGTTCCAGAAACGGCAGGCCGTAACCGATCGGCTTGACCAGGCCCTCGGGCAGGATCTCGTAGGCCCGGACGGCCTGCGCGGCCTCCGCCGGGTCGGAGATCTTCGCCAGCCCGGCCCACCCCCAGACCACCGCGAGGCCGAGCCGGACGACCGTGCCGAGCCACTCGCTCCGGACCGGCACCGGCCGGCCCGCCGTCGACGTGGGCGCGGAGCCGTCGGGCTGCGCGACCATCAGGGAACCCCCCTCGGGAAACTCGTTCACTCCCTGATGAACCGTCAGGGATGAAGGGTGGTTCCTCCACATTCAGGAATTAAGCCGGATGGGTGACGTTCTGTCCGAACAAGCCGAACACCCGCGCGTCAGCGACACCCCGCCGGCCACCCCGCCTCGAACAGATCCGGATGCCGGGCCGCCTCCGCACACGCCACCGCCTCCCGCTCCGCCCGCTCGGCCCCCCGCTTGGCCAGCGCGTGCCCCACCTGGGCATGCACCCCGACCGCACCACCCAGCACCAACACGGCGGCCGCCGCCCGCAGCAGAACGGCCCGCTGGAGACCCCGCACCGGCTTACCCCTTCCGCTCACCCCCACAACCGTTCGTGTACTCGTCCCTCCTCTCAACGTCGGTCAACCCCGGCTGATGCGTGTCCCCTCCCTTTGTTCACCCGTTCGGGTCCGCACCCCCACCCCGTCTCCCCCACCCGCCCCCACCCCCCGAAAGCCCCGCCCCAGCCCCCGAACCCCGGCGGCCCCCCACTCCCGAAGGAGTGAGGGGCCGCCGGTCCGACGTCTCCACCGCGCGTCAGCGCCTCCGCACGCCCGAAGCCAGCTCCCCCGCCAGCTCCCGCACGGCATCCAGCGCCGCCGCCTCGTCCTGGCCCGCGGCCAGGATCCGCTTCACGAACGCCGACCCCACGATCACCCCGTCCGCGAACCGGGCGACCTCCGCCGCCTGCACCGCGTCCGAGACCCCGAGCCCGACACAGACCGGCAGGTCGGTCGTCGCCCTGGTCCGGGCGACCAGGTCCTCGGCCATGGAGCCGACCGCGGTCCGGGTCCCGGTCACACCCATCACCGCGGCCGCGTACACGAACCCGCTCCCCGCCGCCGTGACCTCCGCCAGCCGCGCGTCCTTGCTGCTGGGGGCGACCACGAACACGGTGTCCAGTCCGTGCTCGTCCGCCGCCTTGCGCCACTCCTCGGACTCCTCGACCGGCAGGTCCGGCAGGATGCATCCGGCCCCACCCGCGGCCGCCAGGTCCGCCGCGAACCGCGCCACGCCGTAGCGGTCGACGGGGTTCCAGTACGTCATCACGAGCACCGCCGCCTCGGGGTGCGCCGCGGCGACCTCCTGGACGGTCCGCAGCACGTCCTTGATCCGCACGCCGCCCCGCAGCGCGATGTCGTCGGCGGTCTGGATGACCGAACCGTCGAGCACCGGGTCGGAGTGCGGCAGCCCGACCTCGACCACGTCGCAGCCGCCCTCGATCAGCGCCTTGATCGCCCGGATGCCGCCGTCCACGGTCGGGAACCCGGCCGGCAGGTACCCGATCAGCGCGGCCCGGTCCTCCGCCTTGGCGGCGGCCAGGACGCCGCTCAGCTTGGAAGTCATGATCACTTACCCCCCTCGGCAGAGCCGTTGCCCGAGCCGTCGCTCTTCTCGTCGTACAACCCGAAGTACTCGGCCGCGGTGTGCATGTCCTTGTCCCCGCGCCCCGACAGCGAGACCAGGATGGTCGCCTCCGGCCCGAGCTCGCGCCCCAGCTCCAGCGCCCCGGCGAGCGCGTGGGCGCTCTCGATGGCCGGGATGATCCCCTCGGTACGGGACAGCAGCCGCAGTGCCTGCATCGCGGCGGCGTCCGTGACCGGCCGGTACTCCGCCCGCCCGGTGTCCTTCAGCCAGGCGTGCTCCGGCCCGACCCCCGGGTAGTCCAGCCCCGCCGAGATCGAGTGCGACTCGATGGTCTGCCCGTCCTCGTCCTGGAGGACGTACGTCCGGGAGCCGTGCAGCACCCCCGGGTCCCCCTTGGTGAGGGTGGCCGCGTGCCGGGGCGTCTCGGCCCCCTCGCCGGCGGCCTCGCAGCCGATCAGCCGCACCCCGGCGTCCGGGATGAACTCGTGGAAGATCCCCATCGCGTTGGAGCCGCCGCCCACACAGGCCACGACCGCGTCGGGCAGCCGCCCGGTCCGGTCGAGCACCTGCTGCCGCGCCTCGACCCCGATGATCCGGTGGAAGTCCCGGACCATCATCGGGAACGGGTGCGGCCCGGCGACCGTGCCGAACAGGTAGTGGGTGGAGTCGACGTTGGCGACCCAGTCCCGGAACGCCTCGTTGATGGCGTCCTTGAGCGTCCGGCTGCCGGACTTGACGGCCACCACCTCGGCGCCGAGCATCCGCATCCGGGCGACGTTGAGCGCCTGGCGCTCGGTGTCGACCTCACCCATGTAGATGGTGCAGTCGAAGCCGAACAGCGCACAGGCGGTCGCGGTGGCCACGCCGTGCTGGCCGGCGCCGGTCTCGGCGATGATCCGGGTCTTGCCCATCCGCTTGGTGAGCAGCGCCTGGCCCAGCACGTTGTTGATCTTGTGCGAGCCGGTGTGGTTGAGGTCCTCGCGCTTGAGCAGGATGCGCGCGCCGCCCGCCTCGGCGGAGAAGCGGTGCACGTCGGTCAGCGGGCTCGGGCGCCCGGTGTAGTCCTTGAGCAGCGCGTCGAGCTCGGCGGCGAAGGCCGGGTCGGCCTTGGCCTTCTCGTACTCCTCGGCGACCTGCTCGACCGCGGCGACCAGCGCCTCGGGGATGAAGCGGCCGCCGTACGCGCCGAAGTAGCCGCGCGCGTCCGGCACCTGGGCACCGGGCAGGTAGTCCTTTTCGGACATGGTGTTTTCCCTTGACGAAGACGGAGATGAACGACGATGACGTCTGACCGGCCGAGGATCCGGCCGATCGGCTGGTTCCTCAGCCGGACGTCACGCGCCATCGCCGCCCCGGCACCTGCCCGGGCTCGCACCCGATGACGTACCGCACCCGACGCCCCAGCACCCGGCGTGCGGGTGCGCGGCAGCCGCGCGGGCGGCAGCCGGGGGCGAGTCGGGTGGCGATCTTCATCGGGTGGTGTCAGTCCTTGTGCCGGACGGCGGGGTGGGCCCCGGCGGCGACCAGGTCGGCGACCGCCGCCCGCGGGTCCTTGCCGGTCACCAGGGATTCGCCGACCAGCACCGCGTCGGCGCCGAGGTTGGCGTAGTTGATCACGTCCAGCGGGCCGCGCACGCCGGACTCGGCGATCTTGACGATGCCGTCCGGGATGGCGTGGGCGACGTTCTCGAAGGTGTTGCGGTCCACTTCGAGCGTCTTGAGGTTGCGGGCGTTGACGCCGATGATCCGGGCGCCGGCGTCCACCGCGCGCCTGATCTCCTCCTCGTCGTGCACCTCGACCAGCGGGGTGAGGCCGATCGACTCGGCGCGCTCGATCAGCGACACCAGGGCCGACTGGTCGAGGGCCGCGACGATCAGCAGCGCGAGGTCGGCGCCGTGCGCGCGGGCCTCCCACAGCTGGTAGGCGGTGACGATGAAGTCCTTGCGCAGCAGCGGGGTGTCCACCGCGGCGCGGACGGCGTCCAGGTCGGCCAGCGAACCGCCGAAGCGGCGCTGTTCGGTCAGCACGCTGATCGCGGCGGCACCGCCGGCCGCGTAGTCGACCGCCAGGGCGGCCGGATCCGCGATCGAGGCCAGGGCGCCCTTGGACGGGCTGGAGCGCTTCACCTCGCAGATCACCCGGACCCCGTCGCCCTTGAGGGCGGCGACGCCGTCCTTGGCCTCCGGTGCCTTGGCGGCGAGCGCCTTGAGCTCGTCCAGGGAGACCCGGGCCTGCCGCTCGGCGAGGTCCTCGCGGACCCCTTCGATGATCGAGTCGAGCACACTCACTCAGGAGCCCCCATCTTTTCTGCCAGTTGGCCAACACGAGCCGGCGGGCGACAGCCCACCAGCCCTTCGATGGTATCGGCACCCGGGGGCGGGGGGCGCATCGGTTCGAGCCGCGTCTCGCGGACCGGACGCCCGTTCCGGCGGTCCTCAGCTGCGCTTTCACCGGCCCCGCACCGGTTTTCGGACGGACTTGGGGCCGGGTGCGGCCGGTGGCCGGGAAGCGCGGTTCGGTGGCCGGGAACGGCGGTTCGACGGCTGGGAACGGCGGTTCGGCGGCCGGCTCAGACCAGCGGCGGCGCCAGCCCCGCACCGACCGGCGAGTTCCGCACCACCGTGAACACCAGCACCAGCAAGGCGATCAGCGCCCAGCGCCGGCCCCCGACGGTGATCCGGGGCGGCGGCCCGCCGGTCAGCGCGGCCCAGCCCCAGCGCAGCCAGAGCACCGCCAGCACGCCGAACAGCAGGACGGCGACGGCGTTGTCGTGCAGGGCGCCGGTGAGGTCCCCGTGGGTCAACGCGTGGACGCAGCGCAACCCCCCGCAGCCGGGACACCACCAGCCGGTGGCGGTCAGGAACGGGCAGTCGGGGTAGTGCCCGGGAGTGTTCGGGTCCACCACGGCGACGTACGCGGCGGGGACGGCCACCGCCGCCAGCGCGGTCAGCGGCGGGCTCAGCCGGCGCAGCACGGGCGGCAGGGCGGAGGCGGTGGGGGCGGCGTTCACGCCCCGATTCTGCCCGGGTCGGGCCCGGACACGACGAAACGGCGGGCGTGGCGCGCCCGCCGTTCCGATGTACGACAAACGTGTGGTGCGACGAGCCGGTCGTCAGGCGGCGACGGCGGCGCGGGCCTCACGGGCCGCGAGCTGCTCCTCGGTCGACTTGTAGACGTTGGCGCTGGCCTGCTTGCCCATGCCGGCCATGGACATGGCCTTGCCGACCACGCCACCGGCCAGGACGACCGCCAGGCCGACCCACACCAGCAGCACCGACGGCAGGATCATCGCGACGCCCGCGACGCCGAAGCCGACGAAGGAGATGACGACGCCGGTCCAGGCGGCGGGGGTGTGGCCGTGTGCTGCTGCTGCCATCTGAATGGTGCTCCTTGGCTCTCGGGGCCCGGCCGGGCCTGCGGGGCCGCCGGCGGGTTGACGGGTTCCATTGTGCCGGGCCACACATCGGTGACCCAAAGCGGGTGGCGGGTCTATCGCGTCACATGCGCGCAGCTCACACGGCGGTCGGATCCTCGCCGCGGTCCAGCGCCTTCCACAGGTCGCCCGGGGTGTCGGTCTTCGCCGGGGTCCTGCGGGTCGGGGCCTCGTAGCGGCTGCCCATGGCCGGCCAGCCCCGGCCGTAGCGCAGGGTGAGCAGTCCGGCGAGGGCCAGCAGCACCCCGCCGACCAGCGCGACCCAGGGCCACCCGGTGTGCGAGACCTCGGTGGCCGCCGAACCGGTCAGCGCCAGCTTGCGGGCGGCCTCGGCGTCCAGCGCGGCGGTGTCGCCCGCCCCGGCCACCGAGGCGGCGGCCGCGCCGAGCCCGGCCAGCAGGGTCAGCGCGCCGACCGCCAGCCGGCCGACGCCGCGCACCGCGAACACCGCGACGGCCGCGGCGAGGCCCACCAGGGCCAGCCCGCCGGGCAGTTCGGAGATCCTGCCGCCGGTGACGGAGACGTCCAGGGTGCCGGCCCGGCCCTCGGCCCAGGTCCGCCCGGCCGCGGTCAGCACCAGCACGGCGCTCAGCACGGTCAGCAGCAGCATCACGCCGAGGGTGCGGCGGCTGGGGGCGGCGGGGGCGGGGGTCTGCTCAGCGGTCACCCGTCCACTATCCCCCGGCCGACGCCGGGGTCCGCACCCGGGGTGGGGGACGGGGTGGGGAACTCGTCCGTCCGCAGCACCACCGTGCGGCCGCCGAGCGGCAGGAAGAGGTCGTTGCCGAAGGGCACCCGCTCGGCCTCCCGGTACACCCCCTCGGGGGACGGCGCGGTGTGCACGGTGCAGACCGCCGCCGCCGGATCGACCACCAGGTACAGCGGCACGCCGTTGCGCGCGTACGCCCTCGCCGCCTGCGCCAGGCCGGGCCGGGCCACCTCCAGCACCGCCTCGACCCCGGCCGCGCCGAACCGGCCCCGCCCGCCCCGCACCGCGTCCCGGGCGAGCACGGCCAGGTCCGGGGCGAGCGCCGCGCCCGGGTCGGGCCGGTCCCGGCCGGGGCCGCCGGGCGCCGCCGGGAAGTCGATCGCCACCCCGGACAGCACCCGGCCGTGGCCGGCCGGCTGCTCGCCCAGCTGTCCGGCGGCGCCGAGCACGACAGCCCAGCGCAGCTCGTCGTACGGCACCTCGGGTACCTCGGGCATCCCGGCCGCCTCCTCGCACGCTCCGGCAGTCACGACACCGGTTCCACGACCTCTACGACAGTTCCGGCGTCCGCAGCGTATTGGCGGTGGCGACGGCCCGCAGCACGGCGGCCGCCTTGTTGCGGCACTCGGTGTCCTCACCGTGCGGGTCGGAGTCGGCGACCACGCCCGCGCCGGCCTGCACGAACGCGGTGCCGTCGCGCAGCACCGCGGTGCGGATCGCGATCGCGGTGTCCGAGTCCCCGGCGAAGTCCAGGTAGCCGACGCAGCCGCCGTACAGGCCGCGGCGGGTGGGCTCCAGCTCCTCGATGATCCGCATCGCCCGCGGCTTGGGCGCGCCGGAGAGGGTCCCGGCCGGGAAGCAGGCGGTCAGCACGTCGAAGGCGGTCAGCCCCGGGGCGACCTTGCCGGTCACCGTCGACACGATGTGCATCACGTGGCTGTAGCGCTCGACCTGCATGAAGTCGACCACCTCGACGCTGCCCGGCTCGCAGACCCGGCCGAGGTCGTTGCGGCCGAGGTCCACCAGCATCAGGTGCTCGGCCCGCTCCTTGGGGTCGGCGAGCAGCTCGGCGGCCAGCTCCGCGTCCTCGTGCGGGGTGGCGCCGCGGTGCCGGGTGCCGGCGATCGGGTGCAGCATCGCCTCGCCGTCGGTGACCTTGACCAGCGCCTCCGGGCTGGAGCCGACCACGTCGAAGCCGCCCTCGGCCCCGCCGTCCGGTCCGGGGAAGCGGAACAGGTACATGTACGGGCTGGGGTTGGTGGTCCGCAGCACGCGGTAGACGTCCAGCGCGGAGGCCGGGCAGGGCGCCTCGAAGCGCTGCGAGGGCACCACCTGGAAGGCCTCGCCGGCCCGGATCCGCTCCTTGATCTCCTCCACCGCGGCCCGGTACGGCGCGCCGCCGAACGGCGAGTGCACCTCGCCGGGGCCGACCGGGGTGAAGGTGGCCAGACCCGGGTCGACCGGCTTGAACAGCTCGGCCTCCATCGCGTCCAGCCGGGCCACCGCGTCCGCCCAGGCCTCGTCCACGCCGCTGGCCAGGTCGTTGCGGTTGACGGCGTTGGCGATCAGCAGCACCGTGCCGTCGACGTGGTCGAGCACCGCGAGGTCGGTCGCAAGCAGCATGGTCAGCTCGGGAAGGCCCAGGTCGTCCGGGTTGAGGTCGGGCAGCTTCTCCAGCCGACGGACGATGTCGTAGCCGAGGTAGCCGACCAGGCCGCCGGTGAGCGGGGGCAGGCCGTCGTCCTCCTGGCGCGGGGTGTGCAGCGCCTGCAGGGTGGCGCGCAGCACCTCCAGCGGGTCACCGGCCGTGGGGATGCCCACCGGCGGGGTGCCGAGCCAGCGGGCCCCGCCGTCCGGGCCGACGGTGAGCGCGGCGGCGCTGCGCACCCCGACGAAGGAGTAGCGCGACCAGCTGCGGCCCTGCTCGGCGGACTCCAGCAGGAAGGTGCCGGGCCGCTCCTCGGCGAGGCTGCGGTAGAGGCCGATCGGGGTGAGACCGTCCGCGAGGAGCCTGCGGGTGACCGGGATGACCCGGGTGTCGACGGCGAGCTTGCGGAAGGCTTCGAGATCCATGACGGGCGGCACCTTCTGGAGTTGTGGACGGAGTGGGGTCAGGACAGCGGGAGCACGTCGGCGTCGAAGCAGGTGCGGTCGCCGGTGTGGCAGGCCGCGCCGGTCTGGTCGACCTTGACCAGCAGGGTGTCGCCGTCGCAGTCCAGGGCCACCGACTTGACCGCCTGGACGTGGCCCGAGGTGTCGCCCTTCACCCAGTACTCACGGCGGCTGCGGCTCCAGTAGGTGCAGCGGCCCGTGGTCAGGGTGCGGTGCAGCGCCTCGTCGTCCATCCAGCCGAGCATCAGCACCTCGCCGGTGTCGTACTGCTGGGCGACGGCCGGGATCAGGCCGTCCTCGGTGCGCTTGAGTCGGGCGGCGATCTCGGGGGCGAGGGCGGTGCTGCCGGGAGTGGCGGGTGTGGTGGACATGGGGCCATTGTGTCAGCCCGCCCCGCGCCGCCCGCTACGGGTGCAGCGGCGCGGTGAGCTTGGGGCCGCCCTGCTTGTTGCTCGCGGCCAGGGTGCAGGTGTAGTCCCGCCAGCCCTGTTGGTAGGTGGCCATCGACGGGCCGAACTGGCGGCCGTAGTAGGTCTTCCCGTCGCCCTGGCGGGCCTTGGCGGCGGTCTCGGCGTCCTTGCAGCCGTCCCGCATCGCGAGGGCCAGCGGGATGTCACCGGTGATGCCGTCGGGGAGCACCGGGTCGGCGATCACCTCGCCGTCGTGGTCGCCCGCGCAGGGCCGCTCCTCGGGCTTGGTGATCACCGGGCTCAGCTGCGGGTGGTCGAAGCAGGCGCCGACCGGGAAGTGCGCGTACGGCGGCTGCGGCTTGGTCGGCGTGGGCGTCGGAGTGGCCGTCGGCGTGGGCGTCGGCGTGGCCGTCGGGGTGGGCGGCGGCGCGGCGGCCGGCTTCTTGTCGTCCGGCCAGAGCACCGCGGTGGCCACCACCGCGAGCAGGACGACCAGCACGGCGGCAACGGTGAGGACCAGGCCGCGGGTCGGACGGGAGCCGGCTGCGGACGACGGCTGCTCGGAGGTCATGGCCACGAGGATGGCCCACCCGACCCCCGCCTGACAGCCGCTTCACCGAACTCGCCCCGTACGGGGGCAGCCACCCGGCCTGTGGCGGCGCCGCAGAACATCGCCACCAGGACCTTCGACAGCCCCGCTCCCGTCGGACCTCCGATGTCTGGGTGACCACTGTCGGTGTGCCGGGGGATGTCGTGGGAAAGGCGACAGGAGGTGTCGGGTTTTCCGGGGAGGGTGGGGGTTGCCGGTCGGGCCGTGGTGGTGCCGGGCCGGGACGACGGACGGATGGACAGAGGAACCTGATGCGTGAAACACCCGAGGAGCTCCGGCGGCTCCAGGCCCTTCTCGATTCCTCGCTCTCCCGGTCGACGGCGCACCTGCGGTCGATCATCAGCAGTGAGCGCACGCTGACCGCCGGGCAGCTCACCGGTGTGCTGACCGGGATGTGCACGCTCGCGCTGTCCACGGTGACGGCGAAGGGGGAGCCGCGGATCAGCGGCGTGGACGGGCACTTCCTGCACGGGAAGTGGCACTTCGGCACCGCTCGGGGTGCCGCCAAGGCCCGGCACCTCGCCGCCCGGCCCGCGGTCAGTGCCGCGCACCTGCGCGGGGAGGACCTGGGCGTGTTCACGCACGGGAGCGTGGAGGTCATCAACCCGTACGGCGGCGAGCCGGCCGCCGACTGGCCGGAGCTGCTCGCGTACTTCCAGGGGTTCTACGGCGACGACACCTTCGACTGGGACAACGACGTCGTCTACTACCGGCTGCACCCGCAGTGGATGACCGCGTTCGCCCCCGACCTGGCCAAGCTCACGAAGAAGGCGGAAACGGCAGAGAAGGCGGACGGGGCGTGAACCCGCGCGGCACCATCGAGGTCGTCGGCGCCCGGACCAACAACCTGCGCGACGTGTCCGTCAGCATCCCCAAGGGCCGGCTTGTCGCCTTCACCGGCGTCAGCGGCAGCGGAAAGACGTCGCTGGCGGTTGACACCCTGCACAGCGAGGCCCAACTGCGGTACCTGGAAGGCCTTTCGCCGTTCGTCCGCCAGTACATCAGCCAGCGCAACCGTCCCCAGGTCGACCGCATCCTCGGCCTCGGCGCCACCCTCGCGGTCGACCAGCGCCGTCTGAACCGCAACCCGCGCTCCACCGTCGCAACCATCACGGGGATCGACGGGCACCTCGGCCTGCTCTTCTCCCGCCTTCCAGGGGTCGGCCCGGGCCCGTACACCGCCGAAGGCCCCCTGACCACCGCGCACTTCGACCGCCGCACCCCCGAAGGCGGCTGCCCGGACTGCCACGGCGCCGGCGGACGCCGACAGGCGGCGGAGGACCTCGTCATCACCCGCCCGGACCTCCCGCTGTTCGACGGCGCCTCCCCCTGGTTCGCCAAGTGGCGCTCCGGAGAGCACCTGTTCGTCCCCGCGCTCGCCGCCGCCCGCGGCGTGGACCTCGGCCTGCCCTGGCGGTCGCTGCCCGCAGCGTTCCGGCACGACGTCCTGTACGGCACCGGCGACGAGGCCGTCGAGGCCACGGTCGACATCCCGAACCGGAACGAGACGGCCCGGATGACGTACACCTCCAGCCAGCCGCTGCGCGGCGCGCTCGCCGAGGTGGAGCGGGTGTTTGCCAACGCCCGAACGGCCGACGCCAAGCAGCGGTACCTGCCGTACCTGCGCGAGGAGCCCTGCGGCACCTGCCGTGGCAGCGGATTCGACCGGGTCGCCCGGTCCGTACGCCTCGGCGGCCTGTCCTACCCCGAGCTGCTGGAGGTGGACGTCCGGGAGGTCCGCCGCTGGGCCGGGCACCTCGCCGAAACCCTCGACGACCGGCAGCGCGCCGTCGGCGAGCCCCTGCTGCAGGACCTCGGGCGCCGGCTGCGCCTCCTGGACCGGCTCGGCCTGGCCCACCTGCAACTGTCCCGCGGCGCCGCCACACTGTCCGGCGGCGAGCTGCAGCGCACCCGGCTGTCCGCCCAGCTCGGCACCGAGCTGAGCGACATCGTCTTCGTCCTGGACGAGCCCGGCGCCGGGCTGCACCCAGCGGACAAGCGGCACCTGCTCGACATCGCCCTGGAACTGCGCGACGCCGGCAACACCGTCCTACTCGTCGAGCACGACCCCGAGCTGATCGCCCGCGCCGACTGGGTCGTCGACATGGGGCCGGGTGCGGGCCGGCTGGGCGGCGAGGTCCTGGTCTGCGGCCCGCCCGCGCTGGTCGCCGCCGACCCCGCCTCGGCCACCGGCCGCCACCTGGCCGGGCGGGGGCCGCGGCTGCGCCGCACCCCGCGCCCGGTCCACGCGGGCTCCGGCTGGCTGGAGCTTCGCGGGGTGCGCGCCCACAACGCGGCCGCGGAGTCGCTGTGCCTGCCCATCGGACGGCTCACCTGCCTGACCGGGGTCAGCGGCAGCGGCAAGAGCAGCGTCTTGGGCGCGCTCGGCGCGGGCGTGGCGGCCGCTCTCAAGGACACGGCGCCCAGGGGCACGGCGGTCGAGGACACAACTCACGCCGGCACGGTGCGCGAGGTGACCGGGCTCGACGGCTTCGGCTGGGTCGCCGTGGTCGACCAGGAGCCGATCGGGCGCACGCCGCGGTCCAACCCGGCCACGTACAGCAAGGCGTTCGACCTCGTCCGCAAGCTGTTCGCCGCCACCGAAGCGGCCCGCGCGCGCGGCGCCGACGCCTCCTGGTTCAGCTTCAACACCCCGGGCGGCCGCTGCGAGGCCTGCGCCGGCCACGGCCGCAGGCTCGTCGACATGCACTTCCTCCCGGACATCTGGGTGGTGTGCGACACCTGTGACGGCCGACGCTACGCGCCCGAGGCCCTGGCGGTCACGTACCAGGGGCTGACCGTCGACCGGGTGCTGGACCTGACCGTCGCCGAGGCCCTGGAGGTCTTCACCGGACCCCGGCAGCTCGCGGAGACCCTCACCGCGCTCGACCAGGTCGGGCTCGGCTACCTCCGGCTCGGCCAGAGCGCCACCGAGCTGTCCGGCGGCGAGGCCCAGCGCCTCAGGCTCGCGTCCGCGGTCCAGCGCGGGGCGACCAGCCGCAGAGCCGGCCTGGTCGTCCTCGACGAGCCCGTCTCGGGCCTGCACCCGTCCGACGTCCAGCGGGTCGTCGACGCGCTCGACCTGCTGCTCGACTCCGGCAACACCGTCGTCGTGGCCGAGCACGACATCCCGGTCGCCGCCTCCGCGGACTGGGTGATCGACCTCGGGCCGGGGGCCGGCCCGGACGGCGGCGCGGTGGTCGCGCAGGGCACCCCGGACACCGTCGCCGCCGCCGACACCCCCACCGCCGGCTACCTGCGCCGGTACGCGGCCGGCCTGCCGCTCCTGGACGCCGCGCAGGACGCCCAGCGCTGACGGACAGGCGGCGACGGCCACCGCTCCCGGCGACAATGGTGCGGGGCCCGGACCACCGGACCCACGACCAGAGCGGACGACCGGGAGGGAGCGACGTGCGGGCGAGCCGGACCATCGCGCTGCTGCTCCTCCTCCAGGCCCGGCGGACGATGACCGCCCCGGAGCTCGCGGCCGAGCTGGAGGTCTCCGAGCGCACCGTGCAACGGGACGTCGCCGCCCTGGTCGAGGCCGGCGTGCCGGTGTACGCCGAACGCGGCCGCGGCGGGGGCTACCGGCTCGTCGACGGCTACCGCACCCGCCTCACCGGCCTCGAACGCGCCGAGGCCGAGGTGCTGCACCTGGCCGGGCTCCCCGGTCCGCTGCGCGACATGGGCCTGGCGGGGCACGCCCTCGCCGCACGGCTGAAGGTCGCCGCCGCCGTGGGCGACGCCCCCGCGGTCGCCGTCCAGCGGTTCCACCTGGACGCACCGGCCTGGTTCCGCGAGGCCGAGCCCCCGCCGCTGCTCGCCGAGGTGTCGCGCGCCGTGTGGGAGGACCGGGTGCTCCACGCCCGCTACACGGCGCGCGGCGGCACCCGGAAGCGGCGGCTGGAGCCGTACGGCCTGGTGCTGAAGGCCGGGCAGTGGTACGTCGCGGCGCGCGGCCCGTCCGGCCGGGTCGGCTCGTACCGGGTCGACCGCTTCGAGACCGCCGAGGCCGGCGACGAACGGTTCGAGCGCGACCCGGAGTTCGACCTCGCGGGCTACTGGGCCGCGGCGGCGCGGGAGTTCACCCGCGCCATGCTGCGCGAGCGGGCGGTGGTGCGGCTGAGCCCGGCCGCCGTCGACAACCTGGCCGTCCTGCTGGAGCCGACCGCCGCCGACGACGCCCTCGCTACCGCGGGCCCCCCGGACACCGACGGCTGGGTCACCGTGAGCCTGCCGGTCGAGACCTGGGACATCGGCTACTTCGAGCTGCTCCGCCTCGGCCCGGAGGCCGAGGTCCTCCACCCGCCCGAGCTCCGCGCCCGCCTGGCCGAGGCGACCCGCCGCGCCGCCGCCCTCTACATCCGACCGGCCCCACAAGCGACGGGCCCTAGGCTGGTGCCATGTCGAACCACGCCCTCGCCGAACGCCACCGCCTCGCCCAACTCCTCACCGCCGCAGGCCCGGACGCCCCCACCCTCTGCGCCGGCTGGACCACCCGGGACCTCGCCGCCCACCTGGTGATCCGGGAGCGTCGCCCCGACGCGGCGGCGGGCATCAGGATCACCGCCCTGGCTGCCCGGACCCGGCGGGTGCAGGACGACTACGCCGCGCGGCCGTACGAGGAACTGATCCGTCTCTTCCGCTCCGGCCCGCCGGTCTACTCCCCCTTCGCCCTGCCCGGTGCGGACGAGGCGGCCAACACCGTCGAGTACTTCGTGCACGCCGAGGACGTCCTGCGCGCGGTCGAGGACTGGGCCCCCCAGCCCGTCCCGCCCGGCCGCGCCGAGGCCCTGTGGCGCCGCCTCCCCATGATCGCCCGCTTCGAGGCCGGCCGCCGCTCCCCCGTCCGCCTGGTCCTCACCCGCCCTGACGGCCAGTCCCTCACCGTCGGCTCCGCCGGCGCCCCCACCGTCCGCATCACCGGCGACCCGGGCGAACTGGTCCTCTTCACCTACGGCCGCGGCGCCCGCACCACCCTCACTGTCGACGGCGCCCCGGACGCCGTCGAGGCCCTCCGTCACGTCCTGCCACTGCCCCCGAAGTAGGGCGCCGAGAGATACGGAAGAGACACCGCTGCCCCCTCCTCGGGCCGCCGCCCCGCTGCGGTCGCCGGTGCCCGGGTGCGGTCGTCGGCGCCCGGGTGCAGACTCGCAGGTGGCCGGGCGGGGGCGTGTGCACGCCCGACGGAACCGTCCCGGTCACTCTCCGTCGAAGGGCGCCCTCCATGCTCACCACCGCCTTCCCCATCGGCTCGCCCTGCTGGCTCGACCTGGGCAGCCCGGACATCCCCGCCACCGCCCGGTTCTACGGCCAGGTCTTCGGCTGGACCTTCCAGGAGATCCCCGATGCCATGGGCTACGGCTTCGTCCAGCTGAACGGGAGGACGGTCGGCGCGATCGGCGCGCTCAACGAGGGTGACCGGTCCTCCTGGACGACGTACTTCCGCAGCGCCGACGCGGACGCCACCGCCAACGCCGCCCGGCAGGCCGGCGGCCAGGTCCTGGTCGAGCCGATGGAGGTCATGCAGGAGGGCCGGCTGGCCCAGTTCGCGGACCCGCAGGGCGCCCGGTTCGCCGTCTGGCAGGCCGGCGACACCAAGGGGCTGGACACCGTCTCCGAGGAGGGCTCCCTGGTCTGGGCGGAGCTGCACACCTCCGACCAGGACGGCGCCTTCACCTTCTACCGGCAGCTGTTCGGCTGGCGGGCGGAGAACTTCGAGCCGTCGCCGGGCATGACCTACCGGGTGGTCTCCACCGCCGAGGGCGACCAGCGGGCCACCGGTTTCGGCGGCATCGCCCCGACCATGTCCCCGGAGCAGCCCTCCGCCTGGACGCCGTACTTCGCGACCGAGGACGTGGACGCGCGGGTGGCCAGGGCGACGGCGGCCGGCGGCTCGGTGCTGATGCCGGCCTCGGACGTGGAGAACGTCGGCCGGCTCGCCTGGCTGGCGGACCCGAACGGCGCCCCGTTCGCCCTGATCCACGGCGAACCGCGGGAGTCGTGAGAACCGTGCGAACACGGGAGGGCCCGCCACGCACCGGCGCAGCGGGCCCTCGAACCGTACGCAGCGGTCACCGCACCGGGTGCCCGGCCTCCCGCAGCGCGCTCTTGACCTCGCCGATCCGCAGGTCCCCGAAGTGGAACACGCTGGCGGCGAGCACCGCGTCCGCGCCCGCGTCGACGGCGGGCGCGAAGTCCGCGAGCTTGCCCGCGCCGCCGGAGGCGATCACCGGCACGGAGACGGTCCTGCGCACGGCCCGGATCATGTCCAGGTCGTAGCCGTCCTTGGTGCCGTCCGCGTCCATCGAGTTGAGCAGGATCTCGCCGGCCCCCAACTCGGCGGCGCGGCCCGCCCATTCGACGGCGTCGAGGCCGGTGCCCTGGCGGCCGCCGTGCGTGGTGACCTCGTAGCCCGAACCGGTCTCGGTGCCGGGCGGGCAGCGCCGGGCGTCCACCGAGAGGACCAGCACCTGCCGCCCGAACCGCTTGGCGATCTCGCGGATCAGCTCCGGCCGCGCGATGGCGGCCGTGTTGACGCCCACCTTGTCGGCGCCGGCCCGCAGCAGCTTGTCGACGTCGTCGACGGCGCGGATGCCGCCGCCCACCGTCAGCGGGATGAAGACCTGTTCGGCAGTGCGGCGGACCACGTCGTAGGTGGTCTCCCGGTCGCCGGAGGAGGCGGTGATGTCGAGGAAGGTCAGCTCGTCGGCGCCTTCGGCGTCGTAGAGCTTGGCCATCTCGACCGGGTCGCCGGCGTCGCGCAGGTTCTGGAAGTTCACGCCCTTGACCACCCGCCCGGCGTCCACGTCCAGGCAGGGGATGACACGTACTGCGAGGGTCACGGCTGTTTGCCTTCCAGGGTCTTTGCCAGCCCGGATCGGTAGGCGTCGAGCTCGACCTCGACCATCATCCGGGAGTCGATCAGGCCCTCGACCACCACCATGGTGGCCACCGGGCGTGCGGCGTCGAAGAGTTCGCGGTGGGCTCGGCCCACCTCCTCGGCGTCGCGGACATGGGTGATGTACATCCGGGTGCGGACCACGTCGTCCACGGTCAGACCGTACGCGGCCAGGGCCTGGAGCCCGACGCCGAACGCGGCGAGGGCCTGCCGGTACGGGTCGCCCTCGTGCTCGATCCGGCCGTCCACCCAGGCGGTGGAGCCGGCCACGTGCACGTGGTCGCCCGCGGCGACCGCCCGGGAGTAGCCGAACTCGTCCTCCCAGGGCGAGAACCCGCCGACCCTGCCGCGTACGATCGGACCGTCCGTCATCCTGAAACCGCCTCCAGGGCCTCTTCGAGGGTGAACTTCTGCTCGTAGAGTGCCTTGCCCACGATGGCGCCCTCGACACCCTCACCGACGAGCGAGGCGATGGCGCGCAGGTCGTCCAGCGAGGAGACGCCGCCGGAGGCGACCACGGGCTTGTCCGTCGCGGCGCAGACGTCGCGCAGCAGCTGGAGGTTGGGGCCGGTCAGCGTGCCGTCCCGGTTGACGTCGGTGACGACGTAGCGGGCGCAGCCCTCCTGGTCGAGGCGCTCCAGCACGTCGAAGAGCTGGCCGCCGTCGCGGGTCCAGCCGCGGCCGCGCAGGGTGGTGCCGACCACGTCCAGGCCGACGGCGATCTTGTCGCCGTGCTCGGCGATGGCCCTGGCGACCCACTCCGGGGCCTCCAGGGCGGCGGTGCCGAGGTTGACCCGGGTGCAGCCGGTGGCGAGCGCGCGGGCCAGCGACTCGTCGTCGCGGATGCCGCCGGACAGCTCGACCTTGATGTCCAGCTGTCCGGTGACCTCGCGCAGCAGCTCGTAGTTGCTGCCTGTCCCGAAAGCAGCGTCCAGGTCGACCAGGTGCAGCCACTCGGCGCCGGCGTTCTGCCAGGCGAGGGCGGCGGCCAGCGGCTCGCCGAAGGAGGTCTCGGTGCCGGAGGCGCCCTTGACCAGGCGGACGGCCTGACCGTCCCGGACGTCGACGGCGGGCAGCAGTTCGAGGCTCATCAGATCCAACTCTCAGACAGTCAGAGGGTGTTGACCCAGTTGGTCAGCAGGGCGGCGCCGGCGTCGCCGGACTTCTCGGGGTGGAACTGGGTGGCCCACAGCGGGCCGTTCTCGACGGCCGCGACGAACGGGTGCCCGTGGGTGGCCCAGGTGACCAGCGGCGGGTTGATCCGCGCGCTGTGGGTCTCCAGCTCCCAGTGCCGCACGCCGTAGGAGTGCACGAAGTAGAAGCGGGTCTGCGGGTCGAGGCCGGCGAACATCCGGCTCTCCTCGGGCGCGTCCACGGTGTTCCAGCCCATGTGCGGGACGACCGGGGCCTCCAGCGGCTCCACGGTGCCCGGCCACTCGTCGCAGCCGGCGGTCTCCACGCCGTGCTCGACCCCCTTCTCGAAGAGGATCTGCATGCCGACGCAGATGCCCATGACCGGCCGGCCCCCGGCGAGCCGGCGGCCGATGATCCAGTCCCCGCGGACGGACTTGAGCCCGCGCATGCAGGCCTCGAAGGCGCCCACGCCGGGGACGAGCAGGCCGTCCGCGGCCATCGCGGTGTCGTAGTCGGAGCTGACGGTGACGTCCGCTCCGGTCCGCTCCAGGGCGCGCTGCGCCGAGCGGAGGTTGCCGGAGCCGTAGTCGAGGACGACGACGTTCTTGCCCATGTTCAGGTGTCCAGTCTCTATGCGGCGGGCGGCGGGTCTACAGGCGCATGAGGCCGGAGGCCAGGCACATCACGGAGCCGAAGGCGAGCACCAGGATGACGCTCTTCGACTGCTTCTGCTTCCAGAAGGAGATGACTCCGCCGGCCAGGAAGAGGCCGACGAAGATGAGGATCATCGCAGTATTGCTCACAGCGCACCCTTGGTCGACGGGAGGATTCCGGCCGCGCGCGGGTCGCGCTCGGCGGCGTAGCGCAGCGCCCGGGCCAGCGCCTTGAACTGGCACTCCACGATGTGGTGCGCGTTGCGCCCGTACGGCACGTGGACGTGCAGCGCGATCTGGGCCTGGGCCACGAAGGACTCCAGGATGTGCCGGGTCATCGTGGTGTCGTACGAGCCGATCATCGGCGCGATGCCTTCGGGCTCGGTGTGCACCAGGTACGGCCGGCCGGAGAGGTCCACGGTGACCTGGGCGAGCGACTCGTCCAGCGGCACCGTGCAGTTGCCGAAGCGGTAGATGCCCACCTTGTCGCCGAGCGCCTGCTTGAAGGCGGCGCCGAGCGCGAGGGCGGTGTCCTCGATGGTGTGGTGGGTGTCGATGTGCAGGTCGCCGTCGGTCTTGACGGTGAGGTCGAACAGGCCGTGCCGGCCGAGCTGGTCGAGCATGTGGTCGTAGAAGCCGACGCCCGTGGAGATGTCGGTCCTCCCGGTGCCGTCGAGGTCTATCTCGACCAGGACCGAGGTCTCCTTGGTGGTGCGCTCGACGCGTCCGATGCGGGACATGGGGGGTTACAGCTCCTTGATCACGGTGCGGACGGCGTCCAGGAAGGCGTCGTTCTCGGCCGGCGTGCCGGCGGTGACCCGCAGCCACCCGGGGACGCCGTTGTCGCGGACCAGGACGCCCTGGTCGAGGATGGCCTGCCACACCGCGCGGGTGTCGGAGAAACGGCCGAACTGGACGAAGTTGGCGTCCGAGTCGGTGACCTCCAGGCCCATCCCGCGCAGCGCGTCGACCAGCCGGTCGCGCTCCTCCTTGAGCCGCCCGACGTACCCGAGCAGGGTGTCGGTGTGCTCCAGGCAGGCCAGCGCGGTGGCCTGGGTGACGGCCGACAGGTGGTACGGCAGGCGCACCAGCTGCACCGCGTCCACCACGGCCGGGTCGGCGGCCAGGTAGCCCAGGCGCAGCCCGGCCGCGCCGAAGGCCTTGGACATGGTGCGGCTGACCACCAGGTCGGGGCGGCCCTCGATCAGCGGCAGCAGCGAGGCGCGGTGCGAGAACTCGACGTACGCCTCGTCCACCACCACCAGGCTGGGCCGGGCGGCCTGCGCGGCCTCGTACAGCCGCAGCACGGTGTCGGCGTCCACGGCGGTGCCGGTCGGGTTGTTCGGCGAGCAGATGAAGACCACGTTCGGCCGGTGCTCCGCGATGGCGGCGACAGCGGCGTCCACGTCGATGGTGAAGTCCTCGTTGCGCGGGCCGGAGATCCAGGCGGTGCCGGTGCCCCGGGAGATCAGCGCGTGCATCGAGTACGAGGGCTCGAAGCCGAGCGCGCTGCGGCCGGGGCCGCCGAAGGTCTGCAGCAGCTGCTGGAGCACCTCGTTGGAGCCGTTGGCGGCCCACACCTGCTCACGCCGGACCGGGAAGCCGGTGGTCTTCCCGAGGTACGCGGCGAGGCCCTCGCGCAGCTCGACCGCGTCCCGGTCGGGGTAGCGGTTCAGCCCGCGGGCGGCCTCGGCGACGCGCTCGGCGATCCGGGCCACCAGCTCCTCGGGCAGCGGGTACGGGTTCTCGTTGGTGTTCAGCTGGACGGGCACGTCCAGCTGCGGCGCGCCGTACGGGGACTGGCCGCGCAGCTCGTCCCGGATGGGCAGGTCGTCGATGCGAGTCACAGGAGTCACGAGCCCGACACCGTCCAGTCGCTGTGCCAGTTCCGTTCGTCTCCGACGAACCGTGCCTTGATCGCGTCCCCGTGCCCCGGCAGGTCTTCCGCGTTCGCCAGGGTGACCACGTGCGCGGCGACGCCCGCGAGCGCGTCCCGGTCGTACTCGACGACCTGGACGCCGCGCAGGAAGGTCTGCACCGACAGCCCGGAGGAGTGGCAGGCGCAGCCGCCGGTCGGCAGCACGTGGTTGGAGCCGGCCGCGTAGTCGCCCAGCGAGACCGGGGTCCAACGGCCGATGAAGATCGCGCCGGCGTTGACCACCCGGGCCGCCACCGCGTGCGGGTCGCGGGTCTGGATCTCCAGGTGCTCGGCCGCGTACGCGTTGACCACGGCGAGGCCCTGCTCCAGGCCGTCGACCAGGATGATGCCGGACTGCTTGCCGCCCAGCGCCTCGGCCACCCGCTCGCCGTGCTTGGTCTTCGCGACCTGCACGGCCAGCTCGGCCTCGACGGCGTCGGCCAGCGCCGGGGAGTCGGTGACCAGCACCGAGCCGGAGGTCGGGCCGTGCTCGGCCTGGCTGATCAGGTCGGCGGCGACGTCGCTCGGCAGCGCGCTGTCGTCGGCGAGGACGGCGATCTCGGTCGGGCCGGCCTCCGAGTCGATGCCGATCCGGCCGGCGAAGTAGCGCTTGGCGGCGGCCACGTAGATGTTGCCGGGGCCGGTGACCATGTTCACCGGCTCGCACTCCTCGGTGCCGAGGGCGAACATCGCGACCGCCTGGGCGCCGCCGACGGCGTAGACCTCGTCCACACCAAGCAGGGCGCAGGCCGCCAGGACGGTCGGGTGGACCCGGCCTCCGAACGCCTTCTGCGGCGGCGAGGTGACCGCGATGCCCTTCACGCCCGCCTCCTGGGCCGGCACCACGTTCATCACCACGGAGGACGGGTAGACCGCCAGCCCGCCCGGCACGTACAGGCCGACCCGCTCGACCGGCACCCAGCGCTGGGTGACCGTGCCGCCCGGCACCACCTGGGTGGTGTGCCCGGTGCGGCGCTGGTCGGCGTGCACGGCGCGGGCCCGGCGGATCGACTCCTCCAGTGCGGCCCGCACCTTCGGGTCCAGCGTCTCCAGCGCCGCGGTCAGCTGCGCGGCCGGAACCCTGGTCGACTCCAGCCGGACGCCGTCGAAGCGCTCGGTGATCTCGATCAGCGCCGCGACCCCGCGATGGCGTACGTCCTCGGCGATCGGCCGCACCTTCTCCAGGGCGGCCGCGACGTCGAACTCGGCACGGGGCAGCAGGTCACGCGGGTCGTCCAGCGAGCCGCGGAGGTCGATTCGAGAGATCACGCCACCCAGTGTAAGGAGTGGCCGGAACCGCTGGTCCCGCATTTCAGTCCGTGATACGAAGGGCGAGACGACCGGGGGGACGGGGGAAACCATGGCGGAGCGCGCTCCGGAGGGCTGGGACGGGGTCGAGCAGAGGCTCTGGGAGGCCTACCGCCAGGGCGAAATCCTGGACCTGCGGACCGGCGAGGCGGACACCGACGACCCCTTCGGCGACGCCCTCTGGGGCCCCGAGCGCACCGTCCGCGCCGAGGTGCTCGCCCACCTGCTGCTGGCCGGCCCGAAGCCCGCTCCCGGGCGGGTCGCCTCGCTGCGGCTCAGCGGTGTTCTGGTCACCGGCCCGCTCACGCTGGCCGGCGCCACCATCGACCGCTACGTCGAGCTCCAGGGCTGCCGCTTCGAGCAGAAGATCCTCATCTCCGAGGCCGCGGCCTCGACGCTGCGCTTCGTGAGCTGCCTGATACCCCGGCTGGAGGCCTCCCGGCTCTCCACCACCGGCGACCTCCACCTGGCCCGCTGCCGCGTCCCCGAGGGCATCCGGCTCACCGACTCCAAGATCGGCACCGACCTGCTGCTCAACCAGACCGTGGTCGGCGGCGACCGCTACGCCCGCGCCATCTCCGCCGACGGGATCACCGTCAACCAGGACTTCGAGGCCGAACGCCTGGAGACGAACGGCGAGTTGAGCATACGCACGGCCCGCATAGGCGGCCGGCTCTCGCTGCGCGGCGCCCAGCTGCGCGCCGTCCCGCAGAAGAACCGCGTCTGCCTCAACGCCGTGCGCGTCAACGTCGGCCACACCCTCTACCTGACCGGCTCCGCCGACGGCGGCTGGGCCGACTCCCGCGGCTACTACGGCTCCGGCTATGGCCGGGTCCCGGCGCCCGACGGTCCCATCACCCCGTTCCGCGCCTGGGGCCAGGTCCGCCTCTCCGACTCCCGCTTCGACAGCGCCTGCCTGATCTCCGGCGAGTTCCACCTGGAGGGTGACGACGAACTCTCCCTGCGCCGCATCCAGACCCCCGAACTGCGCTTCTCCTGCAAGTCCCGTCCCACCGGCAAGGTCTCGCTCTCCCGCGCCCGGGTCGGCAACCTGGTCGACGACCCGCAGGCCTGGCCGCTGGGCAGGCACCTGGGCCTCACCGGCTTCGTGTACGAGAACCTGCGCCCGATCAAGCCCTTCACCATCCAGCAGCGGATCGCCTGGCTGGAGGGCTCCTCGGTGGACTTCCAGCCCGAGTCCTACGAGCAGCTCGCCGCCGCCCTGCGGCGCGACGGCGCCGACGACGACGCCCGCGAGGTGCTCTACGCCAAGCAGCGCCGGCGCCGCCGGACCCTGCCGCTGCCCGCCCGGGTCTGGGGCGCGGTCCAGGACGCCACCGTCGGCTACGGCTACCGTCCGGGCCGGGCCGGCCTGTGGCTGCTGCTCGCCTGGGTCCTCGGCAGCATCTGGTTCGCCACCCACCCGCTGGAGCCGCTCAAGGCCGACGAGCGCCCGCACTGGAGCCCGGTGCTCTACACCCTCAACCAGCTGCTGCCGATCGTGGACCTCAACCAGGGCGGCTGGAACCCCGGCGGCCTCACCCAGTGGATCTCCGCCGGGCTGGTCGTCATCGGCTGGCTGCTCGCCTCCACCGTCGTCGCCGGCGCCACCCGGATGCTCCAGCGCGGTTGACCGTCAACCGCGCGACAAGGCCCCCGTCCGGGGAACTACGCTGTCCGCCGTGACAGAACGGCTGCCGCTCTTCCCGATGAACACCGTGCTCTACCCGGGCCTGGTGCTGCCCCTGAACGTCTTCGAGGAGCGCTACCGCCGTCTCGTCGCCGACCTGCTCGAACAGTCCGAGGACACCCCCCGGCGGTTCGGCGTGCTCGCGATCAGGGACGGCCGGGGGGTCGCTCCGGTCAGGCCCGCGGAGGGCCCGGCCGGTCCGCTGGACGGCCTCGGCACCGTCACCGGGGACCCGCTGGAGGCGATCTTCCACATCGGCTGCGTCGCCGACGTCGCCTCCGTCCAGCACCAGCCGGACGGCCGCTACGAGCTGCTGGTCACCGGCACCACCCGGTTCCGGCTGGGCTCGGTGGACGCCTCCGGCCCGTACCTGACCGGCGAGATCGAGCCGATCGAGGAGCGACCCGGCGAGGGTTCCGGCGCGCTGGCCTCCGAGGTCGAGCGGGCGTTCCGGGTCTACCAGAAGCGCCTGGCCGGTGCCCGCGAGGCCAGCACCGTCGGTCACCAGGACCTCCCGGACGACCCCCAGGTGCTCTCCTACCTGGTCGCCGCCGCCTCGGTGTTCGAGACGCCGGTCAAGCAGCAGCTGCTCGCCTGCCCGGACACCGCCCAGCGGCTGCGCGCCGAACTCGACCTGCTGCGCCGCGAGACCGCCGTCCTCAGCTGGCTGCCCTCGCTGCCCGCCGTCGACCTCACCCGCCAGTCCTTCAGCCCCAACTGACCGAGGACCCCCGAGGACCCCGCATGGCCAAGAAGACCAGGAAGGGCGGCCAGGGCACACCCGCCACCGTCGCCCTGGAAGCCGCCGCCGTCCCGTTCACCGTGCACGCCTACGACCACGACCCGGCCGCCGCCTCCTACGGCGGCGAGGCCGCCGAGGTGCTCGGCATCGCCCCCGAGCGGGTCTTCAAGACCCTCGTCGCCGACGTGGACGGCACCCTCACGGTCGGCGTGGTCCCGGTCGCCGGCCAGCTCGACCTCAAGGCCCTGGCGGCGGCCGTCGGCGGCAAGCGCGCCGCCATGGCCGACCCGGCCGCCGCCGAGCGCAGCAGCGGTTACGTCCGCGGCGGCATCTCACCGCTGGGCCAGCGCCGCCCGCTGCGCACCGTCGTCGACGCCAGCGCGCTCGGCCACCCCACCATCTACGTCTCGGCGGGCCGCCGCGGCCTCGAAGTCGAACTCGCCCCCGCCGACCTCGTCTCCCTCACCGGGGCCCGCACCGCCCCCATCGCCCGCTGAGAACACCCCGCGCCCTCACCGCAGGGGCGCGGGAGCCGCCGTGCGGGGCGGAAGGCACCGCCCCGCACCCGGCGACGCTCAGTGCCCCGGACCGCTGCCCGTCTCCGTACCGCTGCCCGTCTCCGTACCGGGCCCGTCCCACGGCCCCGCCGGAGCCCCCGCCGGAGACGCCCCCGCGGGAGCCCCCCAGTACGGCGGCGGGTCCTCCTCCCGCTTCCCGAACGCGGCCGAGAGCATGAGCAGCACCACCATCGCCGTCATCGGCCACACCAGCAGCGCCCCCAGCGCCCCCAGGTCGATGCTCGCGTCGAAGTGCCCGCCGTCACCGACCCTCCGGGCCTCACCGATCAGGTCGCTGCTCGGCCCGAGCCACCGCCCGATCCGCCAGGCCCCGATCGATCCGAGCAGCCCGCCGATGGTCAGCCCCAGCGCGACGGAGATGCCTCCGCCGCGCCGCCGGGTGACCAGGAAGGCCCCGAGCGCGGTCACGATCCCGGCCCCCAGGCCGATGAGCACGAACAGCGCGTCGGCCCCGGCCCGCTGCTCCCCTTCGGGGTCTGCGTAGAGGATGCGGTCCCCGTCCACCACCAGCGGCACCTTCGGCGCCAGCCAGGCCCACAGCCCGGCCACCACCAGGCCGGCCACCAGGCAGGCGATCACGACCCCCGCCCCGACCCGGACCTCCGGCAGCAGCCGCTGCCCCAGCGGGGTCGTCCCGTGCCCGAGGGCGGTGACCCCCTGCGGAGGCGCGAACGGGTCGGACGCTGCGTCCGGCACCGCCTGCACGTCGGCGGGCGCGGGATCCGGAGGTGTGTTCGGTACGGTCACAGGCCCCATCGTTTCACGACGGCCACTCGAACGACCCACCACACCCACTCGGCGCCCTGCCACGAAACGGCCTGCCCGGAAACGCCACGCCACGAAACGGCCCGGCACGAAACGGCCCGACCGGGAAACGGCCTACCGCGAGACCGCGCGCCGGTACGCCCACGTGGCGACGGCCAGCGACACCACGCCCACCCCGGCGCAGACCGCCAGGTCCCCGAGGACCAGCGCCCAGTCCGGATCCGGCGTGAAGGTCCGCGCGAAGGCGTCCACCCCGTACGTGGACGGCAGCAGGTCCCGCAGCCACTGCACCGGCTGCGGCAGGTGGGCCACCGGCAGCACGCCCAGCAGCAGGGCGGCCGACATCCCGAGCTGTCCGAGCATCGTCGCGATCTCCTGCCGCGGTGCCAGCAGCCCGCAGGCCGCTCCCAGCCCCGACAGCGCGGCCCCGGCCAGCGGCACGACCGCCAGCAGCACCCACAGCTGCCCGAGCGGCAGCCCGAACATCACCGCCCCGATCGCCGCCGTGGCGACCGTCCCCGGCAGCGTGAAGGAGGCGTACGCGGCGGCCGCCCCCAGGACCACCGAGGCGGCCGGTACCGGCAGGGTCGCGTAGTGGTCGAGCCCGCCGGTGGCCCGCAGTTTCCCGAAGTACTGGGCGAGCAGGTTCAGCGCGACGAACGCCACCACCAGCACGCTCGACCCGGCGACCACCGACCGTGCCTCCGAGGACTGCCCGGCGTCCACCACGCCCCGCATCATCACCAGGATGCCCACGGACTGGAAGGTGGCCACGAACAGCAGCGGGATGCGCGCCACCCGCGCCCGGGCGAGCTGCGCCCGGTAGACGGCCGCGAGCGCCGGCAGCAGCCTGGCCGCGGGGGCGAGCGGGGCGGGGGCGGCCGTGGACCGGCCGGTCCGCGGGGGCACCGAGAGCAGCGTCACTTGGCCAGTCCTCCGTGGCGGCCGCCCAGCTTGAGGTAGGCGTCCTCAAGGCTCGGGGTGGCGAGGGTGAAGTCGTCGAGCGCGGCGAAGGCCGGGCCGGTGGTGACGGCGGCGACCAGTTCGCGCGCCTGCTCGGGGGTGGTGCGGATGGTCCAGCGGCGCCCGGTGCACTCGGCCCGTTCGCGCAGCGCGGCGACGGCGGGCACGCCGAGCGGCGCCTCGTCCCGCCAGACCAGGTCGAGCCGGACGTCGCCGTCCACCAGTGCCTTGAGCCCGCCGGGCGTGTCGCAGGCGATCACCCGGCCGTCGTCCACCACGGCGACCCGGTCGAGCACCGTCTCCGCCTCGATCACGTTGTGGGTGACCAGCAGCACCGTCGTCCCGTGCTCCGCGCGGCGCCGGTCCACGGCGCTCCACACGGCCCGCCGGGCGACGGGGTCCATCCCGGTGGTGGGCTCGTCCAGGACGAGCAGCGGCCGCTCCCCCACCAGGGTGGCCGCGAAGCAGGCGAGCCGCCGCTGTCCGCCGGACAGCTTGGCGAGCGGCCGGGTGGCGAGCGGCTCCAGCCCGAGTTCGGCCAGGACGTCCGCGGCCGCGCTCCGGGCCTGGGCCCGGGTGAGTCCGCGCAGCCGCCCGGTGGTCTCGGCGGCGAGCGCCACCGTCAGTTCGTCCAGCGCGGTGGATTCCTGCCCGAGGTAGCCGAGCAGCCGCGCGGCCCGCTCGGGGTGCCGCACGATGTCGTGGCCGAAGAGTTCGACGGATCCCGAGTCGGGGCGCAGCAGCCCGGTGAGCTGGCGCACCAGCGTCGACTTCCCGGCTCCGTTGGGCCCGAGCAGCCCGAAGATCTCGCCCGGCCGTACGGTGAGGCTGATCCCGTCGTTGGCCCGGATCTCGCCGGCGGCCGCGCCGCGCCCGCTGCGGTAGGTCCTGACCAGGTCGCGCACGGCCACGCACGGCAGGGGTTCCTCGGGTGCTCGCCCGGCCGTCTCGTTCACGACCGAAGACTCTACGCGCTCATACGGGCGAACCGGACAACGGGGCCCGGCTCCGACCCCGGCCGGCGGATCGGCCGGCTCAGTCGTCGACGACCATCGACCCGCCCGGCACCCGCGCCGCCAGCTCCTTCCAGAACCCCGCCCGGATGGCGTAGCGGTCGTGCTCGTCGATCTGGTCGTCCTTGTGCGCCAGCAGCCCGAAGCGGGCGGCGTAGCGCAGCAGCTCGCCGTCCACCCGGTGCGGGATGCGCGGGTAGTCGGGCCAGAGCGTGGTGAGTCTTTCGGCGTCGCCGACGCGTTCGCTCCAGCGGCGGGCGAAGACCTGCCCGACTTCGTGGGCGTCGCCGCCGATGGAGGTGATGTCCTCCTCGCGGTCGGCCCAGCGCTGCTCGGCGGTGGTGAGCTGGGCGAGGGTGGGCAGGCTGTCGCCGGCGGTGACGGCGGGCTCCGGGGCGGGCCGGTCCACCCAGCCCCGGTCGGAGGACCACCGCAGCACCGGACCGGTCTGCGCGACGGCCCCGTGCCCGTTGGTGGCGTGCCCGTTCGTGCCGTGCCCGTTGGTGCCGTGGCCGTTGCCGCCGTTCGCCACCGGGGTGATCGGGGTGACCGAGGAGGCCCGCCCGGCCAGGTCCTTCGGCGTCGGTACGACCTTGAGCGCGGCCACGGCCGGCTGCGGCCCCCCGTCGGCGGCGGGTGCGGCGCTCGCCGGGGCCTCGGGCGCGGCCGCTGGGCGGACCACCGACGGCACCACGGTGGGCAGCACGGCGGGCGGGGCGGCGAGGATCTTGGCGATCTCCTGCCGGGCCCCCTGGGCCGGGAACACGCTGGAGTGCTCGCGCAGCGAGAAGGACCCCTCGATCCACTCCCGGTCCAGCACCCGCCGCTCGTCCGCCTCGCCGACCAGGTCCTCGGACTGGTTGAAGTCGCCGTCGGCGGCCTGGAGGGCCCACAGGTGGACGGCCACCCCGTGTTCCTTGGCGGTCATCATGCCGGGCAGCAGGTCCCCGTCGCCGGTGATCAGCACGACGTCGGCGCAGGCCCGGTTGCGGGCGAGTTCGGAGAGTTCGGCGTGCATCGCGGCGTCCACGCCCTTCTGCACCCAGCGTCCCTCGGCCCGGGTGAGCGCGCCGAGCCGTACGGTGACCCGGGGCAGTACCCGCAGCCGCCGGTGCTCGGGCATCGGGCGCCGGTCGGGCGCGGCGTCGAACCAGTAGATCCGCAGCAGGGGCAGCCCGGTCTCGGCCTCGGCGCGCTCGCGCAGCGCGGTGATCAGGGCCGTGTGGTTCACGGTGACCTTGGAGCGGGACGGATCCCCCGCGAGCAGGCTGGCGGCGGCACCCAGCAGATATCCGGCGTCCACCAGGACGACACAGCGGTCCATCGCGCACCTCTTCTCGCTCGCCCTCGGAATCAGTCGGGTGGGTCGATTCGGGAATGGGCGGTCCCGCCGTCCGGGCGTGCCGAGATGAGGGGATCCCGTCGCCGCCCGATCGTTGGGTCACCTTTTACCCGCGGTTCGTCTGCCGAACCTCGCCGGTTGTCCCGGTCCGGCAACAGCCGGCCCGACGTGGAGCGACGGGCGACGCGGCGGACAGGAAGGCGGGCCCCGTTCAACGACGAGGCCCGCCAGAGGTCACGCAGCAGTGGTCCGACCGGCGGACGCCGGTGGTCGGCCGGCGGGGCTCAGCCCTTGAGCTCGGCGGCGACCAGCTCGGCCAGCTGGACGGCGTTCAGGGCGGCGCCCTTGCGCAGGTTGTCGTTCGAGACGAACAGCGACAGGCCGTTGTCCACCGTCTCGTCCACCCGGATGCGGCCGACGTAGCTCGGGTCCTGGCCGGCGGCCTGGAGCGGGGTGGGGATGTCGGACAGCTCGACGCCGGGGGCGCCGCTGAGCAGCTCGACGGCGCGCTCGGGGCTGATCGGGCGCTCGAAGCGGGCGTTGATCTGCAGCGAGTGGCCGGAGAAGACCGGGACGCGCACGCAGGTGCCGGCGACCTTCAGGGCGGGAATGCCGAGGATCTTGCGGCTCTCGTGGCGGAGCTTCTGCTCCTCGTCGGTCTCGTTGGAGCCGTCGTCCACGAGGGAGCCGGCCAGCGGGACCACGTTGAAGGCGATCGGCCGCTGGTAGACCTTGGGCTCGGGGAACTCGACGGCACCGCCGTCGTGGGCGAGCGCGGCGGCGCCGTCCACGACCTTGGCGGCCTGGTCCTGGAGCTCGGCGACGCCGGCCACACCGCTGCCGGACACGGCCTGGTAGGTGGAGACGACGAGCGCGGCCAGGCCGGCCTCCTCGTGCAGCGGGCGCAGCACGGGCATGGCGGCCATGGTGGTGCAGTTCGGGTTGGCGATGATGCCCTTGGGGCGGTCCGCGACGGCCTCGGGGTTGACCTCGGAGACGACCAGCGGGACCTCGGGGTCGCGGCGCCAGGCGGAGGAGTTGTCGATCACCACGGCACCGGCCGCGGCGACCTTGGGGGCCAGGGCCTTGGAGGTCGAACCGCCGGCCGAGAAGATCACGATGTCCAGGCCGGTGTAGTCGGCCGTGGCCGCGTCCTCGACGGTGACCTCGGTGCCCTGCCAGGGCAGCGTGCGCCCGGCCGAGCGGGCCGAGGCGAACAGCCGCAGCTGCTCCACCGGAAAGTTGCGCTCCGCCAGGATCTCGCGGACCACGCCGCCGACCTGGCCGGTGGCACCGACAATGCCGATCTTCATCTCCGACTACTCCTCTGAATGGTGCTGTTCACAGCCGCACTCTGCCCATCATGCCTTGTCACGCGGGTGGGACGGCCTGGTGTTCCACGGTGTGAGAGCGCGCCTACTGGTCCAGACCACTGGCGAGGGTCAGCGCGGCGCGGACCTCCGCCTCCCCGGCCGGCAGCAGCGGCAGCCGCACGTCCGGGGTCGGGATGCGGCCCTGGGCGTGCAGCACGCCCTTGGTCACCGTCGGGTTCGGCGCCGTGAAGGCGGACAGCGCCAGCCCGGTCAGCCGGTGCCCGAGTGCCCGCGCCCGCTCCACGTCCCCGGCCTGCCAGGCCTCGGCCAGCTCGACGAACCGGGCGGTCGCCAGGTGGGCGGAGGCGAGGATGCCGCCGGCCGCGCCGAGCGCCAGCATCGGCGAGAGGTAGGCGTCCTCGCCCGTGAGGAAGGCGAATCCCTCGGGGGTGTCCGCCAGCAGCTCGGCGGCCGTCTGGTCCAGCCCGCCGGTCGCGTACTTGACGCCCACCACGCCCTCGATCGCGGCGAGTTCGCGCAGCGCGGCGGTGGAGAGCTGCTGCCCGGTGCGGTACGGGATGTGGTAGACGAGCAGCGGCAGCGGGCTGCTCGCGGCCAGCGCCCGGAAGTGCGCGACCGTCCCGGCCTCGCCGGCCCGGACGAAGGACGGCGTGGTGACCAGTGCCGCCGCCTGCGGCACCCGCGCACCGAGCGCGGCCAGCGCCTCGCCGACGGCCCGGGTGTCGCCGCCGGAGGCGCCGACGGTCAGCTGCGCCCCGCGCGCGGCGCAGGCGGCCGCGGCGACGTCCACCACCGCGTCCCGCTCCTCGGCGGTCAGCGCGGCCGGCTCGCCGGTGGTGCCGAGCGCGACCAGTCCGGCCGCCCCGGCGTCCAGGACCTCGTGCGCGAGCTTCTCCAGCGCGTCGAGGGCGACGGAGCCGTCCGCGGCGAAGGGGGTGATCAGGGGGATGTGGATGCCCTTGAGTTCCATACCCACGATCCTGCGGCCCGCCGATCGCCCAGGTCCAGTTCACATTTCCGACGCTTCTCGTAAGCTGAGCCGATGCTCGGTGCGCGAAGGGCCACGAACGACCTCGGAACCGGGTCTCGGGGCAGGTCCCGGGGCAGGCCTCGGAACAGGCCCTAGGCTGGCCCGATGCTGGATGTCCGACGCCTGCGCCTGCTGCGCGAACTCGCCCACCTCGGCACCATCGCGGCCGTCGCCGAGGCACTCTCCTTCAGCCCCTCGGCGGTGTCCCAGCAGCTGTCCGTCCTGGAGAAGGAGGCGGGCATCCCGCTGCTGGAGCGCACCGGGCGGCGGGTCACCCTCACCCCGGCCGGGCGCAACCTGGTCCGGCACGCCGAGGCGGTACTCGCCCTGCTGGAGCAGGCAGGCGCCGAACTCGCCCACGCCAAACGGGGGTTGGCCGGTCCACTGCGGATCGGCACCTACCCCTCGGCGGCCCGGGCGATCATCCCGGCGGTGCTCGCCGAACTGGCCGGCTGGCACCCCGGGCTGGAGCCGATGGTCACCGAGGTGGACCCGGCGGCCGTCGGCGCGGCGCTGCGGGCGGGCGAGCTGGACGTGGCGCTGGTGCACGAGTACGACCTCGTCCCGACCGACCCGGAGCCGGGCCTCGCGGTGACCCGCCCGGTCTTCACCGAGCCCATGTACCTGGCCGCCCGCACCCCGAGCACCGTCGCCGAGCAGCGCGGCGCGCCGTGGATCATGTCCCCGCCGGACACGCTCTGCCACACCATGGCCGTCCGCGCCTGCGAGGCGGCGGGCTTCGCGCCCCGGATCCGGCACCAGATCGACGACTTCACCACCGTGCTGGCCCTGGTGGCGGCCGGCCAGGGCGTCGCCCTGGTCCCCCACCTGGGCACGGCCGGGCCACCGCCCGGGGTCGTCCTCACCCGCCTGCCGATGTACCGCCGCACCCGCGCCGCGTTCCGTGCCGGCGCCGGCTCCCACCCGGCCGTCTCGGCCTTCGTCTCGGCCCTGCACACGGCCGTCCCGCCGGGGCTCGGCAGCGGCGCCTGAGGCCCCCGCCCGCCCCTCCCCCCACATGTCCTTCCCCCTCCCCGAAACGGAAGTTCCCCGCGCCCGAAGGGGCGCGGGGAACTGCGTGAAGCGGAAGGCCACTACCCGCGCTCATGCACCGGCAGCCGGCAGCAACCGCCCGGTCTCACCCGTCCGGTGTCATCCGTCCGGTGTCATCCGTCCGGTGTCATCCGTCCGGTGTCATCCCGCCAGACAGCTCGGCCCGAGCAACTGCTTCAGGTCGCCGAACAGCGCCGGGTCCGACTTCACCCGGTGCCGGTCGAGCCGCAGCACCGTGGTCTTGTTGCGGCTCTCCAGCCGCACCCGCACCTCGGTGGTGCCGCGGTGGCTCCCGAGCACCTCGCCGAGCCGGGCCACCAGCGGCGGGGTGACCTTCCCGCTCGGGATGTTGATGATGATCGGCGCCTCGGCGTGGGCGTTCGACAGGTCCGGGACGGACAGTTCCATGCCCATCAGTCGCGGCACGTCCTCCCGCTTGTCCAGCTTGCCGCGCACGAAGACGACGGCGTCCTCGACCAGTTGCGAGGACACCAGCTGGTAGCTGGCCGGGAAGAACATGCAGTCGATCGAGCCCGCCAGGTCCTCGACCGTCGCGATGGCCCAGGCGTTGCCCTGCTTGGTCATCTTTCGCTGGAGGCCCGAGATGATGCCGCCGATGGTGACGATCGTCCCGTCCGGCCGCTCCGCGAGGTCGGCCACCGCGCAGTCCGCCTTGTCGGCGAGCACGTGCTCGATGCCGTGCAGCGGGTGCGAGGAGACGTACAGGCCGAGCATCTCCCGTTCCTGGGTGAGCAGGAAGGACTTCTCCCACTCCTCCTCGGAGAACACGACGTCCAGCCCGAAGCCCGGCTCGTCCGTGGTGGCGTCGCCCCCGAAGAGGTCGAACTGCCCCTCGGCCTCCTTGCGCTTCACACCGACCACGTTGTCGATCATCGGCTCGAACTGCGCGCTCAGGCCCTTGCGGGTGTGCCCGAGCGAGTCGAAGGCACCGGCCTTGATCAGCGATTCGACGGTCCGCTTGTTGCAGACCACCGACTCCACCTTGTCCAGGAAGTCGGGGAACGACGCGAACTTCCCCTTGGCCTTCCGGGTCCGGATCATCGAATCGACCACCGGCCCGCCGACGTTGCGGATGGCGGTGAGGCCGAAGCGGACCGTGGTGTCACCGTGCGGGGTGAAGTCCGAGTCCGACTCGTTGACGTCCGGCGGCAGCACCTGGATGCCCATCTTGCGGCACTCGTTGAGGTAGACCGCGGACTTGTCCTTGTCGTCCTTGACGGAGGTGAGCAGGCCGGACATGTACTCGGCCGGGTAGTTGGCCTTGAGGTAGGCCGTCCAGTACGAGACCAGCCCGTAGCCGGCGGTGTGCGCTTTGTTGAACGCGTAGCCGGAGAAGGGGACGAGGACGTCCCACACCGCCTGGATGGCCGCGTCGGAGTAACCGCGTTCGCGGCAGCCCTTCTGGAAGGGGACGAACTCCGCCTCCAGGATCTCCTTCTTCTTCTTGCCCATCGCTCGGCGCAGCAGGTCTGCCTGGCCGAGCGAGTAGCCGGCCAGGATCTGCGCGGCCTTCTGCACCTGCTCCTGGTAGACGATCAGGCCGTAGGTGGGCCGGAGCACCTCCTCCAGGGGCTTCTCCAGCTCCGGGTGGATCGGGGTGATCTCCTGCTGCCCGTTCTTGCGCAGCGCGTAGTTCGTGTGGGAGTTGACGCCCATCGGGCCCGGGCGGTACAGGGCCAGAACGGCGGAGATGTCCTCGAAGTTGTCGGGCTTCATCAGACGCAGCAGCGAGCGCATGGGGCCGCCGTCGAGCTGGAAGACGCCGAGCGTGTCGCCGCGGGCCAGGAGTTCGTAGGCTGGCTTGTCGTCGAGGGGCAGCTCAAGAAGGTTGATCTTGATGCCCTTGTTCTTCTCGATCGCCTTGACGGCGTCGTCCATGATCGTCAGGTTGCGCAGGCCGAGGAAGTCCATCTTGAGAAGGCCGAGGCCCTCACAGGTCGGGTAGTCGAACTGCGTGATGGTGACGCCGTCGGTGTGCCGGGTCCAGACCGGGATGTGGTCGGTCAGCGGCTCGGCGGACATGATGACGCCTGCGGCGTGCACGCCGGGCTGGCGGATCAGGCCCTCGATGCCGCGCGCGGTGTCGATGACCTTCCTGACGTCCGGGTCGGTCTCGTACAGCCCGCGGATCTCGCCGGCCTCGCTGTAGCGGGGGTGCGAGGAGTCGGTGATGCCGGAGAGCGGGATGCCCTTGCCCATGACGTCCGGCGGCATCGCCTTGGTGATCCGGTCGCCCATCGCGTACGGGTAGCCGAGGACCCGCGAGGAGTCCTTGATGGCGGCCTTCGCCTTGATGGTGCCGTACGTGACGATCATGGCGACCTTGTCGGATCCCCACTTCTCGGTCACGTAGCGGATCACGTCACCGCGCCGGCGCTCGTCGAAGTCGATGTCGACATCGGGCATGGAGATGCGCTCGGGGTTGAGGAAGCGCTCGAAGATCAGGCCGTGCGGGATGGGGTCGAGGTCGGTGATGCCCATCGCGTAGGCGACCAGCGAGCCGGCCGCCGAACCACGGCCGGGGCCCACCGCGATGCCCTGGCTCTTGGCCCACATGATGAAGTCGGCGACCACGAGGAAGTACGCCGGGAACCCCATCTGGATGATGGTGTCCATCTCGTACTCGGCGAGCTTCTTGTGCTCCTCGTCGTACCCGCCCGGGAAGCGCCAGTCCATCCCCTCCCAGACCTTGGACTTGAAGAAGTCCGCCTCGGACTCGAAGCCCTCCGGGATGGGGAAGCGGGGCATCAGGTTCTTGAACTTGAACATGCCCTCGGTGTCGACCCGGGAGGCGACGAGGAGCTGGCTGTTGCGGCAGCCCTCCTGCCAGGCGTCCGAGGAGTCCAGGGCGTACATCTCGGCGGCGGACTTGATGTAGTAGCCGGTGCCGTCGAAGCGGAAGCGGTCCGGGTCGGACAGGTTCTTGCCGGTCTGGACGCAGAGGAGGAGGTCGTGCGCGCCGGCGTCGGCCTCGGTGGTGTAGTGCGAGTCGTTGGTGACGACCGGGGGGATGTTCAGCTTCTTGCTGATCTCCAGCAGCCCGTCGCGGACCCGCTTCTCGATGTCGAGGCCGTGGTCCATCAGCTCCAGGAAGTAGTTCTCCTTGCCGAAGATGTCCTGGTAGTCGGCGGCGGACTTCAGGGCCTCGTCGAACTGGCCGAGGCGCAGCCGGGTCTGCACCTCGCCGGAGGGGCAGCCGGTGGTGGCCATCAGGCCGTCGGAGAGGTCGGAGATCAGCTCCTTGTCCATCCGGGGCCACTTCACGAGCCAGCCCTCGGCGTAGGAGCGCGAGGTCAGCTTGAAGAGGTTGTGCAGGCCCTCCTTGTTGCGGGCCCAGATGGTCTTGTGGGTGTAGGCGCCGGACGCGGAGACGTCGTCCTTCTTCTGGTGCGGCTGGCCCCACAGGATGCGCTTGGTGTTGGAGCGGGACTCCGGGGCGACGTACGCCTCGATGCCGATGACGGGGGTGATCCCGGCGGCGGTGGCCTGCTTGTGGAACTCGGCGGCGCCGTACATGTTGCCGTGGTCGGTCATGGCCACGTGGGTCTGACCGAGGCGCTCGACCTCCTTGAACATCTGCTTCAGCCGGGCGGCACCGTCCAGCATCGAGTACTCGGTGTGGACGTGCAGATGCGCGAACGGCTGGTCGCTCAAGGCGGGGCCTCCGGAGGCTCTGGTGCTGGTCTGGTGGGCCGGCGAACGTGCAGGTCACAGGGGTTACCCCTGGAAATGGATGTGGCCCGGAGCACCTCGCGGGGTCCGGACCATCACTCACACGTTCACGCGTCTACTCTAGCCCCCTTCGCACGGCTCCCCCGTCCGCCGGGAGGGGCGCCCAGGCCGGCCCGGCGAGTCGCGCCCCGGCGGCCTCGCGGACCTCGGGTTCCTCCATCGGATCGTCCCGCAGGTGGGCCAGGCGCTCCCGGACACCGGGGCGGTCGGGGGCCCGCTCGACCCCCAGCAGCCGGGCTTCGGCCTGGGAGTCCCAGAGCGACTCGACGTACGCCTCGTCCAGTCCGGCGGGGTCGATGGCGGCCAGCGCCCTGAGGTAGGCGGGGCGCTCGTACGAGTGCGGGGTGCGCACCCAGAAACGGCGGAGGAGGGGGACGGCTCCGGCGGCCTCGGGCCCGAGGCGGGCCAGGCCCCGCGCCATGAACATCGGGCCGCACCAGGTGCGGTGCGCCCAGTCCTTCTCCAGCTCGGCGAGGAGCACCGGGACGTCCTGCGGCTCCCCGTGCTCGGCCAGCACCCTCAGGCCCTCCCGGGCCAGCCAGCGGGTGTCCGAGGCGGCCCAGTCGCGGGCGGCGGGCATGGCGTGGACGCCGAGCCTCGCCAGGAGGCCCGTCACCAGGGGCAACGAGTGCCGGCCGTTCGCCGAGCCGAGCGAGGGGATGAGCGGGACCAGGCCGGGCTCCGGATCACGGTGGTGGTAGAGGACGTACATGGCGTCCGTCCTGCGGTCCTCCGACGAGCCGGGGGCGGCGATGATCTCCAGGAGTTCCGCGTTCGTCAGCTCGGCCAGCGGGTCGGGCTTCGGGGGTTTGCGTTCCGGGGTGGGGATGGAGACGCCCCAGTGCTCCCAGGCCTTCGCCCAGGGCGTCGGGTCGTCGTCGCCGCCGAGGCGTGCCCGCGCGACGTCGCCCAGGTCCTCCCACCACTCCACCGGCCAGCGTTCGGACACGGACTCCAGGACGGACAGCCACTGCTCGCCCTCGCGGATGTACGCCCGCAGGAGGTCCCGCGCCTCGCCGGAGCCGGCGAGCGCCAGCCGCTCGAGGATGCGGGCGACCTCCTCGGCGTCGTGGTCGTCCGCCGTGGCCAGTGCCTCGGCGACCGGGGCGAGCGGGAGGGCCAGGTCCCGGAGGAGCCGGGCGAGGTAGACGCGGCGCTCGTCGACCAGCCAGTCCCAGCGCCAGTCCGTACGGATGCAGGCGTAGACGGCGTCGGCGGCGGTGGGGTCCTCGGCGGCCAGTAGCGCGCCCAGGCCCCGGCCGCGTTGCAGCAGGCCGAGGAGGGTGTCCACCGGCGCGTAGGCGTACGGGTCCGTCTGCTCCGGCATGCGCTGCACCAGCCCGGCGAGTCGTGCCCCGGCGGCCTCGCGGACCTCGGGTTCCTCCATCGGATCGTCCCGCAGGTACGTCAAGCGGGCCCTCACGTCGGCCCGGTCGGGGGCGTGCTCGACTCCGAGGAGCCGGGCTCCCACTTCACAGTCCCAGAGTGACTCGATGTACGCCTCGGCCGTGCCGGCGGCCCCCATCGCCGCCAGCGCCTCCAGGTAGGCGGGGCGCTCGTACGAGTGCGGGGTCGAGAGCCAGAAGCGGCGCAGCAGGGAGACGGCGCCGGCGGCCTTCGGGCCGAAGCGCGCCAGGCCGCGCGCGAGGGTGTCCGGGCCGCACCAGGTCTGGACCGCCCAGCACCGCTCCAGCTCGGCGACGAGGGCCGGTATGTCGCTCTCGTCGCCGTGGCCTGCCAGCACCGCGAAGCCGAGCCCGGAAAGCCAGCCCTGCTCCGAGGCCGTCCACTCCCGGGCCGCCGGTACCGCTTGTTCGCCGAGCTGCTCGACGGCCCTCCCCAGATACGGCAGTTGCCGGGTACCGTCGGCGGCGCCGAGCCGGGGTGCCAGCGGGATCAGTGCGGGCTCCGGCGGGCGGAGCGACAGTGCGCGCAGAGCGGCCCCCTTGGCGCGTTCGGATTCTTCCGGATCGCGCAGCAGGGCGAGCAGGCTCGCGTTGTCGCGGTCCGGGTGCGGATCCGTCATGCGGTGACGCGTGGTCGGCTCGTCCTCCTCCGGAACGACGTCCGGCAGTGCCGCCCGGGCTTCCTCCGAGCCTCCGAGCACGAGCAGCTCCAGAACGCCGGTGGCTCGGTACCGGGTGTCCTCGTCACCGGACAGGAGCTCCACCACCGGCGCGAGCGGAAGTTCCAAGTCCCGGATCAGCCGGGCGAGGTAGAGGTGCCGGTCGTCGACCTGCGAGTCCCACCGCCAGTCCCAGCGGATGCAGCCGTGGACCAGGTCGGCGGCCGAGGCCCGGTCCTCGGCGGCTATCAGCGCGCCCTGGCCTCGGCCGCGCTGGAGGAGGCCGGGGAGGGTGGTCGCCGGTGCGTAGCGGTCGGTGTGCATGGGGGCCATCGTGCCCCAGCCCCCGGCACGCGGGCGGCGCGGGGTCGGCGGTCAGGCGTCCTCGCCGGACGGGGCCGCGCGGAGGGCGGTGACGACACCCCGGGGCCTCCCACTCCTCGCCTAACTCCTTCGGGTGAAGGCGAGTTGAGCCCAGCGCCCCGGCCCCTTCGGACACGTACAACTGTCGTGCACCTCACCCGGACACGGAAGGAACGACGGCCATGGCCCAGCTGGAGTCCGGCCTCTACACCATCCAGAACGGCGACGCCAAGATCGGCCGAGCCCGCCACGAAGCCCTGGACCTCTCCCCCAAACCCGTCTTCGCCGACACCGACGACCAGGACGCCGTCTGGGTCGTCGAGGCCTACCCGAACAACCACTACCGGCTCTACGCCAAGGGCGCCCCGACCGCAGTGGAGGACCTCAAGCCCGCCGGCCCGCTGGTCTCCCTCCTCCTCGACCAGGGCGACGCCCCGGAGTGGGAACTGATCCCCGTCGACGGCGCCCCGGACACCTACCGGATCAAGTCCCCCCAGGGCTCCTCGTGGACGGTCCTCGAAACCGGCAGGCAGAGCCAGATCGAGGTCATCCCCGTCCTCGAAGGCTCCACCGCCTTCACCTTCGAGAAGATCGACGTCTGACCCCCGAGCCGCGGCCCCTCGCCCCCACCCCCGCGAGGGGCCGCACCCCGCTTCCCGCCCCGCCCCCCACCACGCGGAAGTCGACCAAACCGGCTTCCCGCACACGCATGCCCCTTCTCCTCCTCCAGGGAACTGGCCTGCCACCACGGCACGTTGGGGCTGACATGGTGATGATGGCGAGTCTGCTCTTCATGGCGGTGCTGGTGATCGCGCCCTTCACGCTCGCGTCCGCCCGGCACGTCATCGTGCGCTCGGGCCGCCCCGGATGGCTCTCCCGACGGCTCTCCGCCCGCACCCGAACCGGCGAGCTCGGCCTCGGCGCGACCGCCACCGAGGAGTTGCACGCCTTCCTCAACGCCAACAAGCGCGTCCAGATCGAGCAGCGCCAGGCCCGGCTCACCCTGCGGGACGACGACCACGCCGGCGCCCCGCCCCGCACGGGCATCGACCTCGACGGTGGCACTGCGCTCATCCGGCCCCGCCGGTAGCCCCGCAGCGGCTCCCTGCCGACTGCACCATCCGCCCCCACCCACGTGTCGAGAACCCCCAGGGCGATCCGACCCGCCCGCTCCTCCCCCGGCAGCAGCGTCGCCGACCCGGTGGCCACGGCGGCGTGTCGAGTGGCGATTCACCTCCCGCGACGAAATCGTGACCGGCAGCAAAACCCACCAGAAAGGGTCAAAATGCCCGAGGTCACCACCCCGTACGCGACCGGCACCCCGTGCTGGGTCGATCTGATGGCCAAGGACCAGCAGGCCGCACTGGACTTCTACCGCGACCTGTTCGGCTGGCAGGGACAAGTCGGCAAGGCGGAGTTCGGCGGCTACGCCGTCTGCGAGCTCGACGGCAGGGCCGTGGCCGGCATCGGCGCGGCGACGTCTCCCGACGGGATGCCGGAGCCGCCGACCGTCTGGACCAGCTACCTGGCCACCACCGACGCCCAGGCCACCCAGGACGCGATCGTCGCCGCCGGCGGCACCCTGCTCGTCCCGGTCGTGGACGTCGGCAACCTGGGCCGGATGCTGATCGCCGCCGACCCGCAGGGCGCGGTGTTCGGCGCCTGGCAGCCGGGCGAGTTCTTCGGCGCCAAGGTCGTCAACGAGGCCGGCGCGCTGATCTGGAACGAGCTGCACACCAGCGACGTCCCGGCCGCCACCGCCTTCTACGGCGAGGCGTTCGGCATCGAGTTCGAGCCGCTGGAGGGCGCGGACACGTACTGGGAGCTGCGGGTCGGCGGCCGCGCCGTGGGCGGCGCCACCCTGCTCGCCAACGACCCGCCCGGCACTCCGGCCCACTGGCTGACCTACTTCGCGGTCGACGACGTCGACTCCACCGTGGACGCCCTGGTCAAGCGCAACGGCACCGTCTTCGCCCCGCCCTTCGACATGGTGGCCGGCCGGATGAGCGTGGTCGCCGACCCGCAGGGCGCCCCCTTCGCCGTGATCAGGCCCACGCCGCGCTGACCCCGCTCTTCTCCGCTCCGCCCGCCCGGGCCTCCACCCGGGCGGGCGGACCGGATTCCGACCGACCGTCAGTCCTCTTGCACATCACCACCCTTGAGCAGGGCCTTTCACCCCTGCTTGACTGGCCGCCGCGACCGACACCACCGCCACCCCCGACGCCCTCGGCGCCCTCGTCAGCCGCCACCCGGTCGCCACCCGCACCCGGTGGATCAACGCCGTCTGGGCTCTGGCGATCGGCATCCTCGCCTCCTGGCTGGGCCTGTGGGCCCTCCTTCAGGACGGCGGCTCCGGTGGCGACCCGGGCGGCGGCCAGGTGCTCGGCGTGGCCCTCGGCCTCGGCATCTGCGGGCTCGCCCTCGGCACCTCCCAAGCCTTACGGGCCCTGCGCGGAGGCGCCGGCGAGTACTTCGAGGTCCGGGCGTACGGCCTGGCCCACGGCAACGCCCGCGGGCTCAAGGGGAGTTGGACCTGGGCGCGGATCGCCACCATCACCGTCCCGGCCCGCAGCGGCGCGGCCGGCGCCTACGCCCACCGGTTCGGCAACGACTACCGCTGCGTCCTCGGCCTGACCGGCGGCGGACGCGTCCGGATCGACGGCCTGGCCGCCGGCGCCTCCGCCCTCGGCAACGCGGTGATCGACCACCGCCCCGACGCCCGAATGCTCGACCCCGAGGCGTGGACCCGCCGGGCCGGCGGCCGGCTGCTGCTGGGCGCGGCGCTCTGCGTCGGCGGCGTCCTCGCCATGGTCCGCTACATCTCCGACCACCCGGACGGCGAGCGGGTCACCGTCGACGCCTCCGGCCACACCGCCCACGAGTTCGTCCGGGGCGCCGACGACACCACGATCATGCTGCTCGGCCTCGGCATCGCGGCCTGCGGCCTCGGCGCCGCCATCCTCCTCGGGCTCTTCGTCCACGGCCGCTTCCGCCGCCCCTGACCGGCCCCCGGCCCGCGCCACCCCGCCCGCCCGCGTGGGAGGTCGGCCCGGCCGACCTCCCACGCGCCCCACGTCCTAAGCGCCCCGCCGCGCCAGGAACAGATCGTTGACGCGCAGCATCCCGATCCCGCCGCCCCGCGCGTCGAGCACCCGGGCCGTCTCCGCCAGCAATCCCTCCCGCCGCTCCTGCGGCAGCACCCGGTAGGTGGAGATGGACGCCAGGAAGTCGAGGTAGCGCCCGGTCTCGTACCAGACCTCCTCCCGGTACCGGACGGCCCGCAGATCGGTGAACCGGCCGTCCTGCCGGCACTCGGGCTCCGGCCAGCCCGGGTGCCCGCTGCCCGCCTCCGGGCCGTAGAACGGGGCCCGCTGCCCGTGCGGCGCGTTCGCCATCCCGAACTTCCGGTCCACCTCGGCGAGTTCGTCGTACGGTCCGTCGTCCAGGACCCCGTGCGGGTTCCAGAACAGCGCCACCGCGCCGCCCGGTCCGAGCGAGTCGTGCACCAGGTCCCAGCGGCGCGCCGGGTCCAGCCAGTGCCAGGACGTGGCGGCGAACAGCAGCCCGAACTCCCGCCCGTCCGCCGCCCATTCCTCGAAGCCGCCGCTCTCGACCCGGACCTGCGGATACCCCCCGGTGTTGCGCCGCAGCACCTCGGCCATCCGCGGGTCCGGCTCGACGCAGACCAGCGGCACCCCGCGCCCGGCGAACAGCACGCTGGCCTTGCCCGTGCCCGCACCGACCTCGACCGCCGGGCGCCCGCCCAGCTCCGCGTACGCCAGCACGTCCGTCACCAGCGCGTCCGCGTACCCCGGCCGGGCGGCGTCGTACAGCTCCGCCGCCTCGCCGAACACCCGCGCCCGCGTCCGATCCACCTGCTCCGCCGCGCCCATCGGCACTCCCCCGTCCACCCCGACACCGGTCGGCGGACACCGTACCGACCGCGCCCCGGCGGGGCCATCGGATTACCGTCCGACCGGCTCGGGAGCCCCGAAGGGCCCTCACCGCCGGTAGGCGCTCACCGCGACCGCCGGCACCAGCCCGAGCGCCACCAGCCCGCCCGCCAGGGCCAGGAGCGGGTAGCTCGTGGCCGCGACCATGATCCCGGAGGCCATCCCGCCGGTGGCGCCCGCGATCGCGATCGAGACGTCCACCAGGCCCTGCGTCCTGGCCCGGGTGGCCAGCGGCACCGTGTCGGTGATGATCGCCGTGCCCGAGACCAGGCCGAGGTTCCATCCGATCCCCAGCAGCGCCAGCGCGAGCGCCAGCAGCGCCACCGAGTCCCCGGGCGCCGCGGCGGCCAGCATCCCCGCCGCCAGCAGCATCACCCCGGACGACGCCGCGACCGCCGGCCGCCCGTACCGGTCGACCAGCCACCCGGTGACCGGCGACGGCAGGTACATCGCGCCGATGTGGATCGCGATGACCAGCCCGGAGGCGGCCGGTCCGTGCCCGTGGTCGTGCATGTGGACCGGCGTCATCGTCATGATCGCCACCATCACCAGCTGGGTGAGCACCATGACCAGCCCCCCGAGCGCCACACCCCCGAGCCCCGCCCGCCCGTCGGCCGCGTCCGTCTGCCCGCTGCCGCCCGCAGGCTCGGCCCCGGCGAGCGTTCGGGCCAGCAGCAGCGGGTCCGGCCGCAGCCACCGCGCGAGGACGAGCCCCGCCAGCCCGTAGGCGAGGCCGGACAGGATGAACGGGCCGGCCAGCGCCGGAATCCCCAGCCCCTCGGCGAGACGCCCGGCAGGTGCGGCCAGGTTGGGCCCGGCCACGCCGCCGAGCGTGGTGGCGACCAGGACGGTGGACACTGCCCGCGCCCGCCGGTCCGGACTCGCCAGGTCGGCCCCGGCGTACCGCGCCTGTAGGTTGGTCGCCGTCCCCGCCCCGTACACGAACAGCGCGACGAACAGCAGCAGCGGGTTGTCCAGCACGGCCGCCGCGATCACGCCCGCCGAGCCGACCGCCCCGGTCAGGTACCCGGCGGCCAGCCCCGGGCGGCGGCCCCGGCTCTGCGAGATCCGGCCCACGACCACGGCGGCCAGCGCCGATCCGGCGGTGAACAGCGCGCTCGGCAGCCCGGCCAGGCTGGTGGAGCCGAGCATCTGCTGCGCCAGCAGGGCACCGACCGTCACCCCCGCCGCGAGCCCCGCACCGCTGAGCACCTGGGAGGCGACCAGCACCCGCAGGATGCGGCGCTGCGCCTCGCCGGGATCGTCGGGTATGCCGGTGGTCGTCTCGGCGGGGGCGGTGCCGGCCATGTCTCTCTCCGGGGCAGCGGTGGGCGGTGCGGACGGGCGGTCCCGGGCGCTTTCCGCCCGGGACATCCTCCATAATTCCATGGATTATCGAGATCGGCCCCGGCCGCACCTGCCGCGCCCGCCGCTCCTGCCGCCCCGGCCCCGGCCCGGCGCCGACCGTCCGGCCCCGCGTCAGGCGTCCGGCCCCGCGTCAGGCGTCCAGTTCCGCGAGGAAGTCCAGCGACGCCGCCCAGGCCCGCTCGGCCGCCTCCTCGTCGTAGTCCGGCAGCTCCGGGTCGGTGAACAGGTGCCCGGCGCCCCGGTAACGGTGCACCTCGACCTCCGCCCCGGCCCGCCGCATCCGCAGGTACCAGGCGTTCAGCCAGTCCTCCGGCTCGAACGGGTCCGGCTCCGCGATGTGCAGCTGCACCGGGATCTCGGTGGCGGCGTCCTCCCGCAGGTCCGAGGTGCCGTGCAGGAGCAGCAGCCCGCGTGCCTTCTCGTCGGCCAGCGCCAGGTTCTGCGCCACCGCGCCGCCGAGCGAGAAGCCGGCGTACACCAGCCCGCCCTCGGACACCGGCGCGGCCGCCGCCACAGCCCGCCGCAGCAGCTCGTCGCGGCCGCCGAGTTCCTCCTGGAACTCCTGCGCCTCCTCGACGGACTCGAAGGTCCGCCCGTCGAACAGGTCCGGCGTGTGCACGGTGTGCCCGGCGGCGCGCAGCCGCTCGGCGGCGGCGTGCACGGCGGGGCGCAGCCCGTAGGCGGAGTGGAAGAGGACGATCTGGGCCACGGTTCGGGTCCTTCACCAGGGAGGTCAGCTACCCACCCATGATCCCGCATGCCCCGCCGGGCCCTGTGACCCACGTCCGGCTACGACACCACGTCCTTGCGTGCGAACCCCCGGAACGCCAGCGCCAGCAGCACCACCGCGTACGAGAGCGACAGCGAGACGCCCTGCACCATGCCGCCCCACTCCAGCTGCGGCTGCAGAGCGTCCGCCCAGGAGTACTGCCAGTGCGCCGGCAGCCACTCCCGCAGGTCGCCCAGCGCGGTGACGGCGTCCAGCACGCCGGTGATGATCGAGGCGAACACCGCACCGCCGACCGCGCCCAGCGGCGCGTCCGTCGCCGTGGAGAGCCAGAACGCCAGCGCCGCGATCACGATCTCGCCGAGGAACACGAAGGCCACCGCGATGGCGATCCGGGGCAGCGCCTGCCCGGCGGGCAGGCTGACCCCGGCGGGCAGCTTGAGGTCCCCCCAGCCGTACGCCGCCGTGCCGACGACCAGCCCGATCGCGGGCAGCATCACCACCGCCACCGCCGAGAACGCCAGCCCGACCGCGAACTTGCGGGCCAGCAGCCGGGCCCGGGGCACCGGTGCGGCCAGCAGGTAGCGCAGCGAGGACCAGCTGGCCTCGGAGGCGACGGTGTCCCCGCAGAACAGCGCGACCGGGATGACGAGCATGAAGCCGGTGCCGACGAACAGCATGGTGACCGCGAAGTTGGCCCCCGAGGCGGTGGCCAGCTCGATGAAGGTGGTCCGGTTCGGACGGCCCGGGGTGCCGCCGATCTGGAACGCGGCCAGGATGACGAACGGCATGGCGGCCAGCACCGCGCCGATCACCAGCGTGCGGCGCCGACGCAGCTGCCGCATCGCCTCCACCCGCAGCGGCAGCGTCCGGCTCGCCCGGTACCCCTGGGCATGGTCCGTCGACTCCGCGTGGTCCATCGGGACGACGCTCACGCTCCACCTCCGATCAACGACAGGAACGCGTCCTCCAGCCGCCGCTGCGGGCCGGCACTCTCCACCGGCACCTCCAGCCGCACCAGTTCGGCCAGCAGCCCGCTGGCCGTCAGTCCGTCCAGGCGCACCAGCAGTCCGCCCTCGACGGCCTCCGCCGAGCCGACCCCGGCCAGCGCGGCCACCTTCTCGACCACGGGCACCGGGTCGTACGGGCCGGCGATGCCGATCATCAGCAGCTCGCCGGCGCCCACGATGTCCCCGACCGGGCCGGCCGTGACCAGCTGCCCGTGGTCCATCATCACCAGGTCCGTGCAGCTCTGCTCGACCTCGGACAGCAGGTGGCTCGACACGATCACGGTCCGCCCGCCGGCCGCGTACCGGATCATCACCTCGCGCATCTCGCGGATCTGCGGCGGGTCCAGCCCGTTGGTCGGCTCGTCCAGGATCAGCAGGTCCGGCATCCCCAGCATCGCCTGCGCGATCGCCAGCCGCTGCCGCATGCCCTGCGAGTACGTCCGCACCGCGCGGTCCAGCGCCTCGCCGAGCCCGGCGATGGCCAGCGCCTCGTCGAAGCGCGCGTCGGCCTCCGGCCGTCCGGTCGCCTGCCAGTACAGCCGCAGGTTGGCCCGCCCGGTGAGGTGCGGCAGGAAGCCGGCGCCCTCCACGAACGCGCCGACCCGCGACAGCACCGGCGCGCCGGGCCGCACCAGGTGCCCGAAGATCCGGATCTCCCCGGCGTCCGGCCGGATCAGGCCCATCAGCATCCGCAGCGTGGTGGTCTTGCCCGCGCCGTTCGGCCCGAGCAGTCCGAGCACCTGGCCCTGCTCCACGCGGAAACCCAGCTCCCGTACGGCGTAGCGGTCCTGGGCGCCCTTGTAGCGCTTGCTCAGCCCGCTGATCTGCAGCGGCACCGCGGCCAGCTCCGGGTCGAAGCCGGGCCCGGCGGCGCCCCGCCGGCGCCGCAGCCGCGGCGCCAGCACCAGGGCCGCGGCCGCCAGTACGGCGATGACCGGCAGCACCCAGGTGCGCGAGGGCAGCGGCGCCGCCTCGGTGACCAGCTCCTCGACGGTCGGCGCGGTGAGCGCCCCGGCCGGTGCCACCCGGTAGGTGGCCGGCTCGGCCGGCGAGGCGTACGCGAGGTCGGTGCTCGCCAGCACCAGCCGCACCCGGTGCCCGGCCGGGAAGGTGTGGTCCACGGTCGGCAGCGCCACGGTGACCGTCTGCCCGGCGTCCGCGCCGGTGACCCGCAGCGGGGCGGCGAGCTGCTGCGGCAGCACCGCCTTGCCGTCCGGCCCGACGTCGTACAGCTTCGCGAACAGCACCGCGTCCGGCCGGTCCGCCGTGACCCGCACCGGCACGGTCGGCTGCCCGGTCAGGTGCAGCGGCGAGTCCAGCGGCGCCGAGTCGAAGGCGGCGTTCTGCCCGGGGAAGTCCAGCGACAGCCCGGCGCCCAGGGAGGCCGCCTGGCTGAGCGCACCGACGCCCGGCAGCGTCGAGATCCCGGGCGGCGCGCCGCCGGGCGGATTGGCGAGGGTCTGCTCACCGCCCGTCAGTTCGACGGTCCGCGAGCCGGTCCCGCCCAGCCCCGGGTACCGGTCGGCGGTGGCCCCGCGCAGCACCGCCTGGAAGCCGGTCGAGTCGACCCCGCCGGTGCGGGTGACCCGGAACGCGGCGCCGGTGTCGTTGCCGAGCCCCTTCAGGTAGTGGTCGAACCAGGCCGTCACCCGGTCGTCGACCCGCGCACTGGTGTCCGTCCCGCCGTCGTGACCGCCGGCGAACCAGTCCACCGCCACCGGCGCGCCGTTGGCGGCCACCGCCTTGGCGATCCTGTCTCCCTGGTCCAGCGGGAACAGCGAGTCCTGCTGCCCCTGCACCACCAGCGTGGGCGCCTTGAGCTGCGCCGCCACCGAGGACGGGCTGGAGCGCTCCAGCAGCGCGAGGGCCTCCGGATCGGCGTGCCCGGCGGTGGCGACCCGGTCGTACATCTGGCAGAGCGACTCCAGGAAACGTCCGCAGCCGACCGGCCCGTCCGCCTTCGGCCCGCCGTTCTCCCGTGGCGCCCCGCCCGAGGGGCCGAGGTCCCCGGCCGAGCCGGTGGTGAAGAAGATTCCGGCCCACAGCTTCTTGAACACGCCGTCCGCCGCGCCCGAGCCCTGCACGCCCTGCGGGAACAGCGCGTCGGCCAGGTTCCACCAGGTGATCTGGGTGGCCACCGCGTCGATCCGGTGGTCGTACGCGGAGGCCAGCAGCGAGACCGCCCCGCCGTACGAGGCGCCGGTGATGCCGACCTTCGGGTCGCCGACCGCGTCCAGCTGCACCTCGGGCCGCTGGGCCAGCCAGTCCACCAGGTGCTTGACGTCCTCGACCTCGCGGTCGGGCGCGTTCAGCCCGATCCTGCCGCCCGAGTGCCCGAAGCCGCGCGCCGACCAGGTCAGCACCGCGTACCCCTGCCGGGCCAGCTGCTCGGCGCGCTCGCGCTCGCCCTCCTTGGAGCCGCCGAAGCCGTGCGCCAGCAGCACCGCCGGGCGCCGACCGCCGCCGCCGGCGGTGAAGAACGAGGTGTCCAGCTGGATCTGCTGGGCGCTGCCGGGCGTCTCCGGCATGCTGAGGAAACGGTCCTCCTGATGGACCGCCTGCTCACCGCCGGACGCCACCGTCGCGGTACCGGCTCCGGCCACCGCCGCCAGCGCCACCGCCCCGGCGAGCAGCCTGCGTCTGACCGTTGTTCCCCGGGCGCGCCAGCGACGCCTTACCCCACCGAACTCCATGGGCGCTGATCGTATCCGCCGTCCGGGTAGGCGTCCGATAAAGCCACCACACCATTTCGTCCGTTTCACCCCACTCTGCCCGGGTATCGTACGGCGCATGCCCTGGCTGCTGATCTCACTGCTCGCCGCCGTCGCCGCCACCCTGGCGATCGGCTGGATCGTCGACCAGGCCCTCCAACGGACCGCCGCCCGCCACCCCTCGGCGCCGGTCTGGCCGCTGCTCCGCCGCTGCCGGATCCCGCTCCAACTCGCCGTCGTGTCAGCCCTGTTGATCACCGCCAAGCCGCTCCAGCGGGTCTTCCACCTGAAGCGCGGCGACGGCGCGCAGCACCTGCTCCTGCTGTTCCTGCTCGCCTCCCTGGGCTGGCTCACCGTCCGCGTGGTGGCCGCGGTCCTGGAGGCACTGCTCCGCCGCTACGAGACCCGCATCGGCGACCCGGCGCGCGTCCAGCGGGTGCACACCCAGATCAGCATGCTGCGCCGGGCGGTCAGCGCGCTGATCGCCGTGGTCACGGTGGCCGTGATGCTGCTGACCTTCTCCGCCATGCGCGCCATCGGCGCCAGCCTGCTCGCCTCGGCGGGCATCATCGGCATCGTGGCCGGCATCGCCGCCCAGAGCCTCCTGGGCAACTTCTTCGCCGGCCTCCAGATCGCCTTCGGCGACACCGTCCGGATCGGCGACACCGTGGTGGTGGACGGCCAGCAGGGCACCGTCGAGGAGATCACCCTCACCTACCTGGTGGTCCGGCTCTGGGACCAGCGCCGGCTGATCGTCCCGGTCTCGTACTTCGTCAGCCGGCCGTTCGAGAACTGGACCCGCCGCGACCCCGGCCTGCTCGCCGCCGTCCTGCTCCACCTCGACCACACCACCCCGGTGGACGAGCTGCGCACCGCCCTGCGCGCCCGCCTCGACCGGCACCCGCTCTGGGACGGCGCGGAATGGGCCCTCCAGGTCACCGACACCACGCCCAGCACCATCGTCGTCCGCGCCACCATGACCGCCCGCAACCCCGACGACGCCGCCCGGCTCCGCAACGACATCCGCGAACAGCTCATCGCCCACCTGCGCGACGAGCACCCCCACGCCCTCCCCCGCCTGCGCACCACCGACAGCTGACCCGCGCCCGCCCGGAAGACGAAAGCCCCAGCACCCCGGAAGGGGCACTGGGGGTAGTCCGGCCGAAGGCCGGGGGCACAACCGCGCGACGCGGGAGGCGACCGCCGGAAACCCGTCCCGAAGGTCCGGCCCCGCCCGCCCCGAACGCCTACAGCACCCGCGTCATCGTCCGATGCGGAATCCCCGCGTCGTCGTACACCGGCCCCTCCGCCGCGTAGCCCATCCGCTCGTAGAACCCGAGCGCCTGCACCTGCGCGTGCAGCTCGACCTCCACGCCCCCGCGCTCGGCGCCGGCGGCCTCGATCGCCCGGACGAGCTCCGCGCCCAGCCCCGTCCCCCGGGCCGCCGCGACGACCGCGAGCCGCCCGAGCAGCACCCGTCCGTCGATGCCGCCCGTCAGCTTCCGCGCCTGCTCGCCGAAGATCAGCCGCGCCGTCCCCAGGGCGGCGCCGTCCGCCGCGACGGCCAGCAGGTGGACCGAGGTCGCGTCGTACTCGTCGTACTCCAGCTCCTCCGGCACGTCCTGCTCGACGATGAACACCTCACGCCGGACGGCCCGCACCAGCTCCAGGTCCGCCTCGCCCTCGGCGACCCGGATGTCAGCGGCCGGCACCTCAGCTCTCCGCCGCGATGATGTCCAGCGCCTTCTTGAGGTCCTCCGGGTACTCGCTGGAGAACTCGACCCACTGCCCGTCCGACGGGTGCTCGAACCCGAGCGACACCGCGTGCAGCCACTGCCGGGTCAGCCCCAGCCGCTTGGCCAGCGTCGGGTCGGCGCCGTACGTCAGGTCGCCCACGCAGGGGTGCCGCAGCGCGGACATGTGGACGCGGATCTGGTGGGTGCGCCCGGTCTCCAGCTTGATCGCCAGCAGCGACGCGGCCCGGTACGCCTCGATCAGGTCGTAGTGGGTGACGGACGGCTTGCCGTCCCGGGTCACGGCCCACTTCCAGTCCGAGCTGGGGTGCCGCCCGATCGGCGCGTCCACCGTCCCGCTCATCGGGTCCGGGTGGCCCTGCACCAGCGTGTGGTACCGCTTCTCGGTGATCCGGTCGTGGAACTGCCGCTTGAGGTCGGTGTATGCGCGCTCGGACTTGGCGACCACCATCAGCCCCGAGGTGCCGACGTCCAGCCGGTGCACGATGCCCTGGCGCTCGGCGGCGCCCGACGTGGAGATCCGGTACCCGGCCGCGGCCAGTCCGCCGATCACGGTGGGGCCGGTCCAGCCCGGGCTGGGGTGCGCGGCGACGCCGATCGGCTTGTCGACCAGCACGATGTCCTCGTCGTCGTGCACGATCCGCATGCCCTCGACCGGCTCGGCGACGATCCGCACCGGGGCGGCCGGGGCCGGGATCTCGACCTCCAGCCAGGAACCGGCGGTGACCCGGTCCGACTTGCCGGCCACGGCGCCGTCGAGCGTCACCTTGCCGTCGGCGGCCAGCTCGGCGGCCTTGGTCCGGGAGAAACCGAACATCCGGGCCAGGGCGGCGTCGAGGCGCTCACCCTCCAGGCCGTCGGGTACGGGGAGGCTGCGGATCTGCGCTGCGGTACTCACCCGTACGAGTATGCCGGAAACACGACACGCCCCTGCGCGCCGGTGGCCCGGGCGCTACTTCCCGGCCCGCTCCGTCTTCTCGGCCTTCTCGGCCTGCTGGTGGACGGTCCCGTCCGGGTTGCTGCCCCGGAAGGAGAGCAGCACCACCAGGATCCCGCCGCAGACGATCGCCGAGTCCGCAAGGTTGAAGACGGCGAAGTGCTGGACGGAGATGAAGTCCACCACGTGCCCGCGGAAGACGCCCGGCGCGCGGAACAGCCGGTCGGTGAGGTTGCCGAGCGCCCCGCCGAGCAGCAGCCCGAGCGCGATCGCCCAGGGCAGGCTGTACAGCCGGCGGGCGATCCGCCAGATCACCACGATGACGGCGGAGGCGATCATCGTGAAGACGACGGTCAGCGCCTGCCCCATCCCGAAGGCGGCGCCGGAGTTGCGGATCACCTGGAAGGTGACCACGTCCCCGATCACCTTGATCGGGGCGTGGTTCTCCAGCCGGGCGACGACCAGCAGCTTGCTGCCGAGGTCGATCAGGAAGGCGAGCACCGCAACGACCAGCAGCACACCGACCCGGCGCGGGCCCTTGGGCCGCTCCGCCGTCGTGTCGCCCACGGACGTCGCCCCACTCGGATCGGCCACAGGCACCTCCACGGCATCGGCGGGGGACGGGACGGCGTCGTCCCGGGTCTGGGGGGAACCTTGCGTACTGATGATCCGCTCCGCTGCCGATGGAGTTCCCCCGGTCCGCAGGAGGGGGAGGGTGGTGGGCCGGTGACGACCTGCCCGCGTTCGCGAACGCGTCAGGCGACGTTACGGGGTCGAGCGTACGGCAAGCCCGACCCCCCACGTCGCTCCGGTCGCCCGGTTCAGCGGCGCTCCTGCTTGGCCTTGCACTGCACGCAGAGCGTCGCCCGGGGGAAGGCCTGCATCCGGGCCTTGCCGATGGCCTGCCCGCAGGACTCGCAGATGCCGAAGCCGACGCCCTCCAGCCGCTCCAGCGCGCGCTCGGTCTGGGCCAGGCTGTCCCGCGCGTTGTTGGCCAGCGCCAGCTCGCTCTCCCGCGAGATGTTCTTCGTACCGGCGTCCACCTGGTCGTCACCGGCTCCGTCGTTGGAGTCGCGCATCAGGCCGGAGATGGCCGCCTCGGCGGCGCCGATCTCGTTGCGGAGCCGCTCCAGCTCACTGATCAGCTCGTCGTGCAGCTCGTGGACCTCCTCGGTGGTCCACGGGTCCTCACCGGGCCGGATCGGCAGCGTGGCCGGGTCCACGGACTCGGCGCCGCGCGGTGCGGTGACGGTGTCGGTGCTGCTCTTCGGTGCGGTAGTGGTCACGGTCCCCTCCCCTGGGTCGACCGCCACGGCCTTGCGTGCCCGCTTGGTGGCGGTACCCGCGCCGGTTCCCTTCTCAGCCATGGCTTTCGACCCCATCTACGAACGAATCGAGCCGCCGGTTCCCGGCGGCTTCCAGTGCCGGAACGATAATCCCGATCAAAACCGGTCACAACATGACATACCGGCGCCTCATAACGATCCCACCCAGGCAGCCGCCCCAATCGTCACGCCCCGTTGCGCTCAGGGATTTGTGCCCAGATCGACTCCGGCTAACCTCTGCCGCCGAACGCCCCGGAGCACCCGTCCGGAAACGGTTTGGACAAACCGACTCGCCCGGCCGATACACTGGCCCTGCAAGGCGCAGATGGGACGAGTACCGACGTACGCAGCCACCAGCGACCCGGGGACGGTGCGAGCCCGGGGGTGTGCACGGCGGGAAGATCACCCCGGAGCCGCCGGAAGAACGGCCACCGCACACCGAGCGCGGGGGCCCACTAGACCCGGCAGCAAGCCCAAACAAGAGGGCCGCGAACGCAGCACCGCGGCCAAGGAGGGTGGTACCGCGGGGCGGCCGTGCCGTCTCGTCCCTCCGGAGGATCCAGTCCCAGCATCCACCGGAGGTAGACGCCCGCGATGGCCATGACCTACAACCCCGTCCCCGCGCAGGTGGATCTGCCTGCCCTGGAGCACCAGATCCTGTCCTTCTGGCAGGACAACAAGATCTTCCAGCGCAGCGTGGAGCAGTCCGAGGGCCGCCCCGAGTGGGTGTTCTACGAGGGCCCGCCCACCGCCAACGGCATGCCCGGCGCCCACCACATCGAGGCCCGCGTCTTCAAGGACGTCTTCCCGCGCTACCGGACCATGAAGGGCTACCACGTGGCCCGCAAGGCCGGCTGGGACTGCCACGGCCTGCCGGTCGAGCTCGCCGTCGAGAAGGAGCTGGGCTTCTCCGGCAAGCAGGACATCGAGGCGTACGGCATCGCCGAGTTCAACGCCAAGTGCCGCGAGTCGGTGACCCGCTACACCGACGCCTTCGTCGAGCTGACCACCCGCATGGGGTACTGGGTCGACCTCGACGAGGCCTACCGGACGATGGACCCGTCGTACGTCCAGTCCGTCTGGTGGTCGCTCAAGCAGATCTTCGACAAGGGCCTGCTGGTCCAGGACCACCGCGTCGCACCCTGGTGCCCGCGCTGCGGCACCGGCCTCTCGGACCACGAGCTGGCCCAGGGCTACGAGACCGTGGTCGACCCCTCGGTCTTCGTCCGCTTCCCGCTGACCAGCGGCCCGCTGGCCGGTCAGGCCGCCCTGCTGGTCTGGACCACCACCCCGTGGACCCTGGTCTCCAACACCGCCGCCGCCGTCCACCCGGAGGTCACCTACGTGGTGGCCACCGACGGCGACGAGAAGCTCGTCGTCGCCGAGCCGCTGGTCGCCAAGGCGCTCGGCGAGGGCTGGGAGACCACCGGCGAGTCCTTCACCGGCGCCGAGATGGAGCGCTGGGCCTACCGCCGCCCCTTCGACCTGGTCGAGATCGAGAACGCGCACTACGTCGTCACCGCCGACTACGTCACCACCGAGGACGGCACCGGCGTCGTCCACCAGTCCCCCGCCTTCGGCGCGGACGACCTCGCGACCTGCCGCAGGTACGGCCTGCCGGTGGTCAACCCGGTGCTCGGCGACGGCACCTTCGCCCCCGAGGTCCCGCTGGTCGGCGGCCAGTTCTTCAAGAAGGCCGACGAGGCCCTGGTCGCGGACCTCAAGGAGCGCGACCTGCTCTTCCGCCACCTGCCGTACGAGCACAGCTACCCGCACTGCTGGCGCTGCCACACCGCGCTGCTCTACTACGCGCAGCCGTCCTGGTACATCCGGACCACCGCCGTCAAGGACGCGATGATCCGCGAGAACGAGGCCACCAACTGGTTCCCGGAAACGGTCAAGCACGGCCGCTTCGGCGACTGGCTGAACAACAACATCGACTGGGCGCTCAGCCGCAACCGCTACTGGGGCACCCCGCTGCCGATCTGGCGCTGCGAGGAGGGCCACCTCACCTGCGTCGGCTCGCTGGCCGAGCTCACCGAGCTCACCGGCACCGACCAGAGCGGCCTCGACCCGCACCGCCCGTACATCGACGCGGTGACCTTCGCCTGCCGTGACTGCGGCGGCACCGCCACCCGCGTGCCCGAGGTCATCGACGCCTGGTACGACTCGGGCTCGATGCCCTTCGCCCAGTACGGCTACCCGTACCGGAACAAGGAGCTGTTCGAGAAGCGCTACCCGGCGCAGTTCATCTCCGAGGCGATCGACCAGACCCGCGGCTGGTTCTACACGCTGATGGCGGTCGGCACCCTGGTGTTCGGCAAGAACAGCTACGAGAACGTCGTCTGCCTGGGCCACATCCTGGCCGAGGACGGCCGCAAGATGTCCAAGCACCTGGGCAACATCCTCCAGCCGATCCCGCTGATGGACCAGCACGGCGCCGACGCCGTCCGCTGGTTCATGGCGGCCGGCGGCTCGCCCTGGTCGGCCCGCCGGGTCGGCCACGGCACCATCCAGGAGGTGGTCCGCAAGACCCTCCTCACCTACTGGAACACCGTCGCCTTCCAGGCCCTGTACGCCCGCACCTCGAACTGGGCGCCCTCGGCGAACGACCCGGCCCCGGCCGACCGTCCGCAGCTGGACCGCTGGGTGCTGTCCGAGCTGAACACCCTGGTCCGCGAGGTCGACGCGGCCTACGAGGCGTACGACACCCAGCGCGCCGGCAAGCTGCTCTCCGGCTTCGTCGACGACCTGTCCAACTGGTACGTCCGCCGCGGCCGCCGCCGCTTCTGGCAGGGCGACGCCGCCGCGCTCGCCACCCTGCACGAGGCGCTGGAGACGGTCACCCGCCTGATGGCCCCGCTCACCCCGTTCATCACCGAGCGGGTCTGGCAGGACCTGGTCGTCCCGGTCGCCCCGGACGCCCCGGCCTCGGTGCACCTGGCCACCTGGCCGGAGGCCGACGAGTCGCTGATCGACACCGAGCTCTCCCGGCACATGGCGCTGGTCCGCCGTCTGGTCGAGCTGGGCCGGGCCACCCGCGCCGAGTCCGGTGTGAAGACCCGTCAGCCGCTCTCCCGCGCGCTGGTCGCAGCCCAGGGCTGGGAGGAACTGCCCGCCGACCTGCGCGCGCAGATCGCCGAGGAGCTCAACGTCTCCACCCTGGAGTCGCTCACCGAGGTCGGCGGCTCGCTGGTCGACACCAGCGCCAAGGCCAACTTCCGCGCGCTGGGCAAGCGCTTCGGCAAGGGCGTCCAGGACGTCGCCAAGGCGGTCGCCGCCACCGACGCCGCCCGCCTGGCCGCCGAGCTGCGCGCCAACGGCGAGACCTCGGTCGAGCTCGGCGGTGAGACGGTCACCCTCTCTCCGGACGAGGTGATCATCACCGAGACCCCGCGCGAGGGCTGGGCCGTCGCCAACGAGTCCGGCGCCACCGTCGCCCTCGACCTGGCCATCACCCCGGAGCTCAAGCGCCTCGGCATCGCCCGCGACGCGATCCGCCAGATCCAGGAGGCCCGCAAGAACTCCGGTCTGGACGTCGCCGACCGCATCGTCCTGCGCTGGCGCGCCACCTCGGAGGAGACCGCCGAGGCCATCGCCGAGCACGGCCCCCTCGTCGCCGACGAGGTCCTCGCCACCGACTTCGCCGCCGGCGCAGCCGACTGGGACTCCGAGACCTTCACCGACGACTCCCTCGGCCTCGCCTTCCAGCTGCGCAAGGCCTGACGCCCCACCACGAAGCCGCCGTCACCCCCAGGGTCACGGCGGCTTCGCCGCACCTGCCCACGCCCCACACCCTCCCCAACTCCCGCACGCCCCCTCCCACTTCTCCACGCCCGCGCTCCGTCCAAGGACGTGCGCCCCTCCCCTCTCCGCGCGCCCCTGTCGCAGGACAAGAGAGTGCCCTCCGGTTCCCCGATCCGGCACAGCCTCCGAGCGCACAGAAGGGCGCCCCCTTCCCGACCCGCAGGTCGGAAAGGGGGCGCCCTCGAAAGGCCCTGCTACAACCTCAGTTGTCGCCGTCCTCGTCGATCAGGAAGCCCCGCATCGGTGCCGGAGCCTGCTGCATCGGCTGCGGCGGCTGCGGACGGACGGCCGCCATCGGCTGGGTCATGCCGGCCGGCTGCATCTGCGGAGCACCGCTGTTGCCACCGGTCGACTGCCCGCCGAAGCTCGGCGCCGAGGAGCCGCCGCCGAAGGAGCCGTTCCCGCCGAAGGACGGCGAGTTGCCCCCGAAGGACGGCTGGCTGCCGCCGAAGCTCGACGCGCCGGCACCGGCCGGAGCCATCGACGAGGCCGCCGGCGGCAGCGACGCGGTGGCGGGGATCCGCGGCGGGGCGAGCGAGTCGTCGGCCTGCGACTCCAGCTGGCGCAGCTGGGTCTCCAGGTACGACTTCAGACGCGTGCGGTACTCACGCTCGAACGCCCGCAGGTCCTCGACCTTGCGCTCCAGCGTGGCCCGCGCCGACTCCAGCGAGCCCATCGCGACGCGGTGCTTCTCCTGCGCGTCCCGCTCCAGCGCGTCGGCCTTCGCACGGGCGTCGCGCTCCAGGCCCTCGGCCCGGCTGCGCGCCTCGCCGACGATCTTGTTGGCCTCGGAGCGGGCCTCGGAGATCGCCTGGTCGGCGGTCTGCTGAGCGAGCGCGAGCACGCGGGCGGCGCTGTCGCCACCGGGGCCCTGCTGCTGCATCGGGGCGCCCATGGGGCCGCCCATCTGCTGCGGGCCGCCCATGGGGCCGCCCATCGGCTGCATCTGCTGCTGGCCCATGCCCTGGCCCATCGGGTTGCCCATCTGCTGCGGGCCACCGGGACCGCCCATGGGCTGGAGCATCTGGCCGCCCATCGGCTGGACCAGCTGCTGCTGGCCGCCCATGGTCTGGTTCATCTGCTGCTGCGGGCCGGCGGCAGCCGGAAGCTGCGGCGCGGAGCCGGCGGGCAGGCCGAGGGGCTGGTTGCCCATCTGCTGCTGGGGGCCGCCGGGGCCCATCTGCTGCGGACCACCGGGGCCCATCTGCTGCGGACCACCCGGACCCATCTGCTGCGGACCACCGGGGCCCATCTGCTGCGGACCGCCCGGACCCATCTGCTGCGGACCACCGGGGCCCATCTGCTGCGGGCCGCCCGGACCCTGCTGGCCGGGGACCGGCGGGCCGGATATGGCGGCGGGCACCGGGGCGCCGCCCTGGCGGGGCGCGTCCTGCTGCGGCTCCTTGCGCAGGTTGGCCTGGTTCTGCGCGGCGGCACGAGTCGCGGCGGCCAGCTTGGCGCGCAGGTCCTCGTTCTCCCGGAGGAGGCGGGTCAGCTCCGCCTCGACCTCGTCGAGGAAGGCATCGACCTCGTCCTCGTCATAGCCTTCACGCAGGCGGACGGTCGTGAACTGCTTGTTCCGAACGTCCTCGGGGGTCAATGGCATCTCTTCACCTCAACGTGATCGTCGGCACACCGGCATCCTGTCGCATCGCTCACCTACGACTAGGGGTGCACAAGCGAGATCAGGACATACACAATGATCATCAGTACGAAGAAGGACAGGTCGAGCGCCACGCCCCCGAAACGCAACGGCGGAATGAGCCGCCGAAGAAGCTTGAGCGGCGGATCCGTGACAGTGTACGTGGCCTCCAGGACCAGGACCATGGCCTTGCCGGGCCGCCACGAACGCGCGAACTGGAAGACCCAGTCCATGACCAGCCGCACGAGCAGGAACACCAGGAAGACGGTCAGGGCGTAGTAGAGCACCGCCCACACGATGTCCATCGCGTATCCCTCTCCCCGGTCCCGATCCCTCGGGCCTGCCGCTCGTCACCTGTCGCTAACCCACTGTTGATCAGATCCACACGTAAAGTCGTGGCCGGGTCAGCTCTGGTTGAAGAACCCACCCTCGGCGATCCGAGCCTTGTCCTCCGCCGTGACATCGACGTTAGCAGGCGACAGCAGGAACACCTTCTGTGTCACGCGCTCGATACTGCCGTGCAGACCGAAGACGAGTCCAGCGGCGAAGTCTACGAGCCGCTTCGCGTCGGTGTCGTCCATCTCGGTCAGATTCATGATCACGGGAGTCCCGCCGCGGAACTGTTCCCCGATGGTACGGGCCTCGTTGTAGGTTCGGGGGTGCAGCGTGGTGATGCGGTAGGGCTCTCGTTCGTTGACGACCTTGGGCATGATCACCGGTGCGCTCTTCTCCAGGTTGTGGCGGCGTTCGGGTGTGATGGACGACACGGGGGCCATCCTCGGAGTCTCCTGCCGGATCGGCACCGCCGCGGGCACCGGCTGCGGGGTGATCGAGGAGACCGGGGCGGGCGCGGCGGCCGCGGGAGCCGAGGCCGGCCGGGGGATGTCCTCGGTCCGCTGGCCCGTCCGGATCGGTTCGGGGTCCGCGTCGTAGTCGTCATCGGGGTCGTACCCCTGGCCGTCGTACGTCTCGTCCTCCACGAGGCCGAGGTAGACCGCCATCTTGCGCATTGCGCCGGCCATGCTCCTGTCTCCTCCGCTCATAGCCACCTCGCTGACGCTCGGTGGCAGCTTCGCGAAACGCGCACCTTCTGATGGTCGCTCGCTCGCTCGCTCCGTGCGGACCGGCTCCGGCCCGGGCCGTACGGCCCCGCCTGCGGATTCCGCGGTCCCTCCACGACGGCGCGTCAGCCCGACGGCCGGTCAGATTCATGGAGTGGGGGCCGCGGAGCTGCGATCCACGGTTCGCTAGCGCTCCGAAGAGCTGCTAGATTCTGTCCTATTTTGTCCTGCTGTCTGATCTACTTACCCGGTGACGTTACCTGAGGGGTGACCTCACTCCGAGTACCGCCGTTCCGACGCGCACATGTGTCGCCCCGGCGGCAATCGCCTGCTCAAGGTCACCGCTCATCCCTGCGGAGACCATGGTGGCAGCCGGATGGTCCGCCCGTACGGCGGTTGCGATTTCCGCCAGCCGATCGAAGGCGCGGGCCGGGTCCCCGGCCAGCGGGCCGGCCAGCGGAGCGACGGTCATCACACCGTCCAGACGCAGCCCGGGCGTGTCGGCGATCGCGTCGGCCAGTTGCGCGACGTCCTCCGGCGCGACCCCCGCCCGGTGCTCACCCTCCCCGTGCTCCTTGTCCAGTGCCACCTGCACCAGGCAGCCCAGCTCCGGGCGTTCCGCCTTGAGCACCGCCGCGGAGAGCGACCCGACCAGCCGCAGCCGGTCCACCGAGTGCACGTGGTTCGCGTACCGGACGACCGAGCGGACCTTGTTGGTCTGCAGCTGGCCGACGAAGTGCCAGGCAAGAGGAAGGTTTCTGCACTGCTCCGCCTTGGGAGCGGCGTCCTGGTCGCGGTTCTCCGCGACGTCCGTCACACCGAGTCCGGCCAGCAGCGCGGTGTCCTCGGCGGGGTAGGTCTTGGTGACGACGACCAGGGTGACCTCGTCCCGTGCGCGCCCGGCGGCCGCGCACGCGTCCGCGATCCGGCGCTCGACCACGTCGAGGTTGGTGCCGAGTTCCTCGTAGCGGGCCCGCTGGCCCTCCGTCAGCGCCGAGACGAACTCGGTGCTTCCCGGGAACGGTCCGTAGATGTCGTTCGTCATCAGTGATCAGAGCCCAACCAGACGTAGCTCGCGAGCCGGCCGGTGCGCTTCTCGCGGCGATAGGAGTAGTGATCGGCGGATTCGAGGGTGCAGACCGGTGACCGCACCAGCTCCTTGACCCCGGCCACGGCCAGCTGGGCCGCGACCCCTTCCGGCACGTCCAGGGCCGGAGTCCCCCAGGAGGTCTCGGCGAAGGCCTCCGGCACCACCGCGGCGACCTCGGCCCGCAGTTCAGCCGGCACCTCGTAGCAGCGGCCGCAGACCGCGGGCCCCGTGGCGGCGGTGATCCGCCCGGGCTCCGCGCCCAGTTCGACCATCGCCCGGACGACCGCGGGCACCACCCCGGCCGCCAGCCCGGGCCGGCCCGCATGGGCCGCGCCCACCACGCCCGCCACCGGATCGGCCAGCAGCACCGGGGTGCAGTCGGCGGTCAGCACCGCCAGCGCGAGCGGCCGGTCGGTGACCACCGCGTCCACCGTCGGGGCCTCCCCGAGCGGCTGGCGCTCGGTCACCACGGCGACCTCGGCGCCGTGCACCTGGTTCATCCACACCACGTCGGCCGGGTCGAGCCCCAGCTGCCGGGCGGCCAGCGCCCGGTTCTCCCGCACGGCCCCCGGGTCGTCCCCCACCGCGCCGCCGAGGTTGAGCTCCCCGTACGGCGAAGTGCTCACCCCGCCCCACCGGGAGGTGAAGGCGAAGTGAGCACCCGCGCGGATCGCGTGATCGATCACTTAAGGAAGTCCGGAACGTCGAGTTCCTCGGCCGGGCTCTCCACGAACGGCTGCCGGGCCGGCTGCACCTGCGGCGGCACCGGGGCGGAGGCGGTCGTGCTCGCCGGGGTCTCGGCGGTCCGGCTCGGCGCGGCGGTCGAGGACTCGCCCTCCGAGCGGGAGGTCACCGAGCCGATGCTCCCGTACGGCCGGCCGGCCGGGCGCTCCGGGGCGGCCGGCGGGGTGGCCGGGCGCTCCGGGGTGGTGGACTTGACCACCGGGTCGCGGACGATCGCCGGCGGCTGCCCGCCGTCGAAGCCGGCCGCGATGACGGTGACCCGGACCTCGTCGCCGAGCGCGTCGTCGATGACCGCACCGAAGATGATGTTCGCCTCGGGGTGCGCCGCCTCGCTGACCAGCTGGGCCGACTCGTTGATCTCGAACAGGCCGAGGTCGGAGCCGCCCGAGATGGACAGCAGCACGCCGCGGGCGCCGTCGATCGAGGCCTCCAGCAGCGGCGAGGAGATCGCCATCACGGCGGCGGCCTTGGCGCGGTCCTCGCCGCGGGCCGAGCCGATGCCCATGAGCGCCGAGCCGGCGTCCGACATGACGGACTTGACGTCGGCGAAGTCGAGGTTGATCAGACCCGGGGTGGTGATCAGGTCGGTGATGCCCTGGACACCGGAGAGCAGGACCTGGTCGGCCGAGCGGAACGCGTCGAGCACGCTGACCTGGCGGTCCGAGATGGACAGCAGCCGGTCGTTGGGGATCACGATGAGGGTGTCGACCTCTTCGCGCAGGGCGGCGATGCCGTCCTCGGCCTGGTTGGCCCGGCGCCGGCCCTCGAAGGTGAACGGGCGGGTGACCACGCCGATGGTCAGGGCGCCCAGCGAGCGCGCGATGTTGGCGACGACGGGCGCGCCGCCCGTGCCCGTGCCACCGCCCTCGCCGGCGGTCACGAAGACCATGTCGGCCCCCTTGAGGACCTCCTCGATCTCCTCGCGGTGGTCCTCGGCGGCCTTGCGGCCGACCTCGGGGTTGGCGCCGGCGCCGAGGCCCCGGGTGAGTTCACGGCCCACATCGAGCTTGACGTCGGCGTCGCTCATCAGGAGGGCCTGCGCATCGGTGTTGATCGCGATGAACTCGACGCCCTTGAGACCGACCTCGATCATCCGGTTGATGGCGTTGACACCACCGCCGCCGATTCCGACGACCTTGATGACTGCGAGGTAGTTCTGCGGTGCTGCCACGTCGAAGGCCTCTCGCCTCGAATTTCCGGGTCGGCCCGACCCGGAGCGGGGCCGTACCGACGGATGTCGATGGGGAGGGAGCCTGGTTTCTGACTGAATGTCCGAAATGCCGACCGCCGACCCCAACCCTAAACTTGACCTTTAGGGTTAGTTCTGTGCCTCCGTCACATCACCAGGAAACACAGTCTGGTGACACAGGACACTAGGTGGCTCCAGGCACGTGTTTCAACGAACACGCCGAGCTTCCCTTTTTCTTTTGAGCCTATGTGATCATCGGCCGGCATAGGAAACCGGGGGTGACCACCAAGAGTCGGGCCGACACTCCGAGGCGTCAACCCCTCCCTCAGGCAGAGAACCTACCGGATCATCCCGACACCGCCGGCGCCTCCGGCGCCGTCACGTCGAAGTTCGTGCCCTTCTGGTTCATCAGCGCGACCAGTACCCGGGCCTTCCGGTCGATCTGCTCCGGGCTCCCCCAGCGCACCGTCACACCCCCGCTGAGCTGCAACTCGACGTCGTCGTACGAGTGCACCAGCACCGAGCCGGCCCGCTTGGCGACCTCCGGCGGCAGCCCGGCGGCCACCGCCACCGCGCCCTGGACCAACTGCGGACGGGAGATCACCCCGTCCACGTCGTTCGCCTGCTGACTGAGGCGCAGCTCCACCACCGGAACACCGTCCGGAGGGGCCGGCTCGGTGGCGAAGCTCACGCCCCCGGCATCCACCTGGGTGAACTGGCCGTCCTCCCCCTTGACGGCGGCCACCGCCTTGCGCTGGACGACCTTCACCCGCAGGGTGTGCGGCCAGCCCCGCCACACCTCGGCCTTGGCCACCCGGGGGATCGCCTCCACCCGGTGCCGGGCGTCGTCCAGGTCCACGCGCGCCAGCGGGCCGTCACCGAGCCTGCCGACCGCCTCACGGATCTGGTCCGCCGTCAGCTTGTCGTCGCTCGTCCCCTGGACGGCGACGCTGCGCACGTCCAGGACCGAGGAGAAGAACACCAGCCAGGCCAGCACGCCGAGCACCGTGGCGCCGAGCGCGCCCAGCACCACGATGCCCCGCCGGGAGAGCCGGAGGCGGGGAGCGGACTCCTCCACCTCCAGCTCCTCCTCCAGCGGGTCGGCGAGCCGGCCGTCAGCCACGGCGGCGACCGCCGCGGTGGGCCTGGATCGCCTCGTAGACCATGCCGACCAGCAGGTCGTCGGCGTCCCGGCGGCCGAACTCGGCGGCCGCCCTGCTCATGTCCCAGAGCCGCTGCGGGTCGGTCAGCACCGGCAGCACGTTCTGGAGCACCCACTCCGGGGTCAGCTCGGCGTCGTCCACCAGCAGACCGCCGCCGGCCTTGACCATGGGCTGGGCGTTCAGCCGCTGCTCGCCGTTGCCGATCGGCAGCGGGACGAAGGCGGCGGGCAGGCCGACGGCCGCCAGCTCGGCCACCGTCATGGCGCCGGCCCGGCAGAGCATCATGTCGGCGGCCGCGTAGGCGAGGTCCATCCGGTCCAGGTACGGCACCGGGCGGTACGGCGGCATCCCGGGGACGTCCGCCACCTGCGGCAGCTCGTTCTTCGGGCCGACCGCGTGCAGGATCTGCACGCCGTACTGCTGGAGCCGCGGGGCGATCGCGGTGATCGTCTCGTTGAGCCGGCGCGCGCCCTGGGAGCCGCCGGAGACCAGCAGGGTGGGCAGCCGCTGGTCGAGGCCGAAGTAGTGGCGGGCCTCCGGGCGGGCCGCGTTGCGGTCCAGGGTGGCGATGGTCCGGCGCAGCGGGATGCCGATGTACCGGGAGTCCCGCAGCTTGCTGTCCGGCGTGGAGACCGCCACGAAGTCGCTGTAGCGGGCACCGATCTTGTTGGCCAGGCCCGGGCGGGCGTTCGCCTCGTGCACCACGATCGGCACCCCGGCGCGCTTGGCGGCCAGGTAGGCGGGCATCGCGACGTAGCCGCCGAAGCCGACCACGGCGTCCGCGTTGACCCGCTCGATGATCTCCTGGGCGGCCCGGACGGTGCCGCGCAGCCGGCCGGGGACGGTGATCAGCTCCGGGGTGGGCTTGCGGGGCAGCGGGACGGCCGGGATGAGCTCCAGCTGGTAGCCGCGCTCGGGTACCAGCCGGGTCTCCAGTCCGCGCTCGGTGCCCAGGGCGGTGATCCCGACGGACGGGTCGTGCCTGCGGAGGGCATCCGCGAGGGCCATGGCCGGCTCGATGTGACCGGCGGTCCCCCCGCCGGCGAGTACGACATGCACCGAAATTCACCGCTCCCTGCGTGCCGGCCCCGGGGCCGGGCGCGCTGTGGTTCGTCGTCGTGGCAGCACCCGGGCCAGTTGTCTCCTGATCCGGGAGTTCTTGCTCCGGGCGGCCAGGGCCGCCTTCGCGCCCGAGGAGCTGCGCGCCAGGCACAGCAGCACTCCGATCGCGGACATGGCCGACAGCATGGCGGAACCGCCGTAGGAGAACAGCGGGAGCGGGACACCCGCGATGGGCAGCAGTCCCAGCGCCGACCCCAGGTTGATCACAGCCTGCGCCATGATCCAGGTGGTGGCGGCTCCCGCGGCGTACCTGACGAAGGGATCCTTCGTACCGATGGCCACACGGATACCCGCGTAGCCTAGTGCCGCGAAGAGACCGAGGACCGACAGCGTCCCCACCAGACCGAGTTCCTCACCGGTCGCGGCGAAGATGAAGTCGGTGTGCGCCTCGGGCAGCTGGCCCCATTTCTCCACGCCGGCGCCCAGGCCGGTGCCGAAGCCGCCGCCGTTGGCGAACGCGAAGACGCCGTGCAGGGCCTGGAAGCAGCTGCCCTCCGGATCGATCTTGGTGACGCCGATGCAGCTCAGCCGCTCCGCCCGGTGCGGGACGGTGACCACCAGGGCGGTGCAGACCACCGCCGCGACCCCGAGGGTGGCCACGAACAGCCGCAGCGGAGCGCCGACCATCCAGAGCAGCGCGAACACCATGGCCACCAGGATCATCGAGGTGCCCATGTCGCCGCCGAACATGATCAGCGCGAGCAGCAGCAGGGCCCCCGGCACCAGCGGCACCAGCAGGTGCTTCCACGAGTTGAGGGTACCGGCCTTCTGCTTGCGGGCGAGCAGGTCGGCGCCCCAGAGCACCAGCGCGAGCTTGGCGAACTCCGAGGGCTGGAACTGGAAGAAGCCGAAATCCAGCCAGTTCTGGTTGCCGTTGATCCGCACCCCGATGCCGGGGATGGCGACCAGCGTGAGGGCGCAGATCACCCCGATCATCACCGGGTAGACGATCACCCGCAGCACCGCCAGCGGGACGGAGGCGAAGCCGATCAGCAGGACCAGGCCGAGGATGGCCGCGATCAGCTGCTTGAGGAAGTAGTACTGCGCCGCGTGGTGCTGGTTCAGGGCCAGGATCTGCGAGGCCGAGAAGACCATCATCAGGCCGAGCACGACCAGCAGCAGGGTGCTGCCGAGGACCAGCAGGTACGGGGTGAGCGGCCGGTCCAGCCAGTACCGGACCCGGGCCCGGAAGGCCTGGACCCGGGCCAGCGGACCGGCCGACTTGTACTTGGTCGTGGTGGCGGAGATCACTCTCATCGGCTCGGCGGCATCCCGCTTCACAACGCCGGAACCCGCTCTGCCCTGCCCCGCCACCGCTCCCCGCTCACTTGTCCCGTCCGACGCCCTCGCCGGCCCGTCTACTCGCCCGCCAGCTCCCGGACGGCCGCCGCGAAGAGGTCGCCGCGCTCGCCGTAGTTGGTGAACATGTCCATCGAGGCGCAGGCCGGTGCCAGCAGCACCGTGTCACCCGATCGGGCGAGCGATGCGGCCGTTCGAACGACCTCGGTCATCGCCACCGCGCCAGTCTGGCCCTCGGCCGCCTCGATCACCGGCACATCCGGAGCGTGTCGCTCCAGCGCCTCCCGGATCACCGCCCGGTCCTGGCCGATCAGCACCACCGCGCGCAGCCGCTCGGCCGCGCCCTGCACCAGGTCGTCGAAGGTCGCGCCCTTGGCCAGGCCCCCGGCGATCCAGACGATCGGCCGGTAGGCGGACAGCGAGGCGGCCGCCGCGTGGGTGTTGGTGGCCTTGGAGTCGTCGATGTACGTGACCTCGCCGACCACGCCGACCTCGGCGATCCGGTGGGCGTCCGGCCGGAAGGCCCGCAGGCCCTCCCGGACGGCCTTCGGCTCGACCCCGTACGCCCGGGCCAGCGCCGCCGCGGCGAGCGCGTTGGCGATGTTGTGCGGGGCCGGCGGGTTGACGTCCTCGACGGCGCCCAGCTCGGCCGCGTTCTTGGCCCGGTCCTCGACGAAGGCGCGGTCCACCAGCAGCCCGTCCACCACGCCGAAGTTCGACGGGCCGGGCGCGCCGAGGCCGAAGCCGATCGCCCGGCAGCCCTCCTCGACGTCGGCCTCGCGGACCAGCGCCTCGGTGGCCGGGTCGGCCAGGTTGTACACGCAGGCGACCACGTTGCCCTCGTAGATCCGGCCCTTGTCGGCGGCGTACGCCTCCATCGAGCCGTGCCAGTCGAGGTGGTCGGGCGCCAGGTTGAGCACCGCCGCCGAGTGCGGGCGCAGCGAGGGCGCCCAGTGCAGCTGGTAGCTGGACAGCTCGACGGCGAGCACGTCGTACGGCTCCTCGGCGAGCACCGCGTCCAGCACCGAGACCCCGACGTTGCCGACCGCGGCGGTGCGCTTGCCGGCGGCGGTGAGGATCGAGGCGAGCATCTGGACGGTGGTGGTCTTGCCGTTGGTGCCCGTGACGGCCAGCCAGGGGGCGGGCTCGCCGGTGCCGGGCAGCGGCTTGCGCAGCCGCCAGGCCAGCTCGACGTCGCCCCAGACCGGCACCCCGGCCGCCTCGGCGGCGGCGAACAGCGGGCTGTCCGGCGCCCAGCCGGGCGAGGTGACGATCAGCTCGGTGCCCTCGGGCAGGCTCGCGCCGTCGCCGAGCCGCACGGTGACGCCCAGCGCCTCCAGCTCGGCGGCCCGGGCGGCCAGGCCGGGCCCGCTGCCGCCGTCCACCACGGTCACCCGGGCGCCGAGGCCGTGCAGGACGCGCGCGGCGCTGATGCCCGAGACGCCGAGCCCGGCGACGGCGACCGGCAGGCCGCCGAAATCGGGGTTGGCCTGGTCGGGGTTGGTCATCCGGTCACCCATCCCGCGTAGAACAGGCCGAGGCCGACGGCGACGCACAGGCCCTGGATGATCCAGAACCGGACCACGATCAGGACCTCGGTCCAGCCCTTGAGTTCGAAGTGGTGCTGCAACGGCGCCATCTTGAAGACGCGCTTGCCGGTCATCCGGAAGGAGCCGACCTGGATGATCACCGAGAGGGTGATGATCACGTAGAGGCCGCCGAGCAGGGCGAGCAGCAGCTCGGTGCGGGAGCAGATCGCCAGACCGGCCAGGGCGCCGCCGAGGGCGAGCGAGCCGGTGTCACCCATGAAGATCTTGGCGGGCGAGGTGTTCCACCACAGGAAGCCGAAGCAGGAGCCCATCAGGGCGGAGGCCACGACGGCGAGGTCCAGCGGATCGCGGATGTCGTAGCAGTTGGCGGTCGCGGTGATGGCGTAGGCGCAGCTCTGGGTGTGCTCCCAGATGCCGATGAAGGTGTAGGCGCCGAAGACCATCACCGAGGCGCCGGTGGCGAGGCCGTCCAGACCGTCCGTCAGGTTCACGCCGTTCGACATCGCGGCGATCATGAAGTACGCGAAGATGACGAACAGGACGGGGCCGATCGCCCACTTGAAGTCCCGGACGAAGGACAGGCTCTGGGACGCCGGGTTGAGCCCGCGGTCGTCCGGGAACTGCATCGCCAGGACGGCGAACCCGAGGCCGACGATCGACTGGCCGGCCAGCTTCGCCTTGGCCCGCAGGCCCAGCGAACGGCGCTTGACCACCTTGATGTAGTCGTCCAGGAAGCCGACCAGGCCGAGGCCCGCGGTCAGGAAGAGCACCAGCAGCCCGGAGGCGGTCGGGCTCTCGCCCGTTATCGCCTTCGTCGCGAAGTACGCGATCAGGGTCGCCAGGATGAAGGCGATGCCGCCCATGGTGGGCGTGCCCTTCTTGCTGTGGTGCGCCTTGGGGCCGTCGTCGCGGATGTACTGGCCGTAGCCGTGCTTCGCGAGCAGCTTGATCAGGGCCGGGGTGCCGAGCAGCGACAGGACGAGGCCGATCATCCCGGAGAAAAGGATCTGCTTCATTATTCGGCCACACCGTCCGCCAGGAGGGCCTCGGCCACCTTCTCCAGCCCCACCGAACGGGAAGCCTTCACCAGGACCACATCCCCCGGCCGCAGCTGACTGCGCAGCAGCTCGACCGCCGCGTCCGCGTCGGACACCAGCACCGACTCCTCACCCCACGAACCTTCGTTCCTCGCGCCGAGTTCCATGCAGGCCGCCTCGCGTCCGCCGACCGCCACCAGCTTGGTGACGTCCAGTCGGACGGCGAGCCGCCCGATGGCGTCGTGCTCGGCCAGGCTCTCCTCGCCGAGCTCCCGCATCTCGCCGAGCACCGCCCAGGTGCGGCGGCGCTCCGGGCCCCGGCCCCCGATCGAGACCAGCGCCCGCAGCGCGGCCCGCATCGAGTCGGGGTTCGCGTTGTAGGCGTCGTTCACGACGGTGACACCATCGGCCCGGTCGACGACCTCCATGCGCCAGCGGGACAGCGCACCCGCTTCGCCCAGGGCTGCCGCGGTGTCGTCGACGGACATCCCGAGCTCCACCGCCACCGCGGCGGCGGCGAGGGCGTTCGAGACGTGGTGCTCACCGTACAGGCGCAGCTGCACGGGCGCGGAACCGGCCGGGGTGGTGAGCGTGAACGATGGCCGCCCGGTGGCGTCCAGGCGAACGTCCGTGGCCCGTACGTGGGCGTCCGGTGATTCCCCGAACAGGACCACCTTCGCCTTGGTGCGGGAGGCCATCGCGCGCACCAGCCGGTCGTCCGCGTTGAGGATCGCGGCGCCGTCGGCGGGCAGCGACTCGACCAGCTCGCCCTTGGCCTCGGCGATCGCCTCCTGGGAGCCGAACTCGCCGACGTGGGCGGTGCCGACGTTGAGGACCAGGCCGATCCGGGGCGGGGTGATCGAGGTGAGGTACTCGATGTCGCCCTTGTGCCGGGCGCCCATCTCCATGACCAGGTGCCGGGTGCCGGCCTCGACCCGCAGCGCGGTCATCGGGTGGCCGATCTCGTTGTTGAGCGAGCCGGGCGGGTAGACGGTCTCGCCGTGGCGCTGGAGCAGCTGGGCGATCAGGTCCTTGGTGCTGGTCTTGCCGGCCGAGCCGGTCAGCGCGACCACGGCGGTGCCCTCGGCGCGGGCGACCACGGCGCGGGCCAGCCGGCCGAGCGCCTCCACCACGCTGTCGACCAGGACGGCGGGCACGCCGACCGGGCGGGAGGCCAGCACCGCGACGGCACCGTCCTCGACCGCCTTGGCCGCGTAGTCGTGGCCGTCCGCGTGCTCGCCGACGAAGGCCGCGAACAGGCCGCCGGAGCTCACCTTCCGCGAGTCGACCTCGACCGGGCCGGTGACCAGGGCGTCCGGGTCGGCGCCGTCCAGCGTGCCTCCGACGGCGGCGGCCACCTCGGCGAGGGTCAGTGCGATCACTGCTGCTCTACTCCTCGGTCGCCCCGTGCGGCCGGGGTCTGCGTGATGGATTCGCGCAGCACCTCCCGGTCGTCGAAGGGGCGGATCTCGTCTCGTACGTACTGGCCGAGCTCGTGGCCCTTGCCGGCCACCAGCACGGTGTCCCCCGCCTGGGCGCGGGCGACGGCGGTCCTGATCGCCTCGGCCCGGTCGGGGACGACCAGGACGGCCCCGCGCTCGGCCTCGGGCACCGCGGCGGCGCCGGTCAGCATGGTGGCGAGGATCGCCAGCGGGTCCTCGCTGCGCGGGTTGTCGCTGGTCAGCAGGGCGGTGTCGGCGAGGCGGGCGGCGATGGCGCCCATCGGGCCGCGCTTGTGCGGGTCGCGGTCTCCGCCGCAGCCGACCACGACGTGCAGCCGGCCCTCGGTGACCTCGCGCAGCGAGGCGAGGACGGCCTTGAGGGCGTCCGGCTTGTGCGCGTAGTCGACGACGGCGACGAACGGCTGTCCGGCGTCCACCCGCTCCAGCCGGCCCGGCACGCCGGGGACGGCGGCCACGCCGGCCACGGCCCGCTCCAGCGGCAGCCCGGCGGCGACCAGCGTGGTGATCGCGGCGAGCGCGTTGGCGACGTTGAACGGACCGGGCAGCGGGACGGAGGCCTCGGCCTCGGCGCCGTCCGGGCCCAGCACCCGGAAGGTCGAGCCGACCGGCCCGAGCCGGACGTCCACGGCCCGCCAGTCGGCCTCGGCGGCGCCGGCGGCGGAGAAGGTCGTCACCGGGATCTTGGCCTCGGCGGCGAGCCGGCGGCCGTACTCGTCGTCCAGGTTGACCACGCCGTGGCGGGACTTGCCGGGCTGGAAGAGCCGGGCCTTCGCCTGGAAGTAGTCCTCCATGTCCGGGTGGAAGTCGAGGTGCTCGGGGGTCAGGTTGTTGAACAGCGCGACGTCGTACGCGACCCCGTCGGTGCGGCCGAAGACCAGGGCGTGGCTGGAGACCTCCATGGTCACCGCGTCGGCGCCGCGCTCGGCCATCACACCGAGGATCGCGTGCAGGTCGGTGGCCTCGGGGGTGGTGCGCTCGCTCTTGATCCGCTCCTCGCCGACCCGCATCTCGACGGTGCCGATCACGCCCGGGCTGCGCCCGGCGCCGCGCAGGCCGCCCTCGACCAGGTACGAGGTGGTGGTCTTGCCGTTGGTGCCGGTCAGCCCGATCATCAGCATCCGCTGGGAGGGGCGGCCGTAGACGATCGCGGCGAGCTCGCCCATGACGGCCCGCGGCCGGTCGACGACCAGCAGCGGCAGGCCGGTGGGGGCCGCCAGCTCGGCACCGGCCGGGTCGGTGAGCACCGCCACCGCGCCGCACTCCGCGGCCTTGGCGGCGAAGGCCGCGCCGTGGTGGTTGGCGCCCGGGAAGGCCACGTACACGTCGCCCGGGCGGACCGCGCGGGAGTCGTGGGTGACGCCGCTGACGGCGCCGCCCTCGACGGGCGCCAGGCCCAGTGCGGCGGCCAGCTCGGCGAGTGGCAGGGCGGTGGTCCCGGTCGGGCGGGGCGGACTCACGGTGGTTTGATCGGGTTTCGGCACGGCGGGAAGGCTATCCGCCGAAGGGTGTCCAGGGCCAAACCGGCCCTCCGCCGCGCCGTGCTCCGGCCCGGCCGGTTCGTTGCTCATGCGTGCTCACGGCTTCCACTCGACGGGCAGGTTGGGCGCCGGGCTGCCGCTCGGCGGGACCTGCATGGTCTTCAGGGTGAACTCCATCACCTGCTTGAACACCGGGCCGCACAGCTGGCCGCCGAAGTGGCCGTTGACCGGGCCCTGGAGAGTGCAGGAGACGGTGTAGCGGGGGGCGTCGGCGGGGGCGAAGCCGATGAAGGAGGCGGTGTAGCCGTCGTAGCCGACGCCGTTGGCTGCGCCCCGGTTGGCGGTGCCGGTCTTGCCCGCGACCCGGTAGCCGGGGATGGCGGCCCTGCCGCCGGTGCCCTGCTCGTCGTCGACGACCGACTCCAGCATCGAGGTGAGGGTCTTGGCCGTCTCCGGGCTGACCACCCGGGTCTGCTCCCCCGGCGTGCTCGGCGTGTACTTGCCGTTCGGGTCGGTGACGCCCTGGACGATGCTGGGCGCGACCCGCACCCCGCCGTTGGCGATGGTCGAGTAGACCGAGGTGGTCTGGAGCGCGTTCATCTGCATCGGGCCCTGGCCGAAGGAGATGTTGTACTTCTCCGAGGCGACCAGGTCCTCCGGCTTCTTGAGCTTTCCGGCGGTCTCCCCGGGGAAGCCCAGGCCGGTCGGCTGGGCCACGCCGAACTTGCGCATGTAGCCGTCCAGGACCTGGTTGGCCTTCAGCTGGTCGCCGTCGCCGAGCGTCTCGACGGCCTCGATGGTGCCGATGTTGGAGGACTTGGCGAGCACCCCGGCCAGGGTCAGGTACCAGGTGTTGTGCTCGATGTCGTCCTTGAACTGCTGCCCGGCCCGGACCAGCGGGTACGGCACGGTGACCTTGGTGTCCCAGGTGGCCTTGCCGGTGTCCAGCACCGCGGCCAGGCTCATCAGCTTGGCGGTGCTGCCCGGCTCGTACGCGTCCGCCAGGGCCGGGTTGCCCAGCTGGGCCTGCTTGGACAGGCTCAGGTCGTTCGGGTTGAAGCCGGGTGCGGTGGCCATCGCGAGGACCTGGCCGGTCTTCACGTCCTGGACCACCACGTAGCCCTTCTCCGCGCCGGAGTTGGCCACCTGGTCGGTGATCGCCCGCTGGGCGGCCCACTGGATGTCCCGGTTGATGGTCAGCTTCACGTCGCTGCCCGGCACGGCCGGCTCCATCGAGCCCCCGGCGGTGGGCACCAGCCGCCCGCCCGACTGGGCGTAACTGCTGTGGCCGTCCTTGCCGGCCAGCAGCTTCTGGTACTGGAGCTCCAGGCCGCCGGCGCCCTCGCCCTCGGCGTTGACGAAGCCGACCAGGTTGGCGGCCAGCCCGCCCGCCGGGTAGATCCGCTTCTGGGTCTCCCGGTTGAACACCCCGGCCAGTGGATTGGCGCACTCGTTGTCCACCCGGGTGCGCCCGCCCTGGTCGGCGGGCTTGCCGAGCAGCTTCTTCTGGGCCTGGCAGGCCCGCGAGCCGGCCTGCTTCTCCAGGCCCGACTTGAGGTCGCTGATCTGCTTCTTGGCGGCCGGGGTCTGCTGGGCCGCGAGCCGCTTGTAGCGGCTCTTGGGGGTGTGCAGGTCGGCGGCGATCTTCTCCTTGGGCACGCCGAGGATCGGCGACAGCAGCGCGGCCGCCTGCTCCGGCGCGTCCGGGATGCCGGTCGCCTCCGGGGTGAACATCGCCGGGTCGGCGGTGATGTCGTACGCGTCCACGGTGGCCGCCAGTGCGACCCCGTCGGAGGACGTTATCGAGCCGCGTTCGGCGGTGATCGGGATGTTCAGGTAGCGGTTGGTGTTGGCGTCGGCGGCCAGTGCGTCGGCGTCCACCAGCTGGAGCTGTACCAGGCGGCCCGCGAAGACGGAGAACACCAGCGACAGCACCACGGTGATCACCCGCAGCCGCCGCTTCGGCTCGGCCAGCTTGAGCGCCTTGGGGCGCAGCGGCGGACGGCTCTTCGGGCGCACCGCCGCCTGGCTGCGAGCCGGCGGGCGCCCCTCGGGGCTGCGCTGCTGCGGTGTCCGCGGGGTACGGCCGGCGGAGGCCGACTTGGCGGGCTGGGCCTTGGCCGACTGGCTGCGGGCGGGCTGCCCCTTGGTGGGCTGGCCCTTCGCGGGCTGGGGCTTCGCGGGCTGACTGCGGCCGGAGGCGGACTGCGCGCGCGGCGCGCTGCCCCGGGGCACCGGACGGCGGCCGTTGCCGCCACCGGAAGCGCCGGACCCGCCGGAGCGTGGCGTGCTCATCGGCCCGCACCCCCGCTCGGCTTCGCGGCCGCGGTGGGCGGGACCGGGTTGAGCTGGATCACCGAGTCACCGGCGGACGCCGCCGGGGTCGGCACCGGCGGCGGGGCGGCCGGCGACGGGGCACCGCCCTGCTGCGGCGCGGCCGGCGACGGCCCGGCAGCGGGCTGAGCCGCGCTGGGCTGGGCCTTGGTCGGCCACGGTTCGACCGTGGAGCGCTTGACCGGCGGGCTGTCCTGGGCCGGGCCCGGGGTGCCGATCACCTTGCCGCCGTTCGGGACGTCCAGGAAGGCCATCCCGCCGGCCGGGACCATGCCCAGCTCGGCGGCGCGCCTGGCCAGCGCGTCCGGGGCCGAGCTCTGGTCGATCTCGTGCTGGAGGCTCTGCTGCTCGTCGGTCGCCACGGTGGTCTGCTTCTGCAGTCGGGAGAGCTCGAAGGAGCCCTCGTTGAGCGCGGTGTTCAGGGCGAGCAGGCCGAGCAGCCCGGCCGCCAGCAACACCACGATGAGCACCGCGAACGGTGTGCGCCCCCGTACCGGACGCTTGCCCGGCCGGACCGTGATCCGCGCCCTGCCCTGCCCGGGGAGTCCTCCCCGCCCCGCCCGGACCTCACCGGCCACCGGCCCCACTGCTTCCCTCCGCCCTTCGGACCCCGCCGGGGCCGGTTCGTCAGCCCCGCTTGCTTCGGTCCCTGATCCTCTCCGCCACCCGCAGCCGTACGGGCGCGGCGCGCCGGTTCTCCTCGATCTCCTCCTCGGTGGCCAGCTCGGCACCGCGAGTGATCAGTTTGAGCCAGGGCTGGTGCTCCTCCGGGATGAACGGCAGGCCCGGCGGGGCGGTGCTGGTCGCGCCGGCGGCGAAGTACTGCTTCACCAGCCGGTCTTCCAGCGACTGGTAGGACATCACCACGATCCGGCCGCCGACCGCGAGGACGTCCAGCGCCCCGGGGATCGCCCGGTCCAGGACCTCCAGCTCGCCGTTGACCTCGATCCGCAGTGCCTGGAACGTCCGCTTGGCCGGGTTCCCGCCGGTCCGACGGGTCGCCGCCGGGATGGCGTTGCGCACCAACTCGACCAGACGCGCGCTGTTGGTGAACGGTTCCTTCTCCCGCTCCCGCAGGATCACCGAGGCGATCTTCCCGGCGAACCGCTCCTCGCCGTACACCTTGAGGATCCGGGCCAGGTCGCCGTGGCTGTAGGTGTTCAGCACCTCCGCCGCGCTGATCCCCCGGGTCTGGTCCATCCGCATGTCCAGCGGCGCGTCCTGGGCGTAGGCGAAGCCGCGGTCGGCCTCGTCCAGCTGCATCGAGGAGACGCCGAGGTCGAACAGGACGCCGTCCACCTTCTCGATGCCCAGGCGCTCCAGCACCTCGGGGATCTCGTCGTAGACGGCGTGCACCAGGGTGGCCCGGTCGCCGAACGGGGCCAGCCGCTCGCCGGAGAGCTTCAGCGCCTGCGGGTCGCGGTCCACCGCGACCAGCCGCACCTCCGGGAACTGCGTCAGCAGCGCCTCGCTGTGCCCGCCGAGACCGAGGGTGGCGTCCACCACGACGGCACCGGGGCGCGAGATCGCAGGGGCCAGCGCGTCCATGCACCGCTGGAGCATCACCGGAACGTGCTTGGGGCCCGGTTCGTTGGTGGTCATGCGCGGTGGCGCCCTTCCTCGGTGCGGAGCAGCCCGACGTCCGGGAGCTGCGACCATTCTCGCCCACCGCGCCCCGGCACGACGAAGCGGCCCGTGGTCCCCGCCCGCTCAAGGGGAAGGTCGTGACCGCCCGGCGCCGGGGAAGGTGCGCCAGGTGGGCACGGAGCGGGTGGAGGCCACGGACCGCGTCGACCGGGCCGCACCGGCCGGGAAGGCCCCGTTGACGGGCCCCGGCGGGTGTGCTCCACTGCGCCGCAAACTCTATCGCGCGGGCCCTGCCAGTCAATGGTCCGCTCCGGCGCACCACCCGGGCGGCGGTACGGATCACCGCAGGTCGCGGCCGTCGGGGCGGCCCATCGACGGTACGGATCGGGGGCCTTCGGCGGCGGCCGCGCGCCCCCTCCCCACCACGCGTGCGGGCCACTCCGGGACCAGCCCGGACAAACCTTCCCGTTGTGGCTATGCACTCGATCACAGCGCCCTGTTCTGTAGCTCCTCGCCCCACCGCGCGGGCCCGATCGGCACTAACGTCGCCACCATGACAGTGACACCCGACCGGCCCTCGCCGAACGCCGCTGCCGACCCTGCCAGACCCACCGTCATCGACCGCTTCGTCACGGCCAACCGCACCTACGCGGTGACCTTCCGGGACGGCGGCATGGACGCCCGCCCGGTGCAGAAGATCGCCGTGGTGGCCTGTATGGACGCCCGCCTGGACCTGTTCGCCGCGCTCGGCCTCGAACTCGGCGACGCGCACGTCATCCGCAACGCCGGCGGCGTCGTCACCGACGACACCATCCGGTCCCTGACCATCAGCCAGCGCGCCCTCGGCACCCGCTCGATCGCGCTGATCCACCACACCGGCTGCGGCCTGCTCGGGCTCACCGAGGACTTCCGCCGCGAGCTGGAGCTGGAGGTCGGCCAGCGCCCGCAGTGGGCGGTGGAGGCCTTCGTCGACCTGGACGGCGATGTCCGCCAGTCCATGCAGCGCGTCCGCACCTCTCCGTTCCTGCTGCACACCGACGACGTCCGCGGCTTCGTCTTCGACGTCCACACCGGGCTGCTGCGCGAGATCGACTGAGCGACCGGCCCGGCCCCGCCGAGCCGTCGGATCCCGAGTGCCCGGAGGCGAGCCGGCACGTCCCGGCCGTCCGGGCATTCGGGCACCGCCTCATGGTGACTTCCGGCCATCGCACAGGGGAGAATGCGCCTGCCGGTCGGACCCCGAACCACCTGGGGCGGCCAGGCCGCGGGCCGCCTTCCCGGCGCCGGATCCTCCTTCGGAACCGCCCCCGGGACGGCCGCGTCAAGCATGGGGTGGGGCCCGGCCTCGGGACGGGGCGGGCACAGGGTGCCAGGGAGCGTAAACGGGTGACGAGCTACAACGATCAGGCCGGACTCGGCAGTCCTGCGGGGGGCGAGCAGCAGAGGGCGAACGGGTACCGGCAGGTCGGGCTCCCCGAGCTCGCCGCAGTCGTCGACCGCGTCCGCGCCAACATCGAGAGCGTGATCGAGGGCAAGCCGGAGGCCGTCCGGATCGCCCTGACCGTCCTGCTCGCCGAGGGCCACCTGCTGCTGGAGGACGTGCCCGGCGTCGGCAAGACCATGCTGGCCAAGGCGCTCGCGCGCTCGCTCGACTGCACCGTGCGCCGCATCCAGTTCACGCCCGACCTGCTGCCCTCGGACGTCACCGGCACCAACATCTACGACCAGCAGCGGCACGACTTCGAGTTCCGCCCGGGCGCGATCTTCGCCCAGATCGTGGTCGGCGACGAGATCAACCGCGCCTCGCCCAAGACCCAGTCCGCGCTGCTGGAGTCCATGGAGGAGCGCCAGGTCACCATCGACGGCACCAGCTACGAGCTGCCCTCGCCGTTCATGGTCGTGGCCACCCAGAACCCGGTCGAGATGGAGGGCACCTACGCGCTGCCGGAGGCCCAGCGCGACCGCTTCATGGCCCGGATCTCGATCGGCTACCCCAGCCCCGAGGCCGAGCTCGCGATGCTGGACGTGCACGCCGGCGCCAACCCCCTGGAGGACCTCCAGCCGGTCGCGCACGCCTCCGACATCCTCAAGCTGATCGACCTGGTCCGCGGTGTGCACATCGCCGACCCGGTCCGCCGCTACGCCGTCGACCTGGTCGGCGCCACCCGCACCACCCCCGAGCTGCGCCTGGGCGCCTCGCCGCGCGCGACCCTGCACCTGGTCCGGGCCGCCCGCGCCGCCGCCGCGCTGGACGGGCGCGACTACGTCACCCCGGACGACATCCAGCGCCTCGCCGTCCCGGTCCTGGCGCACCGTCTGATGCCGACCGCCGAGAGCCAGCTCAGCCGCCGCACCTCCGAGCAGATCGTGGCCGACCTGGTCGCCCGGCTGCCGCTGCCGCGCCCGCAGGGCGGCCCGGCCGTCCGGAGGGGCTGAGGTGACCCAGTCCGACTCCGCATCAGGACTGCGGGCCGGGTTCCGCGGTCTCACCACCCGGGGGCGCTCCTTCCTCGCCGCCGGGGTCACCGCGGTGGTCTGTTCCTACCTGCTCGACCAGGACGCCCTGCGGCGCGTCGGCGTCCTGCTCGCCGCGCTGCCGCTGGTCGCCGTCGTGGTGGTCGCCAACACCCGCTACCGGGTGGCCAGCGGACGCCGGCTCAGCCCGCGCCGGGCGATCGCCGGCCAGGAGGCCCGGGTCCACCTGCGGGTCGACAACGTCTCCCGGGTGCCCACCGGGGTGCTGCTGCTGGAGGACAAGGTCCCGTACGTGCTCGGGCCGCGCCCGCGGTTCGTGCTGGACCGGGTCGAGCCGCGCGGCCACCGCGAGGTCTCCTACCGGGTCCGCTCCGACCTGCGCGGCCGCTACCCGCTCGGGCCGCTCCAGCTGCGGCTGTCCGACCCGTTCGGGATGTGCGAGGTGACCCGCGCCTTCACGGCCTCCGACGTCCTCACCGTCGTCCCCCAGGTCCAGGCGCTGCCCTCCGTACGGCTCAGCGGCGAGTGGATCGGCCAGGGCGAGAGCCACAGCCACACCCTGGCGCTGGCCGGCGACGACGACGTGATCCTGCGCGAGTACCGCCCCGGCGACGACCTGCGCCGGGTGCACTGGCGCTCCACCGCCCGGTACGGCGAGCTGATGATGCGCCGCGAGGAGCAGCCGCAGCAGGCCCGGGCCACCATCGTGCTGGACACCCGGGAGATCGCCCACCGGGGCAGCGGCCCCGCCTCCTCCTTCGAGTGGGCGGTCAGCTGCGCCGCCTCCGTCGCCGTGCACCTGCTGGAGCGCGGCTACCGGACCCGGATGCTCACCGACACCGGGCAGTCCGTACCCGGGCCGGGCGCGGGCGGCAACCAGAGCAGCGCCGAGACCTCCGGACTGATCCTGGACGCCCTCGCCGTCGCCGACCTGTCCGACGGAGGCACCCTCTCCCGGGCCGAGGACCCGCTGCGCACCGGCGGCGAGGGCCTGCTGGTCGCCGTCCTCGGCGAGCTGGACGACACCCAGGCCACCCGGCTGGGCCGGCTGCGCAGCCGCACCGGCGGGGCGATCGCCTTCCTGCTGGACACCGGCACCTGGGCCGGCCTGCGGATGCTCGCCCCGGACACCGGCGGCGACGAGTTCCAGGCCCGGGTCCGGCAGCTGCGCGAGGCCGGCTGGACGGTGATCCCGGTGCGCGCCGGGGACTCCGTACCGGACCTGTGGCGGGCCGCCGACGGCAGCAGGACGACCGCCCCCTACCGAGAAGAGGCCGGCGCGTGACCACCCGGGCCAAACTGACCGTGTACTCGGCGCTGGCCACCGCCCTGGCCTCGCTGTGCCTGACGCCGCTGCTCACCACCAGCGGCTGGCTCACCCACGCCCTCCTGGTGATCGCCGTGATCGCCGCGGTCGGCGCGGGCCTGCGCCGCTTCCCGCTGTACCGCTGGACGGTGCCGGTCGGGCAGCTGCTGGTGCTGCTCCTGCTGATGCTGCTCGGCTTCGCCGGCGCCGGAGGGGTGCTGCCCGGGCCGTCCACGATGCGGGCCCTGGACCAGGTCTTCTCCTCCGGTCTGGACGACATACAGCAGTACGCCATCCCGGCTCCGCCCACCGCCGGGCTGCGGCTGATCCTGGTCTCGGCGGTCGGTCTGATCGCCGTCGCGGTGGACACCGTCGCGGTGACCTACCGGCGCTCGGCGCTGGCCGGGCTGCCGCTGCTGGCGCTGTACTCGGTCGGCAACGGCCTGGCCGAGGAGCACAGCAGCTGGGTCTGGTTCGCCGTCGCCGCGGCCGGCTACCTGCTGCTGCTGTTCGCCGAGGGCCAGGACCGGGTCTCCCGCTGGGGCCGCGTGTTCTACGGCGGCGCCCGCGGCTCCGTGGAGTCCGGCCGGGTCAGCCCGGGCGGGCGGCAGGTCGGCGTGCTGGCCCTGGCGGTGGCACTGCTGCTGCCGGTGGCCCTGCCGCACTGGAGCTTCGGGCTGCTGCACTCCGGCTCCGGCGGATCGAACGGCAAGGGCACCGGCGGGAGTCTGTCGACCAGTCTCGACCCGCTGGTCAGCCTGGAGGCCGCGATCTCCAAGCCCACCGACGCGGAGCTGCTGACCTACACCCTGGACAGTCCGCTGGCCGACCAGATCTACCTGCGGACCGGCGCGCTCGACCAGTTCGACGGCACCAACTGGAAGCTCGGCAGCACCACGGTCAACGACCTCCCGGCGACGCTGCCCTCGCCCGAGGGCCTGCGCAACGCCCAGGTCCCCCGGATCGAGGGCGACTTCCAGATCAGCGACCGGCTGGAGGGCAGCTGGCTGCCGATGCCCTACCCGGCCGCGTCCGTCCAGGTCCCCAACCGCGGCGACTGGAAGCTCGACCCGCTGACCCGCACCGTCCTGCCGGCCAACGACAAGGCGATCCGCGGCCTGCGCTACCACGTCAGCTCCCTGGACCTGCGGCCCACCGCCACCGAGCTGCGCCTCGCGGCCGCCTCGCCGCAGGACATCAGGGACCACTACACCTCCGTACCGTCCGACCTGCCGTCGGTGGTCGCCGAACAGGCCAAGGCCGTCACCGCCGGCGCGCAGAACGACTACGACCGGGCGACGGCGCTGGTCAACTGGTTCACCGGCCCGGGTTTCAAGTACGACACCACGGTCAACGGCGGCACCGGCAGCAACGCCATCGCCGTCTTCCTGCGCGACCGCCGTGGCTTCTGCGTGCACTTCGCCTCCACCATGGCGGCGATGGCCCGGGTGCTGAAGATCCCGGCCCGGGTGGCCGTGGGCTTCACCCCCGGCGACAGCAAGGGCGGCGACGTCTACTCGGTGACCGGCCGGATGTACCACGCCTGGCCCGAGCTGTACTTCGCGGGCTACGGCTGGCTGCGTTTCGAGCCGACCCCGAGCCGCGGCGTCCCGACCCGCTACACCGAGGCGTCCAGCGCACCGACCACCGCGCCGACCCAGCAGGCCACCGCCGCCCCGCAGACCGCCCCGGCCGCCCCGGCGCCGACCTCCGACTCGGACTGCACCGCCAAGCAGCGCCAGCTGGGCGAGTGCGGCACCGACGGCAAGGCCGTCACCAAGGCCGCCGGCGAGTCCTGGCTGCTCTCCGGCCAGGTGCTCGGCACCCTGGCCGCGGTGCTCGCGCTGATCGCACTGCTGCTCGCCCCGATGGTCTGGCGCGCCACCGTGCGCCGCCGCCGGCTGGGCGGCGGCGGCCGGCGCGGGCCCGGCGGGAGCGGACCGGCGGAGCTGACCGACGCCCAGGTGCTGGCCGCCTGGGACGAGCTGATCGACTCCGCCTGGGACCTCGGAATTCCCCCGGACGAGTCACGCACCCCGCGTTCGGCGGCCCGCCGGATCACCGAGAAGGCTCAACTGGACGCCGACTCGGCAGCCGCCACCGGCCGGCTGGCGCTGGCCGCCGAGCGGGTGCTCTACGCCCCGCCCGGGCAGCTCACCGCGGAGCCGCTGGCCGCCGACGTCCACACCGTCCGGCGCGGGCTGCAGGCGCACGCCGGCCGGGCCGGACGGACCAGGGCGCTGCTGCTGCCACCGTCCTCGGCCCAGCTGTGGTGGCGGATCTCCGACACGGTGCGGGCGGCCCGGACGGCGGTCGGCACCGGGCTCGGCCGGGCGGTCGAGACGGTCTCCGCGCCGGTGCGGCGGATCCTCGGCCGGCGCAAGCGGTCCACACCGGGATCCTGACCCGGAATCCTGATCCGGACACGAAGCCGGGGCGGGCAGTCGATCGACTGCCCGCCCCGGCTTCGTACGTATCGGCCGAGCTGCTCAGAAGCCGCCGGTCTGCTCGTCCCGGCGGCGCTGCCAGCGCTGCTCCACCCGGTCCATCATCCCGGCCTTGCGGCGCGGGGCCGCGGCCGGGCGGGCCCCGGCGCTCTGGGCCGCGGGGCCGCGGCGCCAGCCGGTCACGGCGAACACCGCACACCCGAGCATCACCAGGAAGCCCACGACGCTGACCCAGATCTGGTCCGGCACGACCATGCCGCCCATCAGCAGGCCGATGCCCACCACGAAGCCGGCGACGGCCAGGTAGACCCGCCGACGGGTGTGGGTGCGCAGCCCGGTTCCCTCGAGCGCCGACGCGAATTTGGGATCTTCGGCATACAGCGCTCGCTCCATCTGGTCGAGCAGTCGCTGCTCGTGCTCCGAGAGCGGCACGGAGTCCTCCTACTCGTCGGTCGCGGGTGCGACCGGTCCGCCCACCCCGGTCGGGGAGGCAAGTCCAATCAGCCTTGGGGCACACGGTCGGGTCGGACGCCCGTGCGGGGGACCCGGCCCGTGTCGTCCATATGCCCCACGCGTCCGGCTGTCATGCTTCCGGCTTTACCCAGATCATACGGTCCGTGCGCCCGTTACGGGGTGGTCTGCCCCGCGTGGGACGGGCCACTTCGAGCGGGGACGGCCGCATCCGTGTCAACGCGCCACGCCCCGGACAAGTGCCCGATCGGATGGAATCGTCCCGGACCTGGGCAGGTTTGCCGCCGGCCGGCGTGGCACGGCCCGGAACGGCCCGGGCACGGACGGGCGAACCGCCGGGGAACGGGCCGGCCTCCGGAGCGCGAACCGGCGCCGTACGGTGTGCGAAAAAACCGTACGACGGCGGAAGAGTTCGTGAAGGGGCGCGCGGGGCGGGAGGTGCGCCTCAGGCCAGGGTGGCCAGCAGGTGCAGCTGGGTCGCCACGGCGTGGAACTCGGGCTGCGCGGCGGCGGCCTCCTCCAGCTTCAGCAGCGCCTCCAGCGCGCCCGGCTCGGTGTCCACCAGCACGCCGGGGACGAGGTCGGCGAAGACCCGCACGCCGTGCACCGACTCCACCCGCAGGCCCGCGGCCTCGGCCAGCCGGCCCAGCTCCTCCCCGGTGAAGCGGCGCGGCATCGGGTCCTGCTCGCCCCAGCGGCCGTCGGCGGCGGAGAGCACGGTGCGGGCCTCGTTGAAGTGGCCGGCCAGCGCGCGGGCCAGTACGGCGCCGTTGCGGTTGGCCGCCAGCAGGCTGACCAGGCCGCCCTTGCGCAGGATGCCGGCCAGGCTGCCGAGCGCCTCGGCCGGGTCGTCCACGACCTCCAGCACGCCGTGGCAGAGCACCGCGTCCACGCTGCCGGGGGTGACGAGCTCGGGCAGGGTCTGGGTGTCGCCCTGGACGGCCCGCACCAAGTCCGTCACGCCGGCCTCGGCGGCCCGGCGCTCCAGGGCGAACAGGGCGTCCGGGCTCGGGTCGACCACCGTGACGCGGTGGCCGAGCTTGGCGACCGGCACGGCGAAGTTCCCGGTGCCGCCGCCGGTGTCGACCACGTCGAGCACCGGCTGGTCCAGCTCGGCCGCCCGCTTCTCCAGGGCCGTCCGGACCACCTCCCACACCACGGCGGTACGCAGGGCGCTGCGGGGACGCGTCGGGTACAAGGCGGGGCTCCTTGGCACGTGCAGTTCGATCAGGATGCCTCCACCTTAGACCGGCCCGGCGGGGAGCCCGCTCACGCCCGGCGGCTCGTCGCCGTCCAGCGGCAGCCGGGGCGGGGGCGGGGCGGCGTGCAGGCCGAGCAGCCGCTCGACCAGGCGCAGGAACAGGGCGGAGTTGCGGATCAGGTCGTCGGCGTCCCGGGCCGAGGCGGCACCCTTGATCCCGGCCTCGGCGGCGGCCCGGCGGCGGGCGCCGGCCCCGTAGTAGACCGCCCACTCGGCGAGCTCCGGCGCCACCTCGGGCAGCACCTCCCAGGCGCTGCGGATGGCCTTGCGGCGGCGCGGGCTCTTCTCCGGGCGGCCGCGCACCGCCAGGACGGCCGCCACCGTGCGCAGCGCGGCCAGGTGGGCGGTGGCGTAGCGCTCCAGCGGATCCTCCAGGGCGCGGGCCCGGGCGAGGGTGCGGTGGGCGTCGGCGAGCAGGTCGAGGCCGGCCGGCGGCGCGGCGACCCGGCGCAGCACGGGGTGGACGTCCGCTGCGGCGGAACGGACGGACGGACCCGGGAGGTGAGGAAGGGCGGCGGAGTGGAGGCGGGCGGTGACGGGCTCCCGATGGCTGACGGTCATGGACTCCCCCGTTCCGAGGCAGCGCGCGGACCGGGTGGTCCGTGCCCTTCCATCGTGAACGGCACCACTGACAATCCGGCAATCCGGCCGCGCCGGCCGCGACCCGGAGAGGGGCCGGGAAAAGGCGTAGCGGCGGCGGCGCGGTCCTCCCCCGGTCCGTGCCGCCGCCGTGCCGTCGCTCCGCCCGTTCCCCACGGCCGGCGGTGGCGCACTCCCCCCGTGGCCGGTCTCCCCCCGCCCCGCTCCGCCGCCCCGTGCCGGCGGTGCGGGGACCATGACCAGCCCCGTGGCGGACCGTCCGCCGTCTCCCCGGTGTTCACGGCCGGGAGACGGACGGATCCGCCGCCCGGGCGGGCCCGGCGCCCGACGCGCCGCCCTCCCGGGTGCCACCACTCTCCCGTCTTCGCAGGTCGGCGGCCATCCGCTGACGTACTCAACCGTGGATCTGAGTATCCGTACTCAGTCCGTCGGCCGCCGGAACCGCGACGTGCGTCCGCGGCGTCCCGGGTGCCGGTACGGTACGGCGGGCCGGGCGGAGCCGGCCCCCGAGGGGACGCGACGACGAGGAGGGGGACGAGATGACGGTCCTGCCGCTGATCTTCACCAGCGGACTGGCCAGCGGCATCAACGCCTACGCGGTGGTGCTGCTGCTCGGCCTGCTGGGCAGGTTCGCCGGCGCGGACTCGGTGCCGCAGGCGCTGGAGCGCACGGACGTGCTGATCGTGGCCGGCCTGCTGTTCGCGCTGGAGGCGGTGGCCGACAAGATCCCGTACGTGGACAGCGTCTGGGACGTCGTGCACACGGTGATCCGGCCGATCGCCGGTGCCACCGTCGGCGTGCTGATCGCGAGCAACGACCCCGGCTCGCTCAGCGAGGTCGCGGCCGGCGCGATGGGCGGCGCTTCGGCGCTGGTCAGCCACCTGGTGAAGGCCTCGCTGCGGATGGCCGTCAACACCTCCCCCGAGCCGGCCAGCAACATCGTGGTGAGCATGGCGGAGGACCTCTCGGTGGCCGGCCTGATCACCCTGGCGATCTTCCACCCCTGGCCGGCCGCCACGGTCGCCGCCGTGGTGCTGGCCGTCGGCCTGCTGCTGGTCTGGCTGGCGATCAGCCGGATCCGTGCCTTCCGGGCCCGCCGCCGCGAACGCAGGACCGCCCGGGCCGCGGGCAGCGCGCAGGCCTCGTCCTAGGATCAGGTGCCATGGCACGGATCGTCATCATCGGCGCAGGAATGAGCGGGCTCGCGGCGGCCTCCCGGCTGGGGACCCTCGGCCACCGGGTGACGGTCTGCGAGGCGAGCGGCACCTACGGGGGCATGGTCGGGCGGTACGAACGCGACGGCTTCGCCTTCGACACCGGGCCCGGCCTGCTCGCCCTCCCGGCGGTCTACCGCGACCTCGCCCTGAAGACCGGCAAGGAGCCGCTGGAACAGCTGGTCGAGCTGGCCCCGGTCGACCCGGAGAGCCGGCACCTGTTCGCGGACGGCACCGTCGTCACCCTGCCGAACGCCTCCCGCGGCGGCGTCAGCCAGGCGCTGGACGCCGCCTTCGGCGCGGGCTCCGGCGCCCGCTGGGGCGAGGTGATGAACCACGGCCGGACGGTCTGGGAGGCCACCCGCCGCCCGCTGCTGGAGGAGCCGCTCCCGGCCGACCACGGCGTCCTCTCCCCGGCCGACCGGGCTCTGCTGGGCACCGACCCGTACCCCGTCCCGCCGCGCACCGGCCTGGCCCGCCTGCGCCGCCCGCAGCCATGGTCCCTGGAGCACGTGGCCGCGCGCGAGCTCGACGGCCACCCCGGCCTGACCGCCCTGCTGTTCGAGCCGGCCGTCCGGTACGGCTTCACCCCGGCCGGGGCGCCCGCCGGGGCCACCGTGCTGCCGTACATGGAGCAGTCCTTCGGCGTCTGGTACGTCCGGGGCGGCCTGCGGGCCCTCGCGGACGCGGTGTTCCGGCGCTGCGAACTGCGCAGGGTCGAGTTCCGCTTCGACACCCCGGTCACCCGGGTGGTCGTCGAGGGCGGCCGGGCGAGCGGGGTCGAGACGGCGGACGGCCGGATCGACGCGGACCTGGTGATCTCCGCGATGGACACCGACGCCCTCTACCGCCACGGCCTCGCCGAGTGGCCGGGGCTGCCGGTCGACCACTGGGAGCCGCAGGAGGTGCCCGGCCGGTTCAGCGTGCTGCTCGCCCTGCGCGGGCCCCGGCCGGAGGGCACCGCGCACCGCACGGTGGTGCACGCGGCCGATCCGGCCGAGGAGGCGAACGCGCTGACCCTCGCGGTGCCGCCCTGCGAGCGCCCCACCGTCCAGGTGCTGCGCCCGGACGACCCGGCGCTGCGCCCCGACGACGGGCACGAGAGCGTGGTGCTGACCGCGACCGTCCCGGCCCAGGGCGAGTTCGACTGGACCGCCCCGGGCGTCGCCGACCGCTACGCCGACCGGCTGCTCGCCCACGTGGACGCGGCCGGCCTGGGCCTGCGCGAGCGGGTGCTGTGGCGGGTCGTGCGCACCCCGGAGGACACCCGCAGGGAGACCGGTGCCCTCGGCGGGGCGGTCGCCCGCCCGGTCCTGGCCGGCTCCGCGGGCTGCTGGCTGAAGGCCGCCAACGAGTCCCCCGTCCCCGGCCTCTACCTGGTCGGCGGAAACGCCCACCCCGGCGGCGGCCTCGCCCGCGTCGGCATGTCGGCCTGCATCACCGCCGGCCTGATCGGCCCGGCGTAGGCCCCGGCCGGTGGGCCGGCCCGGTCGGGTCAGCCCTGGTGCCAGGTGTTCTGCTGCTGGTAGCCGTGGTTCTGGTCGTACGTCGGCTGCTGCGGGATGCCCTGGGGGTGCTGCTCGAACTGGGGCTGCCACTGCTGCTGGGACTGGGCGTTCGGATCCCAGGCCTGCTGGTGCTGCGGCTGCTGGTAGCCCGCGTACTGGTCCTGCTGCTGGTCCTGCTGCTGCGGGTAGCCGCCGTACGGGTCCTGCTGGTGCTGGGGGTAGCCGCCGTAGGGCTGCTGGTCGTAGGCGAAGGCGGGCTGCTGCTGGGTCTGCCACTGCTGCTGGTCGTAGCCGGCCTGGTAGGCGGCGGCGTACGGGTCCTGCTGGTGCTGCTGGACCTGCGACTGCTGCTCGTAGTACCCGGGCGCGTAGACGCCGTCCTGGGCGAGCTCCTGCATCTCGAAAGCGGCGGTCTGCTCGACCTCCGGCACCTCGTCGGGCACCGGCACGGCGGCCGGGGGCTCCTCGACGGCGCCGACCTCGCCGACCCGCTCCTCGGCGACGGCGACGGCCGCCACCGCGGCGGCGCCGCCGGTGAGGGCGCCGAGCAGCGGCACCTTGGCGAGCGGGCCGGGCAGGCTGCCGTCGGACTTCCGCAGGGACCAGCCGGCCCGGTAGCCGCGCTTGACCGAGAGGGTGACGAAGGTCTGGCCGACCGCGAACAGCACGGCACCGGCCCCGATCACCACGACCGAGCCGAGGCTCATCCCGGCGGCCACGCCCAGGAAGCCGGCCAGGGCCAGGACCCGCCAGTGCAGCGGCGCCCGGTTCTGCAGCAGCACCTCCGCGACCAGCCAGAGCGCCACCACCGCCAACGCGGCGTACAGCAGCAGGTATCCGATGCCCATCCGCCCGCTACCTCCAGTCGCGTACCCGCGCGTGTGCGCCGCGCGTGTGCGGCGACTGTACCGGTTCAACGGCCGGGGTACCGCATCGCGTTCCCACCACTTCGAACACCGGCCGCGCACGACCGAGCCCGCCACCGTCGCCACGGTGACGGGCTCGTGAACACCCGGCGTGGGCGCCGCGCAGACGCGGGCCCGGCCCCGTCCGTCAGCGCTGGTGCAGCCCCAGGTTCTGGTAGATCTCCAGCGTCGCCGTCGAGTGGTTCAGCGTGATGAAGTGCAGACCGGGCGCGCCCTCGGCGAGGAGGCGCTCGGCCATCGCCGTGGCGTGCTCCATGCCGATGGCCCGCAGCGCCGCCGGGTCGTCGATGGCCGCCCGCAGGCGGGCCTCCAGGTCGGCGGGGAAGGCCGAGCCGCTGAGCTGCGGGAAGCGCTCCAGCTGCTTGGCGTTGGTGACCGGCATGATCTCCGGGATGATCGGCGTCTCGCAGCCGGCGGCCGTCACCCGGTCGCGCAGCCGCAGGTAGTCGTCCACCTCGAAGAACATCTGGGTGATCGCGTAGTCGGCCCCGGAGCGGATCTTCGCCACGAAGTGCCGGATGTCCTCGTCCCAGTCGGTCGAGCGCGGGTGCATGTTCGGCGAGGCCGCGACGCCGACGCAGAAGTCGCCGATGCCCTTGATCAGCTCCACCAGCTCGTACGCGTAGGTGACGCCCTCGGGGTGCTTGACCCACTCGCCCATCGGGTCGCCGGGCGGGTCGCCCCGGACCGCGAGGACGTTCCGCACGCCCTGGTCGGCGTACTGGCCGATGATGTTGCGCAGCTCCGCGATCGAGTGGTCCACCGCGGTGAGGTGGGCGACCGGGGTCAGGGTGGTCTCGGTGGCGATCCGGCCGACCATGTTGACGGTGCGCTCGCGCGAGGAGCCGCCGGCACCGTACGTCATGCAGACGAAGTTGGGGTCGAGCGGTTCGAGCCGGCGGATGGCGTCCCAGAGCTTCTGCTCGCCGGCCTCGCTGCGCGGCGGCATGAACTCGAAGGAGAAGGAGCGCTTGCCGGCCGCCAGGAGTTCGCGCACCGTCAGTGCGCGATCCGTTCTCGTGGAAGCGATACCGAGTGCCATGCTGGCAGGTTATCGGGCGTCCGGAGGGACCGGACAGTCGAAGTCCACCAATTGAGACAACTGATGGATGGCGCTCCGGTTCGCCCCGGCCCGGTTGCGCGAAGCCTCCCCGCGCCCCGCCCGGCCGGTCGCACGCCCGTTCCCCGTGGCACCGCTACGCTTGCTGCACCCCAGAGAACCAGCGGAGCCCCATCGTGACCTCGACCAGCACCCGGCCGGCCAACCCCATTGACGCGGAGGACGTCCGCACCCGCGTCAACGCAGCGCTCGCCACGTTCATGGACGGCCAGTCCGTGCTGCTCGCCAAGATCTCGCCCCAGCTGGTGCCCGCCGCCGACGCACTGCGCGACTTCCTGCTGGACGGCGGCAAGCGGCTGCGCCCGGCCTTCTGCTACTGGGGCTGGCGCGGCGCCGGCGGCCCGGCCGGGAGCGCCGGCGGCGACGCGATCGCCAACGCGGCCGCCGCCCTGGAGCTGCTCCAGGCGAGCGCCCTGGTGCACGACGACCTGATGGACCGCAGCGACACCCGCCGCGGTCTGCCCTCGGTCCACCGCCGCTTCGAGGCGCTGCACCGCGACAGCGGCTGGCGCGGCGACCGCGAGCAGTACGGCGCCTCGGCCGCGGTGCTGCTCGGCGACCTGCTGCTGATCTGGTGCGACGAGCTGTTCCTGCGCTGCGGCCTGGAGCCGGCCGCCGTCCTGGCCGCCAAGCCGGTGTTCGACCTGATGCGCACCGAGGTCATGCTCGGCCAGTACCTGGACGTGCTGGAGCCGGTGGCCGGCGACTCGACGGACGAGGGCGCGCTGGAGCGGGCGCAGACCGTGCTGCACTACAAGTCCGCGAAGTACACCATCGAGCGGCCGCTCCAGGTGGGAGCGCTGCTGGCCGGCGCCGGGCCGGAGCTGGTCGAGGCGTACGGGGCGTTCGGGCTGCCGCTGGGCGAGGCCTTCCAGCTGCGCGACGACCTGCTCGGCGTCTTCGGGGACCCGGCCGTCACCGGCAAGCCAGCCGGGGACGACCTGCGCGAGGGCAAGCGCACCCTGCTGGTCGCGCACGCGATGCGTGGCCTGTCGGCCGCCGACGCCCGGTACCTGGACGAGCGGCTCGGCGCCCCGGACCTGGCGGCCCCGGAGGTCGCCGAGCTGCGCGAGCTGGTCGCCCGCAGCGGCGCGCCCGAGCTGGTGGAGCGCCGGATCGAGGAGCTGATGCGGCAGTCGCTGGCCGCGCTGGAGGCGGCGCCGCTCGCCGACGAGCAGGCCCGTGCGGTGCTGCTGGCACTGGCCGAGGCCGCCACCGTCCGCAAGTACTGACGGACGGCGACGGCCTTGAGCCGGGCCCGCGGATCCGGGCCGGTCAGAGCGCGGCGCGCACCCGGCGGGACAGCTCGGCGGCGGCCGCCCGCGGGTCCGCCGCGGCGGTGACGGCCCGCACCACGACGATCCGGCGGGCACCCGCGGCCAGCACCTCGTCCAGGTTGCCGAGGTCGATCCCGCCGATCGCGAACCACGGCCGGTCGGTGGCCTGCTTCGCCGCGTACGAGACCAGGCCGAGGCCCGGGGCCGGGCGGCCCGGCTTGGTCGGGGTCGGCCAGACCGGGCCGGTGCAGAAGTAGTCCACCCCCGGCTCGGCGATCGCCGCGTCCACCTCGGACTCGGCGTGGCAGGAGCGGCCGATCAGCACGTCCTCGCCGAGGATCGCCCGGGCGGCCGGCACCGGCAGGTCGTCCTGGCCGAGGTGCAGCACGTCCGGCCGGGCCGCGTGGGCGACGTCGGCGCGGTCGTTGACGGCCAGCAGCTTGCCGTGCCGGCGACAGGCGTCGGCGAAGACCTCCAGGGCCTCCAGTTCCTGCCTGGCCTCCAGGCCCTTGTCACGCAGCTGGACGATGTCCACCCCGCCCGCCAGCGCCGCGTCCAGGAACTCGGCGAGGTCACCCTGCTCGCGGCGGGCGTCGGTGCACAGGTACAGCCGGGCGTCGGCGAGCCTGGCGCGCAGGTCCGTCATCACAGCGCCATGGCCTGGGCGCGGCGCTTGACCTCGGTCGCCCGGTTCTCCCACAGCGCCTGCACCGGGGTGCCGGGCAGCGACTCGTCCTCCGTGAACATCCATCCGATGATCTCGTCGTCGGAGAAGCCGCTGTCCCGCAGCACGGTCAGCAGGCCGACCAGGTGCTTGACCGGGCCGGTCTCGTCGATGAAGGCGGCCGGCACCTGCAAGGACTTGTTGGGGCCGCGGCGGACCGCGATCAGGTCACCCTTCTTGACCATGTTGCGGACCTCCGTGACCAGCACACCCCACCGCTCGGAGATGTCGGGCAGGTACAGCCACTCGGGGACCAGGGCTTCAGTCTTGGCATCGATCTCACTCACGGCACCAGACTGCCACCTCGACGGCCCACCGCGCACACGGCCCTACGCCGTGGCCGCCTTCAGCGGCACCGCAGGGTCGGCCGCGCGGGCCGGGTCCAGCGCGGTGCCGCGCTCGATCAGCTTCCGTCCCTGGGCGAGGTCGCGCGGCCGGTCCACGGTCAGCAGCGCGCTCGGCACGCCGTCGCGCAGCCAGAGCACCGACCAGTCGGCATCCTGCGGGCCGCCGCGCCAGAGCAGCTCGTCGCCCTCGGCGTGCCGGCCGGCGTACTGGACCATCCGCCCGAACTGCTCGGACCAGAAGTACGGCACCGGGTCGTAGGCCGGCGCGTCCGCGCCCAGGACGGCGGCGGCCACCGCCTCGCCGGACTGCAGGGCGTGGTCCCAGTGCTGGACGGCCAGCCGGGCGCCGGCCCGGGCCGAGGGGTAGCTGACGCAGTCGCCGGCCGCGTAGACACCGGGCGCCGAGGTGCGCAGCCGCCCGTCCACCACGACGGCACCGGTCGCGTCCAGCTCGATCCCGGAGCCGGCCAGCCAGCCGGTCGCGGGACGCGCCCCGATACCGACCACGACCTCGTCGGCGGGCAGGTGCGAGCCGTCCGCCAGCAGCACCGTGCCGGGCTCGACGGCGGCCACACCGACCCCGCAGCGCAGGTCGACCCCGGCCTCGGCGTACCAGGCGGCCATCGCCGAACCGATCTCCGTCGGCAGCGCGCCGGGCAGCGGCGCCGGGCCGGCCTCGACCACGGTCACCTCGCAGCCCGCCGCGCGGGCCGCGCCGGACACCTCGGCACCGATCCAGCCCGCGCCGACCAGCACCAGCCGCAGCCCGGGGCGCAGCAGCGCGCGCAGCGCCAGGGCGTCGTCCAGGGTGTGCAGCAGGTGCGCCCGCTCGGCGCCGGGCAGGGCGCGCGGGACGGCGCCGGTGGCGATCACCAGCGAGCCGTACGGGAGGTCGCCGCCGTCGGTGTGCAGCACGCCGGGGGTGAGGCCGGTGGCCCGGCGGCCGGTGAACAGTTCGATGCCGAGCTGCCCGTAGTCGATGTCCAGGGCGGTGGAGTCGGCCTTGCCGAGCAGCACGTCCTTGGAGAGCGGCGGCCGGTCGTACGGCGCGTGCGGCTCCTCACCGACCAGCGCGATCCGCCCCTGCCAGCCTCCCTGCCGCAGCTTGAGGGCGGCCTGCGCCCCGGCCAGCCCGGCTCCGACGACGACCACCTGATCCGTTCCGCTCAGCTCTGCCACGCCCGTCACTGTACTCAGCGGCCGGCCGGCAGCTGCGGGCCGTCCTCCCGTCGTACCGGCCCTCCGGCCACACGGAGCGCGGAGACGGGCGCGGGTCGTCTCCATCCCCCCTGGTCCACCCTGCGTACGGGCCTTCGGCCGGGCCGACCCCCGGCGTTAAGGTGGGGGCACCACACGGGAGCCCGGCGTACCGGGCTGAGAGGCGGGCTGGCACGGCCTGCGACCGTCCGAACCTGATCCGGGTCATACCGGCGAAGGGAGAAGAGCAGCTTTGTCACGCTTGCCATCAGGCGCCCGCGCGGACGTGCTGGTGATCGGCGGGGGCGTCATCGGCCTCGCCGTCGCCTGGCGCGCCGCCCAGCGCGGGCTGCGGAACGTGATCGTGGTCGACCCCTCCCCCGGTGGCGGCGCGGCCCGGGTCGCGGCCGGAATGCTCGCCCCGGTCACCGAGCTCCAGTACGGCGAGGAGCCGCTGCTGCGTCTCGGCATGGCCTCGAACGAGCGGTACGCGGCCTTCGCCGCCGAGCTCACCGAGGCGAGCGGCGGCCTGGACACCGGCTACCGCCGGTGCGGCACCGTCGCCGTGGCGCTGGACTCCGACGACCGCGAGGAACTGCGCGAACTGCACGCCTTCCACCAGCGGCTCGGCCTGGACTCGACCTGGCTGACCGGCCGGGAGGCCCGCAAGCTGGAGCCGATGCTCGCCCCCGGCGTGCGCGGCGGACTGCACGTGGCCGAGGACCACCAGGTGGACGGCCGCCGGCTGCTCGACGCCCTGGTCTTCGCCTGCGAACGCGCCGGGGTCCTGCTCCACCGGGCCGAGGCCGTCGAGCTGCTGGTCGAGAACGGCCGCGCGACCGGCGCCCGGCTGAGCACCCACGAGACCGTGACCGCCGAGCAGGTCGTCCTCGCGGCCGGCCCGCACAGCCACCGGTTGCCCGGCCTGCCCGAGGGGACGCTGCCCGCGATCCGCCCGGTGAAGGGGCAGGTGCTCCGCCTCCGGGTCCCGGACGCCTACCGGCCGTTCCTCTCCCGCAACGTCCGCGCCGTCGTCCGCGGCCGGCACCTGTACCTGGTGCCGCGCGAGAACGGCGAGCTGGTGGTCGGCGCGACCACCGAGGAACAGGGCTACGACACCACCGTCACCGCCGGCGGGGTGTACGAACTCCTGCGCGACGCCCACGAGTTGGTCCCGGGGATCACCGAACTCCCGCTGGCGGAGACCTCGGCCGGGCTGCGGCCCGGCTCGCCGGACAACGCCCCGCTGCTGGGCCCGACTTCACTGCCCGGGCTGGTCGCCGCCACCGGCCACTACCGCAACGGCGTGCTGCTCACCCCGGTGACCGCCGACCTGGTCGCCGAGTACCTGGCCACGGGTGAAGTCCCGGATCTCGCAAGGCCGTTCACACCCGCCCGGTTCTCCCCCGACCACTCCACCACGAAGGCCTCCGCATGACCGAGACCGCCCTGAACGAGATCGCCCTGACCGTCAACGGCGAGCCCCGCCGGGCGCCCGCCACGACCACCCTCGCCGAGGTGGTGGCCTCCGTCAGCAAGGCCAACACCGGCGTCGCCGCCGCCCTCAACGAGGCCGTGGTGCCCCGCAGTTCGTGGTCCGAGACGCCGCTGAGCACCGGCGACCGGGTCGAGATCCTCACCGCCGTCCAGGGAGGCTGAGCCATGGCCGATGCCCGTCTCTCCGACGACAAGGACAGCCTCACGATCGCCGGGACGACCTTCTCCTCCCGGCTCATCATGGGCACCGGCGGCGCGCCCAGCCTGGAGGTCCTGGAGCGCGCGCTGCTCGCCTCCGGCACCGAGCTGACCACGGTGGCCATGCGCCGGGTCGACGCCTCCACCCAGGGCTCCGTCCTGGACGTGCTGACCCGCAACGGCATCCGGGTGCTGCCCAACACGGCCGGCTGCTTCACCGCCGGCGAGGCCGTGCTGACCGCCCGGCTGGCCCGCGAGGCGCTCGGCACCGACTGGGTCAAGCTGGAGGTGATCGCCGACGAGCGCACCCTGCTGCCCGACCCGATCGAGCTGCTGGACGCCGCCGAGACGCTGGTCGACGACGGCTTCACCGTCCTGCCCTACACCAACGACGACCCGGTGCTGGCCCGCAAGCTGGAGGACGTCGGCTGCGCGGCCATCATGCCGCTGGGCTCGCCGATCGGTTCGGGCCTGGGCATCCGCAACCCGCACAACTTCCAGCTGATCGTGGAGGGCGCGGGCGTCCCGGTGATCCTGGACGCGGGCGCCGGCACCGCCTCCGACGTGGCGCTGGCGATGGAGCTGGGCTGCGCCGCGGTGATGCTCGCCTCCGCGGTGACCCGGGCTCAGGACCCGGTGCTGATGGCCGAGGCGATGCGGCACGCCGCCGAGGCGGGCCGGCTCGCGCACCGGGCCGGCCGCATCCCGCGCCGCTTCCACGCCGAGGCCTCCTCCGCGATGGCCGGCCGGGCCGACCTGGACACCCGCGAGCGCCCCGCGTTCTGACCGAGCCGGTGGGCCCGTGTCACGAGCCCCGCGCCGCCTGTGCCCCGTGGCACAGGCGGCGTGTCACAAGCCGGGCACAGCCGGGCCCGAGGCGGCGTCCTCCGGGTCCGGCCACCCGCGGCGGCACTAGACTCGCCCGGGTGGACATGGCACTGCACGACCCCCTGATCGGTACCCTGCTCGACAACCGGTACCGGGTCGAGCAGCGCATCGCGACCGGCGGGATGTCCACCGTCTACAAGGGCACCGACACCCGTCTGGACCGGGTGGTCGCGCTCAAGGTGATGCACCCCGCGCTGGCCGGCGACGAGGGCTTCACCGCCCGCTTCATCCGCGAGGCCAAGGCGGTCGCCAAGCTCACCCACCCCAACGTGGTCAACGTCTTCGACCAGGGTGCGGACCGCGGCCACGTCTTCCTCGCCATGGAGTACGTGCCCGGCCGCACCCTGCGCGACCTGCTGCGCGACCGCGGCGCGCTCTCCGTCCGGGCCGCGCTGGACGTGCTGGAGCCGGTGCTGGCCGCGCTCGGCGCCGCCCACCGGGCCGGGCTGGTCCACCGCGACGTCAAGCCCGAGAACGTGCTGATCACCGAGGGCGGTCTGGTCAAGGTCGCCGACTTCGGCCTGGTCCGGGTGCTCGGCGCCGCCGACGGCGCGCCCACCTCGACCACCACCGCCACCGGCGGCACGGTCATGGGCACCGTCTCCTACCTGGCCCCCGAGCAGATCCTCCCCGACGCCCCCACCGACCAGCGGGTGGACGTCTACGCGGCCGGCATCCTGCTGTACGAGATGCTCACCGGCCGCCGCCCCCACACCGGCGACAACCCCGTCCAGGTCATGTACAAGCACCTGCACGAGGACGTCCCGGCCCCCTCGCTGGTCGCCCCCGCCGTCGGCCCCGGGCTGGACGCGATCGTGGCCGGCGCCTGTGCCCGGTCCGCCGACGCCCGCCCGTACGACGCGGTCGAGCTGCTCGCCGCCCTCCAGCGGGTCCGCCGCACCCTCACCCCGGCCGAGCTGGACGCCGAACCGCCGGCCTCCACCCGGCCCAGCCCGCGCTACCCGACCAGCGAGCCGACCTCGGTGATCCAGCCGCTGCCACGGCCCGCCGACGCCCCGCCGACGGAGCGCACCAGCGTGCTGGACATGCCGCCGGAGCTGATGGACGAGCTGCTCGCCGAGCCGCGCCCGTACGACGAGCCGACCCCGGTGCACCTGCGCCGGCCGGGCCTGCTGCGCCGTCTCCCCCGCAAGCCGCTGATCTGGACGGCCGCGCTGACCGCCCTGGTACTGGCGGTCGGCGGCGCCACCTACGGGATCTCCGAGGGGCTGTACGGCTCGGTGCCGGGCGTGCTCGGCAAGGACCGGGCCGAGGCGCAGCGGGTCCTGGACAAGGGGGGCCTGCACGGGAGGTTCGTCGAGGTGTTCAGCGAGTCCGTCCCGTCCGGAGAGGTGATCTCCACCGAGCCCGGGGTGGGCGCGCGCACCCGCAAGAGCGACAGCGTCACCGTCACCGTCTCCAAGGGCCCCAAGCGGATCGCGGTGCCGGACCTCGCCGGCAGGAGCGCCGCCGACGCCGCCGCCGCCCTGACCGGAGCCCAGCTGACCAGGGGCACCGTGACCGAGACCTACAACGACACCGTGTCCGAGGGATCGGTGATCAGCAGCTTGCCGGCGGCCGGACAGCTGCTGCAGGAGAACTCCGCGGTCTCGCTGGTGGTCAGCAAGGGCATGGTGCCGGTCCCGGACGTCACCGGGATGAGCAAGGACGAGGCGCAGAAGGCGCTCCAGGCGGCGGGCTTCACCATGCAGACCTCCGGCTGGGACGTGTTCGGCGCGGTCACGTCGTCCGGCCAGAGCCCGGCGGCGGGCGAGCGGCGCCCGCAGCGCAGCGTGGTGACGGTCAAGTTCTCGCTGTTCTAGCCCGTTCCAGCCTTTCGGCCCTTCGGCCGGGATCAGCGCAGCGGCCCGTCGCCGGGCTCCTCCTGGTAGGAGTAGCGCTGCTCGCGCCAGGGGTCGGCGAGGTTGTGGTAGCCGCGCTCCTCCCAGAAGCCGCGCCGGTCGGCCCGCATGTACTCCACCGCGCGCACCCACTTGGGGCCCTTCCAGGCGTACAGCCGCGGCACCACCAGCCGGACCGGGAAGCCGTGCTCGGCGGTGAGCGCCTCGCCGTTGCGATGGGTGGCGAGCAGGGTGTGCGGGTCGGCGAAGTCGGCCAGCCGCAGGTTGGCGCTGTAGCCGTACTCGGCCCAGACCATGACGTGGGTGACGCCGGGCGCCGGGGGCACCAGGTCGAGCACCACGGCGGCCGACACGCCCGTCCACTCGTTGCCGAGGACGGAGAACTTCGTCACGCAGTGCAGGTCCGCGACGACGGTGGTGCGCGGCAGGGCGTTGAAGGCCTCGAAGTCCCAGCTGTGCTTCTCCGCCGAGGCGGTGGCGCCGAACACCTGGAGGTCCCAGGTCAGCGGCTTGAAGCGGGGCACCGGCCCGTAGTGCAGGGCGGGCCAGCCGCGCTGCGCGCGCTGTCCCGGGGGGAGCCTCGGGTCAGACGGCGGAAGCGGTTCGTGTTTCGACTGACCCATGGATCCATGGTGACAGACGGCGGGCGGGCCACGCCGCGCGCCCCTTTCCGCGGATTCGCGCCCCCGCCCGTACGGGCCGGCGGCCGATCGACCACCAGCACGTTTCGTCATGAATCGGATATTCCGACACATGTCCTAGTGAGTGTGAACTTACTGGAATTTCCTCCCAAAGCGGTGCCAGGATGCGCAGCGCAGGACCCAGCACAGGACCCAGTACAGGACTCAGCGCACGACACACGGCAGCACGAGTGCAGGAGGCACCACCATGCAGGGCGATCCCGAGGTCATCGAGTTCCTCAACGAGCAGCTCACCGCCGAGCTGACCGCGATCAACCAGTACTTCCTGCACGCCAAGATGCAGGAGAACTTCGGCTGGACGAAGCTCGCCAAGTACACCCGGCACGAGTCCTTCGACGAGATGAAGCACGCCGAGACCCTCACCGACCGGATCCTGTTCCTGGAGGGGCTGCCCAACTACCAGCGGCTGTTCCACGTCCGGATCGGCCAGACGGTCAAGGAGATGTTCGAGGCGGACCGCCAGATCGAGGTCGAGGCGATCGACCGGCTCAAGCGCGGGATCGTGGTGATGCGGGCCAAGAACGACGTCACCTCGGCGAACATCTTCGAGGACATCCTGGCCGACGAGGAGCACCACATCGACTACCTCGACACCCAGCTGGAGCTGCTGGAGAAGCTCGGCGAGGCGCTCTACATCGCCCAGGTCATCGAGCAGCCGGAGTCCTGAGGACTCAGGCCACCCGCAGCGGGGCCACCGGGACGGCCTCCGGGGCCGGGGCCGCCGGGGTCTCCGGTTCCGCGAGGCCGAGCTTCGCGGCCAGCCGGGCGGTCGGACAGGGGCGGGCACCGTGCTCGCCGAGCAGCGCCTGGATGCGGCGCACGCAGGACCCGCAGTCGGTGCCGGCCTTGCAGCCCCTCGCGATCTGGCGCGGGGTGCCGGCGCCCCCGTCGATCGCCTTCTTCACCTGGTCCTCGGTGACCGCATGGCACATGCACACGTACATCGCGGTCTCTCCCGGGTGTGAGGTGGAGTGGATCTTGACTAAGGTCTGCCTTAGTTCACTGAGGCTTACCTTACCTGCCGAAACGGGTGCGAAAAAGCCCCTCCGGGCTCGGGAACCCCGAATCCGGAGGGGCCTTCGTCACATCCGACGGACGCCGGGCCTACTGGCCGCGGTACATCTCCGCCACCAGGAACGCCAGGTCCAGCGACTGGCTGCGGTTGAGGCGCGGGTCGCAGGCCGTCTCGTAGCGCTGGTGCAGGTCGTCCACCAGGACCTCGTCGCCGCCGCCGACGCACTCGGTGACGTCGTCGCCGGTCAGCTCCACGTGGATGCCGCCCGGGTGGGTGCCGAGCGCGCGGTGCACCTCGAAGAAGCCCTTGACCTCGTCCAGGACGTCGTCGAAGCGGCGGGTCTTGTGCCCGCTGGAGGCCTCGAAGGTGTTGCCGTGCATCGGGTCGCAGATCCACACCGGCTTGGCGCCGGAGGCGGTGACCTTGTCCACCAGGTTGGGCAGGTGGTCGCGGATCTTGCCCGCGCCCATCCGGGTGATGAAGGTCAGGCGGCCGGGCTCGCGCTCCGGGTCCAGCTTCTCGATCAGGGCGAGCGCGTCGTCCACCGAGGTGGTCGGGCCGAGCTTGACGCCGATCGGGTTGCGGATCTTCGAGGCGAACTCGATGTGCGCGTGGTCCAGCTGCCGGGTGCGCTCGCCGATCCACACCATGTGGCCGGAGACGTCGTACAGCTCGCCGGTGCGCGAGTCCACACGGGTCAGCGCGGTCTCGTAGTCGAGGATCAGCGCCTCGTGCGAGGAGAAGAACTCGACGGCCTTGAACTCCTCCGGCACCACGCCACAGGCGCTCATGAACGCCAGGGCGTTGTCGATCTCCCGGGCGAGCTGCTCGTAGCGCTGGCCGGCCGGCGAGTTGCGGACGAAGTCCTGGTTCCAGGCGTGCACCTGGCGCAGGTCCGCGTAACCACCGGTGGTGAACGCGCGCACCAGGTTGAGCGTGGCGGCGGACGCGTTGTACATCCGCTTCAGGCGCTCCGGGTCCGGGATGCGGGACTCGGGGGTGAACTCGAAGCCGTTCACCGAGTCGCCGCGGTAGACCGGCAGGGTCACGCCGTCGCGGGTCTCGGTCGACTTGGAGCGCGGCTTGGAGTACTGGCCGGCGATGCGGCCGACCTTCACCACCGGCACCGAGGCCGCGTACGTCAGTACGGCGGCCATCTGGAGCAGCGTCTTCAGCTTGTTGCGGATGTGCTCCGCCGAGACGCCGTCGAAGGCCTCGGCACAGTCACCGCCCTGGAGGAGGAAGGCCTCCCCGCGCGCCACGGCTCCGAGCCGGGCGCGCAGCTGGTCGCACTCGCCGGCGAAGACGAGCGGCGGATACGAGGCGAGCTCGGCAAGGGTCTTGCGCAGAGCCTCTTGGTCCGGCCATTCAGGCTGCTGCGCCGCGGGCAGGGACTGCCAGGAGTGGGCAGCCCTCGATGTCTCAGTCGTAGCGGTCACACCGCCAAGGCTACGGGGTGACAGGAGTGACTCGTGACTATTGCCCGATGGGTGAGACGCATCTCGGACAAAGACGTGATCCCCCTCACGCGTCCCGGCGCATCCGCTACGCTCGGACCATGCACGCGCCCCACACCCACTCCTGGTGGTGGGCCTCCCCCATGGGTGGCCCACAGATGGCGCGTTCCTAGACGAACACGACGGCCGCCCCTCGGGGCGGCCGTCGGCGTCTGAGCAGACGGCCCTCCGGGAGCGGACCTTGCACCGCCTCTCATGCCAGTCCACCCGGAAGGAAGCCGTTCCCGTGACCACCGCTGCCGACTTGCTCACCCGTCTCACCGGCCCCGACGCCCCCGCGTTCGCCCTCCTGCACCGCCGCACCCCCCGGCTCAGCCCGGACACCGTCGAGGTGCTGCTGGGCACCGTCGACAGCTACGAACACCTCGCCGACCTGCCCGTCCGCAGCGGCGCGCCGGCCGGCGGCGGCCCGGTGCACGACCTGCTCGCACTCGTCCCGTACCGCCAGATCCGCGAGCGCGGCTTCGAGGCGCACGACGACGGCACCCCTCTGCAGGCCCTCTCGGTGACCGCGCAGCACGTCCTTCCGTTGGCCGAATTCACCTCCGTCCTACCGAAGTTGCCGGTCTCACTTGCCGGTGGCAGGTTCGATGTGGACGACGATGCGTACGCGTCGATCGTCCGCCGGGTGATCCGGGACGAGATCGGCAACGGCGAGGGCGCCAACTTCGTGATCCGGCGCGACTTCCACGCGACGCTGGAGGCCCCCGGCGGAACCGGTGAGGGACACTGCCCCCCGGAACTCGCGCTGACGCTGTTCCGGCGGCTGCTGGAGCAGGAGCGCGGCGCGTACTGGACCTTCCTGGTGCACACCGGCGAGCGGGTGCTGGTCGGCGCCTCCCCCGAGGTGCACGTCCGGCAGAGCGGCGGCACCGTCGTGATGAACCCGATCTCCGGCACCTACCGCTACCCGGCCGGCGGCTCCGACCTCGACTCGCTGCTCCAGTTCCTGCACGACCCCAAGGAGCTGGAGGAGCTCACCATGGTCGTGGACGAGGAGCTCAAGATGATGTGCACGGTCGGCGACCTCGGCGGCCAGGTGCTCGGGCCCCGGCTCAAGGAGATGGCCCACCTCGCCCACACCGAGTACGAGCTGCGCGGGCGCACCTCGCTGGACGTCCGCGAGGTGCTCCGCGAGACGATGTTCGCCGCGACCGTCACGGGCAGTCCGGTCGAGAACGCCACCCGGGTGATCAAGCGCTACGAGCCCTCCGGGCGCGGCTACTACTCCGGCGCGCTCGCCCTGATCGGCCGCTCCGCCAGCGGCGGGCAGCTGCTGGACTCGCCGATCTGCATCCGCACCGCCGACATCGACCCGGCCACCGGCCGGGTGGTCGTCCGGGTCGGCGCCACCCTGGTGCGCCACTCCGTCCCGGAGTCCGAGGTCGCCGAGACCCACGCCAAGGCCGCCGGGGTGCTCACCGCGATCGGCGCCCGGCCCGCGCCCGCCCGGCTGCCCCACCCGGTCGGCCCCCGGCTCGCCGACGACCACCGGGTGCAGGCCGCCCTGGACTCCCGCCGGACCGACCTCGCGCCGTTCTGGCTGCGGATGCAGGAGCCGGCCGAGATCACCGAGGCCGAGCCGACCCTGGTCGTGGACGGCGAGGACACCTTCACCTCGATGCTCTCCCACCTGCTCAGCTCGCTCGGCCACCGGGTGACGGTGGCCCGCTACGACGAGCCGGGGCTGCGCGAGCGGGTCGCGGCGCACCCGGGCGCGCTGGTGCTCGGCCCCGGCCCGGGCGACCCGGCGCTCGCGGACGACCCCAAGATGATGCTGCTGCGGCCGATCGTCGCGGACGCGCTGGCCGCCGTCCGCTCCGGCGCCCGCACCTCGCCGCTGCTCGCGGTCTGCCTGAGCCACCAGCTGCTGGCCGCCGAACTCGGGCTTCCGCTGGGCCGCAAGGCCGTCCCGTACCAGGGAGCGCAGGAGCGCATCGACCTGTTCGGCAGCAAGCACACGGTCGGCTTCTACAACACCTTCATCGCGCGCTGCTCTGAGGCGGACGCGGCGCGGCTCGCCGCCGAGGGCATCGAGGTCTCCCGGGACGCCGTCACCGGCGACGTGCACGCGCTGCGCGGGCACGGCTTCGCGGGGCTCCAGTTCCACCCGGAGTCGGTGCTCACCCGCGACGGGGTCGGCATCGTGGCGGGCCTGCTGCGCGAGGCGACGGCCGCGCTGCGCTGAGCCGGCGGCGCGGCCCCGGGCGGCTGTGTCCCGCCCGGGGCCGCGCCGTGGGGCGGGGCCGGAGGGCGCTCAGATCCCGTCGTCCAGGCCCTGCTCGATCGCGTACCGGACCAGCTCGACCCGGTTGTGCAGCTGGAGCTTCCCGAGCGTGTTCTGCACGTGGTTCTGCACCGTCCGGTGCGACAGCACCAGTCGGTCGGCGATCTGCCGGTAGGACAACCCCTTGGCCACCAGCCGCAGCACCTCGGTCTCCCGGGCCGTCAGCTGCGGGGCGGCCGGCGCCGAGGCCGGGGCCGGCTCGGCGGCCAGGCGGCGGAACTCGCCGAGCACCAGGCCGGCCAGGCCCGGGGTGAACACCGCGTCGCCGACGGCCGTACGACGCACCGCGTCCAGCAGCTCCTCCCGCCCGGCCGACTTCACCAGGTAGCCGGTCGCACCGGACTTCACCGCCTCCAGCACGTCCTGGTGCTCGCCGCTGGCCGACAGCACCAGCACCCGTACCGCCGGGTCGTGCGCGACCACCTGGCGGCACACCTCGGCGCCGGGCAGAACGGGCAGGTTGAGGTCCAGCACGACCACCTGCGGCGTGCAGGCGCGGGCCCGGCGGACGGCCTCCTCGCCGTCGCCCGCGGTGGCCACCACGTCCAGCCCGGCCTCGGCGAGGTCCCGCGAGACGGCGTCCCGCCACATCGGGTGGTCGTCCACCACCATCACCCGCACCGGCCGGTCGGTGGTCGGCTGATCGGCCATCAAGAGCCCTCCCTCGGGACGCGAAGTTCGACCTCGACGCCCTCCCCGGGCACCGAGTACAGCTCGGCCGTGCCGCCGAGGTCCAGCAGCCGGCCACGGATGGACTGGGAGACGCCGAGCCGGCCGGCCTGCTCCGCCTCGCCGAGCCGGCCGGGGGCGAAGCCGGGGCCGTCGTCGCGGATGCTGACCGTGACCGCCTCCGGCTCGTCCTCGACCAGGATCCAGGCCCGGGCCCGCTCCCCCGCGTGCTTGCGCACGTTGTCGACGGCGGCGCCGACCGCCGCCGCGAGCTCGCCCGCTGCCGGGCCGGGCAGCAGCACCGGGGTGCCGGGGGCGGAGAGCGTGATCCGCTCGTCCGCGTACGGGCGCAGCAGCGCGGTGAGGTCGTGCGGCGCGTCCGGGTCCGGCGGCTCGGCGGTGCCGGGCCGCGGCGCACGCTGGGCCGGCAGCGGACCGCCCGTCATCAGGGCCCGCAGCGCACGCTCCTGTTCGCCGGCCAGCCGGCCGAGCTCCGCGAAGTCCACGCCGGAGCCCGGACCCTCGCTCAGCTCCGCACCGCGCCGCTGGACCAGGGCGAGCACCTGGAGCACGCCGTCGTGGATGTCCCGGGAGAGCCGCTCGCGCTCCCGGGTGGCCGCCTCGACCTGGAGCGCCCGGGTGAGGGTGGCCTCGCTGGCCCGGGCCAGCTCGATCACGTAGCCGATCGCGCAGCCGGCCACCATCAGCAGCACGATGTTGTGGATGTTGTCGCCGGTCGGCCCGCCGTGGCCGAGGATGTTGGCGACGCCGATCACCGAGCCCGAGGCCGCCGCCGGGCGCCAGCCGCCCTTCGCGGCGAAGCCGAGCACCGTGCCGGCCGCCCAGATGGTCGGCAGGGTGGGCGCGCCGTGGCTGATCCGGGCCGGGGAGTCGGTCAGGCCGCTCATCACGATGCCGGTGACGGCGAGGGTGAGGTCGGTGCCCAGGACGTACCGGGTGCAGCGCTGCGGATTGGCGAAGGCCCGGGTGCTGGCCAGGGTCCACAGGGTCAGCGTGCCGAGGAAGATCCAGCCGGCCACCGGGTGCAGGAAGTGCAGGTACGAGTTGAAGTACCGCAGCAGGGCGTAGCACAGGGCCAGCACCCGGAAGTAGGAGATCGCCTTCCACAGCGGGAGCTCGACGGACATGCCGCCGGCCGCCACCGTGCCGCCGACCGCGCCGGCTCTGCCGCCGTCGTCCGTCATCCTCCCCGCCCCTCCCCTGGGCCCGTCCGGGCCGGCCGTGCGGCCGCCCGGGCGCCTACTCCGGCTTCTCCGAGGTGCCCGGCTCGGGCGACTTCTCCGTCTTCTCCGCCTCGGCGGACTTCTCCGCCTTCTCGGCCTCGGCCGCCTCCGCCTTCTCCGCCTTGGCCGCGGCCCGGCGCTCGGCGTCGGCCTTCTTCTTGTCCTCGGTGATCTGCCGCTTGGCGGCGGTCGCGTAGATGTCCACGTACTCCTGGCCGGAGAGCCGCATGATCTCGTACATCACCTCGTCCGTCACCGAACGGAGGATGAAGCGGTCGTTCTCCATGCCGTGGTAGCGGGAGAAGTCCAGCGGGCGGCCGATCCGGATGCCGGGGCGGATGCCGAAGCTGGGGATCACCTGGCCGGGCGGCTGCACCTTCTCGGTGTCGATCATCGCGACCGGGATCACCGGGGCGCCGGTGGCCAGCGCGACGCGGGCCAGGCCGCCGACCTTGCCGCGGTACAGCTTGCCGTCGGGCGAACGGGTGCCCTCCGGATAGACGCCGAACAGCTCGCCGCGTTCCAGCACCGCGATGGCGCTGCGGATCGCGGCCTCGCCGGCACCGCGCACGCCCGAGCGGTCCACCGGCAGCTGGCCGACGCCCTTGAAGAACGCGGCGGTCAGCCGCCCCTTGAGGCCCGGGGTGTTGAAGTACTCGGCCTTCGCGATGAAGGTGACCCGGCGCTTGATCAGCGCGGGGAAGAAGAACGAGTCCGAGAAGGACAGGTGGTTGCTCGCGATGATCGCCGCACCCTCGGCGGGGATGTTCTCCTCGCCCTCGATCCACGGCCGGAAGAAGATCCGAAGCAGTGGCGCGACGATCATCTTCATCAGTCGGTAGAACAACCCGGGCCTCCTGTTATGCGGACCGGTCGATCCTAATGCCCCGCGGCCGTCCGGTGTGCCCGGCCCCGCCGTAGGGGCCGCGCCCGGCCGCTCGTAGGGGGTGTACGACCCGGCGCGGAGCGTGGGACGATGCGGTTCCGCAGCACCACCTCCAGCGTTCCTCCCCCAGCGCCACCCGCCCGCGAAGGAGTCCGCCATGCCGTTGCTGCCCGGTGCCGAGCCGTACCGCCACCATGGCGGACCGGTGGGGGTGCTGCTCTGCCACGGCTTCACCGGCTCGCCGCAGTCGCTGCGGCCGTGGGCCGATGACCTGGCGGCTGCCGGGTTCACCGTCTCGCTGCCGCTGCTGCCCGGACACGGCACCCGCTGGCAGGACATGCAGCTCACCCGCTGGGAGGACTGGTACGCCGAGGTCGAGCGCGAGCTGCTGGCCCTCGCCGGGGAGTGCGAGCAGGTCTTCGTCTGCGCGCTGTCGATGGGCGGCGCGCTGGCGCTGCGGCTCGCGGCGCTGCACGGGCCGACCGTCTCCGGCCTGGTGCTGGTCAACCCGTCGGTGCGCTCGGACACCCCCGTGAGTGTGCTGCTGCCGGTGCTGCGCCACCTGCTTCCCAGCGTGCCCGGAGTCGCCGACGACATCGCCCGGGCCGGTGCGGCCGAGGTCGCCTACGACCGCACCCCGCTGCACGCCGCCTGGTCGCTGAGCCGGCTGTGGCGGGAGGTCCAGCGGCTGCTGCCGGAGGTGACCCAGCCGGTGCTGCTCTTCCACAGCCCGCAGGACCACGTCGTCTCGCCGGCCAACTCGGAACTGGTACTGGCCCGGATATCCTCGACGGACGTGACGGAGCGGCTGTGCCAGCGCAGCTTCCACGTCGCGACGCTGGACCACGACGCGGCGGAAATATTCGCGGCCTCCCAGGACTTCATCCGACGGCTGGCTCCCGCGCACGTGGCGGGCGTCACCCGGGTCGAATCCGACGATCACCATGGCTGAAGGGCCGGAAGTGCACGAGAGCAGCACGGCGGGCGGCGGGGACGAGACTCCCCGCGAGGACGGCGCGACGAAGGACGGCGGGACGAACGCCGCCGCCCCGGGCGGTGCGCCGACGGACCGTACCGGCACGGACGGCGCCGCGACGCCCCCGCCGGTCAAGGACGCCGCCGGGGACACCGCCGGGCCGGAGGCCCCCGCCGAACGCCGTCCGCGCCGGGCGCCCGAGCGCAGCCAGGCCGAGCAGGACGAGATCTTCGCCGCCCTGGTGGCCCAGTTCGACGACCCGGTCGACCTCAACAACCCGAACTGGCCGGAGGTCGAGAACCTCCGGGCGCAGAACGAGCTCAAGGGCGGCTACAAGGACGGCAGCGGCGGCCGCGGCGAGCAGGACGACCTCTCCGACCTCGCCCCGCAGCCCCGTCCCCGCTCCGGCCGGCCGGTGATGCCGGCGGGCGGCGCGGGCCCACGCGACTTCGAGCTGGCCGAGGAGACCGACGAGGGCCACTACGTCCCGCCGGAGCCCCCGCCCCTTCCGGCCGCCGACGTGACCGCCAAGTTCGCCTGGCTGGCGGTGCTCGGCGGCCCGGCCCTGCTGCTGGTCGACGCGGTGGTCTGGCGGGAGATCTCCGGCTGGCCCGCCTGGGTCGGCATCACCGCCTTCCTCGGCGGCTTCGTCACCCTCGTCGCGCGGATGAAGGACCGCGACGAGGACGAGCCGGAGGACCCGGACCACGGCGCCGTCGTCTAATCCCCCGGCCGGCCGCCCGGCTGACCGCTCGGCAGTTCGAGGACGGCGAGCACCGGCAGGTGGTCGGTCGCGGCCCGCAGGTCGGCCCCGGTGACGCCGGGGAGCCCGTGCGGCACCCCGCAGCCGAGGACGGTGATCCCGGGCGTGGCGAAGACGGCGTCGATCCGCTGGTGGGGGTGCTCCGGTACGGAGGTGAACTCGCCTCCCCAGGGCGCGGTCGGGTACCCGTCCTGGAGCCGGGAGGCCAGCAGCCGCCAGCCCGGCCCGTCCGGGTGCTCGTTGAAGTCCCCGGCCACGACGCCGAGCTCGGCGATCCCGAGCTGGTCGAGCAGCAGCTCGAACTGCCCGTACCGCTCCTCCTGGTCCAGGCTGAGGTGGCAGCTGGTGACGGTGAACGGCGCCGTCCCGGGCAGCCGCAGCAGCGCACTGGCGAAGCCCCGGGCGTGCAGGCCACGGGTCTTGGGCAGCAACCGGTCGTGCACTCCCAGCAGTTCCACCGCGCCGGGCCGGCCGAGCAGCAGCGGACCGGCGGCGGTGCGGCCGCCGCCCGCCAGCACGGCCGTCCCGGTGCTCCGGGCCAGCCAGGCGGCCTGGCCCTCGGGCCGCCAGTAGCGCGGGGACTCCTGGATGCAGACCAGGTCCGGATCGCAGGCCCGGATCACTCGGGCCAGCGCCCGCCGGTCGTCGCGCAGCGAGCGGATGTTGTAGCTGAGCAGGCGCAGCCGGCCCGGGCCGGGCGGCGGCAGCGGTTCGACGTTCGCGGCGGTTTCGGTCTCGCTCGCGGCGGTCGTGGTCGCGGCGCTCATGGTCCTCCCCTGGGCGGTCACCGGATCGATCCGACGGTACGCGGCCGGGCCGGGACGTGCGACGGCGGCGGTGCGTCCGGGATCGGTCGGGGCCCGGTCGCACCGCCGCCGGCGGGCTCGAAGGGGTGTCAGGCGGTGCGGGCGAGGTCCGCCGCGCCGACGATGCCGGCGGCGGAGCCCATCGAGGCCAGGACGACCTCGGCGCGCGGGCGGTGCACCCCGCCGGTCAGGTAGTGCTCGAAGGCCTTGGCGACCGGGTCGAGCAGCAGCCGGCCGGAGTCGGAGACGCCGCCGCCGAGCACGAAGACGCCCGGGTCGAACAGCGCGGCGAGGTCGGCCATGCCGCGGCCCAGCCAGTCGGACAGCTCGGCGTAGCACTCCAGGGCGAGCGGGTCGCCCTCCTCGGCGGCCTGGGTGATGTGGATGCCGCGGATGGTCTCGGCCACGCCGTCGTTGAGCTCCAGCATCCGGCGGCCGCGCTGCGGGTCGGCCGCGGCGTTCTCCCGGCCGTAGCGGCGCAGCGCACGCCCGGAGCCGTACTGCTCCCAGCAGCCCTTGCCGCCGCAGCCGCAGGGCAGGCCGTCGGGGACCATGTTGAGGTGGCCGATCTCGCCGGCCACGCCGAAGCGGCCGCGGTGCAGCCGGCCGTCCAGGACGATGCCGCCGCCGATGCCGGTGCCGACGGTGATCAGCACCATGTCCTGGTGGTCGGCGGCCGCGCCGAAGCGGAACTCGGCCCAGGCGGCGCAGTTGGCGTCGTTCTCGATGACGGCGGACAGGCCGGTGAGCTCCTCGATCCGCCCGCGCAGCGGCTCGTTCTCCCAGTCGATGTTGGGGGCGAAGATCACCGTGGAGCGGTTGCTGTCCACGAAGCCGGGGGCGCCGACGCCCACCGCCGTGACACCGGGGTGCTCATCCTTGAGCTCGCGCACGGCCTGCGCGATGGCGTCGACCGCCCACTGCGGGTCGGCCGGGGTGGGCACCCTGGTCCGGGCCAGGATCGTGCCCGCCTCGTCGACCACGCCTGCCGCGATCTTGGTCCCGCCGACATCGACGCCGATGGTCAGAGCCATGTGTCCCTCAGCTATTCACTCGTTCCCGCTGGACGGAACGCTACCGCCCAACCCTGTCCCCGTACACAGCCTCGCATACATTATCCGAAGACAATCCTGGAACAACCGAGCCGATACGCTTCAAAAGTCGTATCTAATTTCCTTCTTCGTGACGTAAGAGAGCAACGCGATCACCCTCCGGAAGTCACGGTTTCACTGCTTGGCGGACGGCCTGTCAGCCCCGTCAAGGCCGGAGTCGCGGTCGGCGTCACGGCCGGCGTCACGGTCTGCGTCGAGGTCGATCTTCTCGGTCGGCGCGCCCTGCCCGGCGGTCCAGCGGCGCTCCTGCCCGACCACGGCGGCGCGGTAGGCGGCCAGCAGCTCGGCACCCGCCGCGGCGAGCCCGGTGCCGGCCGCGGCGAGGTGGGAGTAGACCTCCGGCTGCTGGGTGCGCAGCCGGTCGGCCAGCCCGGAGAGGGTGATCAGGGTGGTGGCGCTCGCCTCCTGGGCCTTCTCGCCGAGCGCACCGGCGAACCGGCGCACCTCGTCCACCAGCGGGCCCAGCTCCGGCCCGAACGGGTTCGACTGCCCGTCGCCCGGCGCAGTGCGGTCGCCGTCAGCCCCGGCACGGTCGGACTCGGCACGGTCGTCGACGGGCTCGGTGCGGTCGTCGGTGCTGGTCATCGCGGGCGCCTCCTCAGCCGTGGCCGCACCCCGCGGCCCTCCGGCCCGACGCTACCCGACCGGCCGGGCAGCCAGAAAAGGCGCCGAACCCCGCCGAACCCCCGTCAGCCCCGGGGCCAGAGCGCCGGGTCGGGCGCGAACCGCACCGAGAGCACCCCGTCGTGCAGCCCCGCCCCGGCCACCGTGCACCGGCGCAGCGCGGACGGCAGGGTGAGCACCCGGCGGTGGGTGCCGAGCCCGACCACCAGCTCGTCGCCCCGGCGGACCAGGTCCAGCTCGGACCGGTCGGCGCCGGGCAGGTCGAGGTGCCAGACCAGCAAACCCTCCTCGGCAAGCCGGTCCTCGACCGGCCAGGGCGCGGGCGCGAGCCGCTCGGGCCCCTCCCCGTCCCCGTAGAGCCGGTCGGCGACGGCCTCCAGAGTGGCGGCGGCCAGGTCGGTGACCAGCACCGGGGCGTCGGTCTCGGCGGCGAGCCCGGTCAGCTCCTCCTGCCGGCGGCGGGCCAGCGCGGCCAGCCAGGGGTCGGGCGAGGAGACGGCGGCGTCGGGCAGCGCGCCGTGCACCACCACGGCGTCCGGCCGGTGCCCGTGCAGCGCGAGCCCGGCCCGGATCCGGCGCAGCTCCTGGTACGGGTGGCCGTCCGCCGGGACGACCAGCCGGACGCTGGTGCCGGGGCCGGTGATCGCGGCGCGGGACTCGGCCAGCGCCGCGGCGGCCTTGGTGCGCCCCTCGTACAGCCAGTCGGCGGGCATCGGGACGCCGGCCAGCCCGGCCAGCAGCGGGCGCAGCGCCCGGGCGGCCTGCCGCTGCTCGGGGACGAGCCGGTCCAGGTAGCGGGCGAGCTGCTCGGACAGGGCGAGGGTGGCGATCAGTTCGGCGGGCGGCGGGGCGAGCACGACCAGGACGTCCTGGTCGGCGGCGGGCAGGGCGCGCAGCAGGGCGAGCCGGGCGATGCCGGGGAGGGCGGTGAGTTCCTCGGGATCGAGCTGTTCGGCGCCGAGCAGGTCGAGGGCGGGCTTGAGCCGGCCGGTGAGCTCGCCGACGGCGTAGCGGAACGCGGCCTGCTCGTCGATCCGGGAGACGGTCAGGCCCGGTGCGCAGTGCTGCGGTTCGGGCTCCAGCCGGATGCCGAGGGCGGAGTCCAGGGCGCGGTGGGGGTCGTCGCCGGCCAGCAGCCAGGTGCGGTGGCCGCGCCGGGCGGCGTGCAGGGCGGTGGCGGCGGCCACCACGGGCGCGCCCGCGTCGCCGCTGACCAGGATGGTGCGTGTCGCCGTCATGCCGTCCGGCCCCCCGTTCGGTGCAGTCAGCCTTCGACGCGCTTCTTCAGACCGGCCAGGGCGCGGTCGATGATGACCTTCTCGGCCTTGCGCTTGATCATGCCGAGCATCGGGATCTTGACGTCCACGGCGAGCTGGTAGGTCACCTCGGTGCGGCCGCCGGCCAGCGGGGCGAGGGTGTAGGAGCCGTCCAGCGAGCGGAGCATCTGGCTGCGGACGAGGGTCCAGGAGACCTCGCGGTCGCCGTCCCAGGTGTAGGCGAGGACGTGCTCGTCACGGATGGCGCCGGCGTCGAGCAGCAGCCGGACCTGGGCGGCGCGGCCGTCCCCGCCGGTCTCCAGGACCTCGATCTCCTTGACCTCGCCGGTCCAGGCCGGATAGGCGGCGAAGTCGGCGATCACGGCCATGACCGTGGCCGGGGTCGCGTCGATGGTGATGCTCGACCTGGTGTGCTCCGCCATGGAATGGCCCTCCGCCTCGTCCCTCTGACTGCCGGTCCGGCCGGGGCGCGCTCGGCCCGGTCCGCCCGGAGCAGGCTATCGCGCCCGGCGAGCGAGTCGGCGGTGCGGGCCGCACCCGACGGCCGGGTGCACTGCGGCGGGCGCCGGGCGACCGGGCATGTTACCGGCCGGTTACCGCGCGCTGCCATAGGGTGCCATTCGAACGACCCGGTCACGGCCTGGTCGGATCCGGCCGGGTGTGACACTTCGAACACCGGAGCCAACCCCCTGGTCGAAGCTGCCTACTGGGCAGTAACGTCCTGCCGTCCCGCAGCGTCGCGAACGAGGAGCAGTCTTGCTCGACTTCAGCCTTCCGGCCCTCTACCAGGTTCCCAGCGGTGGCAACCTCGCCGACCCGGTGCACCGGAACGCCGAGGAGCACCCGGACCTCGCCGTGCTCAGCCGGAAGGTGGACGGCCAGTGGCAGGAGTTGACCTCGGTCCAGTTCCTGGCCGAGGTGCACGCCACCGCGAAGGGCCTGATCGCCGCAGGCGTCGAGCCGGGCGACCGGGTGGCCATCATGTCCCGCACCCGGTACGAGTGGACGCTGCTGGACTTCGCGATCTGGACGGCCGGCGCGATCACCGTGCCGGTGTACGAGACCTCCTCCGCCGAGCAGGTCGAGTGGATCCTCGGCGACTCGGGCGCGGTCGCGGTGATCACCGAGACCGACCAGCACGTCCGGGTGGTCGACGGGATCCGCGAGCGGCTGCCGGAGCTGAAGCGCACCTGGCAGATCGAGGGCGGGGCGATCGCCGCGCTGGCCGAGGCCGGGCAGAACGTCCCGGACGCGACGATCCAGGAGCGCCGCCGGATCGCCGGCCCCGACGACCTCGCCACCATCGTCTACACCTCGGGCACCACCGGCCGCCCGAAGGGCTGCCAGCTGACCCACGGCAACTTCCTGGCCGAGTGCGGCAACGTCGTCGAGCGCCTGGCCCCGCTGTTCCGCCTCGGCGAGAGCTCCGTCCTGCTCTTCCTGCCGCTGGCCCACGTGTTCGCCCGGATCGTCGAGATCGCCCCGGCGATGGCCCCGATCAAGCTCGGCCACGTCTCCGACGTCCGGAACGTCACCGCCGAGCTGGCCGCCTTCAAGCCGACCCTGATCCTGGGCGTGCCCAGGGTCTTCGAGAAGGTGTACAACACCGCCCGTGCCAAGGCCCAGGCCGACGGCAAGGGCAAGATCTTCGACAAGGCCGCCGAAACCGCGATCGCCTACAGCCGGGCGCTGGACACCGGCGGCCCGGGCCTGGTGCTGCGGCTCAAGCACGCGGTCTTCGACAAGCTGGTCTACAGCAAGCTGCGCGCCGCCCTCGGCGGCCGGGCCACCCACGCCATCTCCGGCGGCGCCCCGCTCGGCGAGCGCCTGGGCCACTTCTACCGGGGCATCGGCTTCACCGTCCTGGAGGGCTACGGCCTGACGGAGACCTGCGCGGCCACCGCCTTCAACACGTGTGACAAGGCGAAGATCGGTACGGTCGGCCAGCCGGTGCCCGGCGCCTCCGTCCGGATCGCCGAGGACGGCGAGGTCTTCTTCAAGGGCCCGCACGTCTTCACCGGCTACTGGAACAACCCGCAGGCCACCGCCGACACCCTCAAGGACGGCTGGATCGCCACCGGCGACATCGGCTCGCTGGACTCCGAGGGCTACCTGACCATCACCGGCCGGAAGAAGGAGATCATCGTCACGGCCGGCGGCAAGAACGTCGCCCCGGCCGTGATCGAGGACCGGATCCGGGCGCACGCCCTGGTCGGCGAGGTCATGGTGGTCGGCGACCGCAAGCCCTTCGTCGCCTGCCTGATCACCGTCGACCCGGAGTTCTTCCCGAAGTGGAAGGAGCTGAACGGCAAGCCCGCCGGCGCCACCGTCGCCGACCTCGCCGCCGACCCGGACCTGCTGGCCGCCCTCCAGTCCGCGGTGGACGACGGCAACGCGGCCGTCTCGCACGCCGAGGCGGTCAAGAAGTTCCGCCTGCTGGACACCGAGTTCTCCGAGGAGAGCGGCCACCTGACGCCCTCGCTCAAGCTCAAGCGCAACGTCGTGCTGAAAGACTTCGCGGCCGACATCGAGGCCATCTACCAGAAGTAGCCGGACCCACGGACGCCGGACGGGCCCCGTCTCCTCCCCGGGAAGGAGGCGGGGCCCGTCCACGTCACCCGGCCAGCAGCGAGGTCAGCCGCCCCGCCAGCAGGTCCCAGCGCCAGGAACGCTCCACCCAACGCCGCCCGGCCTCGCCCATCCGCCGCCGCAGCTCCTCGTCGTGCAGCAGCCGGACGATCCGCTCGGCCGCCGCCGAGGCCGAGCCGCCGGGCACCACGTACCCGGTCTCGCCCTCCAGCACCGCGTCCGGCGCCCCGCCGGAGTCCCCCGCGACCACCGGCAGGCCGGTCGCCGAGGCCTCCAGGTAGACGATGCCCAGACCCTCGACGTCCAGCCCCCCGCGCCGGGTGCGGCACGGCATCGCGAAGACGTCCCCGGCCCCGTAGTGGGCGGGCAGCTCCCCCCACGGCACCGAACCGGTGAACCGCACCGAGTCCCGTACGCCCGTGGCGTCCGCGAGCTTCTCCAGGTCCGCCCGGTACGGGCCGCCGCCGACGATCAGCAGCACCGCGTCCGGCACGTCGGCGAGGATCTGCGGCATCGCCTCGATCAGGGTGTCCTGGCCCTTGCGCGGCACCAGCCGGGAGACGCAGACCACCACCGGCCGGTCCGCCAGCCCCAGCCGACGGCGCACCTCGGCGCCCCCGGAGCCCGGGTGGAAGGTCGTCTCGTCCACGCCCGGCGGCAGCTGGACCATCCGGGCCGCGGCCTGCGGCCCGACCGCCGCGGCGATCCGGGAGCGGGTGTACTCGCCCAGGTAGGTCAGCACGTCGGTGCCCGCACCGATCCGGCGCAGCAGCTGCCGGGAGACCGGCAGCTGGGCCCAGGCGGCCTCGTGCCCGTGGGTCATGCCGAGCAGCCGCCCGGCCCCGGCCCGGCGCAGCGTGGGCGCCATCAGCCCGAGCGGGGCGGCGGCGCCGAACCAGACCGAGTCGCACCGCTCCGCGCGCAGGATCTCGGCGGCCCGCCGGGTGACCCGGGGTGTGGGAACCATCACCTTCGTCCGGTCCCGGATCACCGGGAACGGCTGCTCGGCGTCGAAGCGGGCCACCTCGCTGCCGTCCCGCCAGGTCGAGGCGTACACCACGACGCTGCCAGCGGGCTGACGGACGGCCATGTTGTGCACGAAGGCCTGGATGCCACCGGGGCGGGGCGGGAAGTCGTTGGTGACGATCAAGGTTCTGTGCATCAGGCCACGGCTCGTTCGGTCGGGGGGTGCGCGGTGTACCGCTGGGTGATCCGTACGATAGGTCAACACCATGACCCGCCGGGAACGGAACCGCGCACGGCAACCGTTTGACCCCCGGGTCAGTCCTAGTACCTAGGCCGCGGATGCGGCGGCCCGGGCGTCCGTCGATACGACGCCTCCGGTGGGGACGTCCGAGACGAACGAGGGAGCGCAGTGGAATTGGCCCCGGCCACCGAGCCCGGTTCTTCGCGCGGCCGCCTCGGCCGCCCGCTCGGGGCGCTCGCCGCGCTCGGAGCCACCTGGGTGGCCACCCGCGCCCTGCTGGTGCTGCTGGCGACGGGCGTGCTGAAGGCGCCCGGCGGGGACGTCACGGCGGACGTCTGGATGATCTACCACGCCTGGTACGGCGTGCTCCAGACCGGCACCTTCCCGTTCGACGACGTGACCTGGCAGTACCCGCCGGGCGCCGCCCTGGTGATCCTGCTGCCGGGCCTGCTGCCCTGGTCGTACCTGGTCTCGTTCTGGGTGATCTGCGGGATAGCCGACGCGGCCGCGGCCGCGCTGCTGGTGCGCACCGGCCTGCGCCGGGGCCGGGCGCTGACCGGCGCCTGGCTGTGGGTGGTGGGCGTCCCACTGCTCGGCCCGATGATCTACAACCGCTTCGACGTCATCGTCACCGCGGTCGCCCTGGCCGGCCTGCTGGCGCTGATCCGCCGCCCGGCGGTCGGCGGGCTGCTGCTGGGCCTGGGCGGCATCGTCAAGATCTGGCCGCTGCTCGGCCTGATCGGCACTCCCTCCGGCCGCCGCACCCGCCGCTCCTGGACGCTGGCCGGGTCCACCGCCGTCTCGATCGGCTTCCTGCTGGCGGCCGGGATGAACGGCGCCTTCGACTTCCTGGCCTTCCAGAAGGACCGCGGCATCGAGGTCGAATCGCTCGGCGCGCTGCCGCTGCACTTCGCCCGGATCGCCGGGGCCTGGGACGGCAAGGTCACCATGAACTACGGCTCCCCCGAGATGCTCGGGCCGTGGGTGAGCGTGATCAGCAAGGTGATGTTGGCCGGCACCCTGCTGGGCTTCGGCTGGCTGCTGCTGTGGCGCTTCACCTCCAAGCGCCGCAGCGCGGCCACCATGTACGACGCGGCGCTGTGCGCGCTGCTGATCTTCGTGGTGACCAGCCGGGTGATCAGCCCGCAGTACCTGGTCTGGCTGATCGGCGTCGCGGCGGTCTGCCTGACCGTGCGCAACAGCAGCCAGCGGCCGGTGGCGGTGCTGATCCTGCTCGCCTGCCCGCTGACCCTGGTCGAGTTCCCGACCATGTTCACCCAGGTCCTGGCCAGCGACCCGGCGGCGGTCACCGTGCTGGCCGTGCGCAACCTGCTGCTGCTGGCCGCGGCCGTGCTCTCCTGCGTCCGGCTCTGGCGCTCCACCCGCGGCGAGGCGCCGCTGCCGCCGACCGTGGTGCTGGACCACGAGCCCGCCGCGCTGCCCGTCGCGGGCTACCCGGTGCGTCCGGGCATCGCCTACGAGCAGGACCTGCTGGACGGCATCGACCACCCGGGCACCCCGGCCGAGCAGCGCCGCTGATCGGCCGCTGATCGGACACGTCTCACAGCGCCGCCACCTGCTCCAGCCAGAGCCGGGTGAACTCCTCCAGGCCGACGCCCAGCTCACGGCGCATCAGCCGGTCGGTCCGGCGCTCGCGCTCCTCGCCCTGCCCGTCGGCCGCGCCGATCGCCCGGTAGAAGGCGACCAGCCGCCGCGGGCCGTGGACGCGGGCGATCAGCTCGCAGGCCAGCCAGGACTGCTCGTAGGCCTGGGCGATGCCGGTGGCCCCGGCGGCGAAGTCCCGGTCGGCGGGCAGTGCGGTCGGCGGCTTCCCCGCGGCGACGTCCCGGGCCAGCTCGGGGGCGATCTGCCGGGGGCTGCGGCCCGAGTCCCGGTAGGCGGTCCAGTCGGCGACGCCCTCGGAGAGCCACAGCGGGGTCCAGGCCCGGGTGTCGGCCCTGGTGGCGACGTGGGTGGCCTCGTGGGTGATCACCACCTGGCGGCCGAAGTCACTGAGCCGCCCGTACGCCTCCGGGTTGACCAGCACCCGGTCCGAGGGGGTGTGCCAGGGCGCACCGGGGGCGGCCACGGTGACCGCCGCCATGCCCGTCCAGCCGTCCGGGTCGCCCTCCAGCAGCCGGGCGAACTGCTCCTCGGTCGCGGGCCGCTCCAGCAGCAGCCGCCCCGGCCAGGCGCCGCCCCAGACCTCGGTGACGGCGGGCACCGCCCGGTCCCCCACCGCGACCAGCTCGGCCGGGTCGGGGCCGGCCACCGGCCCGAGCACCAGGCAGTGGGCGCCCGGCGCCGACCGGAGCGGCCCGAAGTCCCACGGCGCGGGCGGCCCGCCCGCGCTCTCCTCGCGCTCGACCCGCCAGCCGTCCCCGGCCCGGACCAGCTCGATCCGGCGCGGGTACACCACCGGGTACTCGTCGTACCCGGCGATCCGCACCGCCAGGTCGGCGGCGGCGGTCAGCCGCTCCGGCCCGCCGGAGGCGGCGAGCACCAGGTTGCGGTACCCCGTCTCGGCCACCGGCAGCCCGGCCCACGGCGCCGCCGAGCGCGCCCGCTCCGCGAGCGCGGCGGCCACCTCGCCGTACCGGTCCGCCGACCGCGCCGGGGCCGCCGCCGGGACGGCCGGCGGCAGCGACAGCTGGACCAGCCCGCCGGCCGCGAGCAGCAACGCACCCCGCCGGGACAGCACGCGGCGGGGGCGGGGCCGGGGCCGGGCTATCTCAGCGGGGTCGGCGGGGTCAGCGGGGTCGGCAGGGCCGGACAGCGGGGCGCTCAGAGCCGGACCACCCCGGAGACCGGCATGGCGGAGACGCTCTCGTAGCGGACCTTGGCACCCGGACGGGGGGCGTGCACGATCACCCCACCACCGGCGTACATGCCGACGTGGTGCATGTCCCGGTAGAAGATCACCAGGTCTCCCGGTCGCGCTTCGGACAGGTTGATCCGCTGCCCGGCGTACGCCTGGGCCTGCGAGGTGCGCGGCAGGGTCACTCCGGCCTGCCGCCAGCTGTAGTACATCAGACCGGAGCAGTCGAACGCGTGCGGCCCGGTGGCCCCGTAGACGTACGGGGAGCCGATCATCCGCACCGCGGCCGCCAGCGCGGCGGCCCCGCGCTCGGAGGCGGGCGGGGCGGTGCCGAGGTCCAGCCGGTCGGTGCCCCGGGTGGCGCGCTGCTCGGCGTCCCGGGCGTCCTGGGCCGTCATCCGGGCCCGCTCGGTGGCGCCCAGACCGTTCAACAGCTTCTGCGCCTTGGCCAGCCGCTGCTGGATCTGCTGCTTGCTGTCGGCGAGCGAGCGGCGGGTCTGGTCGAGCTCGGCGAGCTTGCCGGCCGCCTCGGTGCGGCGCTGGTCGAGCCGGCGCTGCCGGGTGACCAGCTCGTGCAGGGTCTCCTGCTGGCGCACGGCGGCCTGGCCCAGGGTGCGGGCGCGGGCCAGGTAGCCCTCCGGGTCGGGCGAGAGGATCAGCTGGGCGGTCTGGGTCATCCCGCCGCCGCGGTACTCGGCCCCGGCCACCGTCGCCAGGTCGCCGCGCAGCTCGTTGAGCTGGTCCTGGGCGACGGCGATCTCACCCTGGAGGATCGTGGTCTCGCCCTGGAGCCGCCGCTGGGCCTCCTGCGCCGCGTTGGCCTTCTCGGACGCCTGCTCGGCCTCGTCGTACAGCTGCTCCACCTGTGCCGTGACGTCCTGGCGGTCGGACGGGTCCGGGCTGCCGGGGGCGGCCTGGGCGCTGCCTCCGGCGGCCACGCCCAGCGCGGTGGCGGCGGCCGCGGTCAGCACCAGCGCCCGGGTGAGCAGTTGGGAACGGCGGTGCACGGGCATGGCGGCAGCGGCTCCAATCCTGCGGTGCGGCCCCCGCCGCCGCACCACGACGGGCGGCCGTCGAGCGGGAGTCCGGTGGCAGACGTTAGCGAGTTCGGGCAAGCGAGTCCAAACCCCTCCCAACTCGAATATTTGACCCCTAATCGGACATCAGGTCGACCCCGCCGGAAAAGCCGCAGGCCCGGCCTTCCCTGGGGAAGACCGGGCCTGGAAGCGTCCGTGCCGGGATCAGACCCGCACGATGGAGGCCAGCGGCATGTTGGTGACCGCCTCGTAGCGCACCGACGCACCCGGCTTGGGCGCGTGCAGCACCTGGCCGTTGCCCGCGTAGATGCCGACGTGGTGGGCGTCGCTGTAGAAGATCAGCAGGTCGCCGGGCTGGGCCTGGGAGATGTCCGAACCGATCCGGGTGCCGGCCGAGGCCTGCGCCTGCGAGGTGCGCGGCAACGACACGCCGGCCTGGTTGAACGCCCAGACCATCAGGCCGGAGCAGTCGAAGGAGCCCGGGCCGGTGGCGCCCCAGACGTACGGGCTGCCGACCTTGGACGCGGCGGCCGAGAGCGCGGCGGCACCGCGCGAGCTGCCGGCGGCCACCTTCACCGGAGCGGTGGTCGTGCCGGCCGCGAGGTCGCCGCGGCTGTTGTCGCGCGAGGCGCGGTCGGCGGCGGCCTTCGCGGCGTCGAGCTTCGCGGACTCCGCCTTCAGCTGGGCCTCGGCGGCGGCCTTCTCCTCGGCCTGCTGGAGCGCCCGGCGCTCCTGCTCGGTCAGCGTGTTGAGCAGGTCCTGGGCCGCCTTCAGCTTGCCCTGGACCTCCTCCTTGGAGGCCTTCAGCTGCTGGGTGGTCGACTCCAGCTCGGCGAGCTTGCCCTGGGCCTCGTTGCGGTCCTGGTCGAGCTTGCGCTGCTGCTCCTGGAGCTCCTTCAGCTGACCCTTCTGGGTGCTGCCGGCCTGGTTCAGCGTGCCGGCCTGGCTGAGGAAGTTGTCCGGGCTGGAGGAGAACATCAGCTGGACGGTCGGGGATATGCCCCCGTTGCGGTACTGCTCGCCGGCGATCTCGGCCAGGCCGCCCTGGAGCTCGGTGACCTGGGCCTGCTGACGGGCCACCTGGTCCTGCAGGCCGGAGACCTGCTTCTCCAGCTCCTGCTGCTTGGCCTGGGCGGCGTTGTAGTTCTCGGTCGCGACCTCGGCCTGCTCGTTGAGCTGGTCGACCTGCTCCTTGACCTGTTCCTTGGTCGGCTGCGGGTCGGCGTGGGCACCGGACTGCGCGGAGAGGGCGACGGCTGCGGCAGCGACCCCGGTGAGGATCGAGACGCGGGCGCGACCGGCGGGCTTGGGACGACGATGGGACGCCACGAAGGCGGACTCCTTCTTCCTACGTCCGCCTACCGGGTGAGCTGACGGGTTCGGGCCGGAAGCATGCCCTACGGCGCCTCACGGCCGTTCCATCGGCCGACCTGGCGCCGATTCACCCCGGAGGAACGTGGTTCCCCGGCTCCGCTCCACAGCGCCCCCGACCACTGGGCTCCCCTGTCGGGCAGTCGCTTCGACCTGCCCCGCTGCCTCGCGAACTCGGCGGTAACCACCGCCGCCACCCTGGCAGGGCGATCGACAGTGCGGTGGTTCGGGGCACGACCCTAGTAACTGAACCGTGATCCGTTCAAATCCTTGTCAGAAAAAAGACGGAAGATTACCCAAGTTCCTTTGTGAAAATGACCGATGGTAACCAATGGCGTACGCAAGGCTGATCGGTTCTCAGCATGTGGTCGCGAAGGAGCCGGAAACCCGAACGCCACCCCCGCACGGAGGTGGCGCTTTTCACAGGCCCCGGAGGAGCCCCTCGGGCGTGTCGGACCGTCAGACCCGGCGGATGGTGTTGATCGACATCGCGTCGGCCTTCATCACCTTCACCACGTCACCGGTGTGCGGCGCGTGGACCACCATGCCGTTGCCGATGTACATCCCGACGTGGTGCATGTCGTTGCCGTAGATCACCAGGTCGCCCGGCTGGGCCTGGTCCAGCGAGGGCACCCGGGTGCCGTAGTGGCCCTGCTCCTGCGAGGTGCGCGGCAGCGAGACGCCGGCCTGCCCGTACGCCCAGACCATCAGGCCCGAGCAGTCGAAGGTGGTCGACCCGGTGGCGCCCCACACGTACGGCGAGCCCTGCTTGCTCATCGCCTTGGCCATCGCCACGGCCGCGTAGCCGCTGGCCGGCGGCAGACTGCTGAGGTCGACCCGGTCGCTGCCGCGCGAGGCGCGGTCGTCCTGTGCCTGCTGGGCCCGCAGCGCGGCGCGGTCGGCGGCGCTCAGCGAGTTCAGCAGGTCCTGGGCGGCCTTCAGCTTGGTGTTGACGTCCGCCTTGGCCTGGTTCAGGTCCTTGGTGGTGGTGTCCAGCGAGGCGAGCACGGCGGCCGCCTCGGCCTTCTCCTGGTCCAGCCGGCGCTGCTGGTCCAGCAGTCCCTTGAGCGCCTCGGCCTGGCTGGTGCTGGCCTGCTGGACGGTGGAGGCCTTCTCCAGGTAGCCGGACGGGTCGGAGGAGAGCATCAGCTGGACGGACGGGTCGATGCCGCCCATGCGGTACTGCTCGCCCGCCACCTCGGCGAGACCACCCTGGAGCTGGGTCATCTGCTCCTGGCTGCGGGCCACCTGGTCCTGAAGCTGGTCGGCCTGCTTGCGCAGCTGGTCCGCCCGCTCCTTGGCGCCGTTGTACTTCTCAGCCGCCTGCTCCTGCTCCTCCTGGAGCTGGTCGATCTGCGCCTTGACGTCCGATTTGTTCGGCTGCGGTGCGGCGTGCGCGGCCACCTGGGCGGAGAGGGCGACCGCGGTCGCAGCGGCAGCGGTGAGCACGGAGATCCGCGCGCGGCTCGGCTGCTTGGGACGGCGGTGGGAGGCCAAGGGACCGGCTCCTTCTTTCCTCGGACTCACCTGATGGGATGAGATTCCTAAAAATAGGTTTGACGCCAGACCCTAGTGAAGATCTATCCGTTTTACCACTCCCCCGAAGGCGTGAACTCCGGCTTTCACTCTGACTTCACGAAAGCCGCGCACCGCCTCGGAACCGCGCCTGACCAGGCATCACGCGGCTTGGTGGGGTCAGGGCCGGGCCAGCCGGTTCAGCAGCAGCACCGACGCCACGGGGCGCGCGCCCGCCTTCCGCACGCCCTCCGCGACCTCCCGGTCGGTGGACACCACCACCACCGGGCGGCCCTGCGGCTCGGCCCGCACCAGGCGGCGGATCAGCTCGTCGGCCGTCTCCCCCGTCCGGCTGAACCGCACCCGGACCCCGCGCGGCGGCGCCATGATCACCGGGACGTCCAGGTCCTGCCCGTCGAACACGCAGGTGACCTCCGCCTGGGTGCGCTGGGCCAGCATCGCCAACCCGCCCAGCAGCCGGATCCGCTGCTGCTCCAGCGGCAGCGTCGGATAACCGGTCTTGGTCACGTTGTAGCCGTCCACCACCAGGTGCACCTGAGGAATCGCCAGCAGCTGGTCCAACAGCGCCGGATCGTCCTCGGCCAGCCCACGCCGGGCCACGTCGTGCGGGGAGGCCGCCCCCGGCACCACCGCCTCCACCAGGTCCGCCGGGCGGATCTGGGAGACCGGCAGCGCCAGCTCCCGCTGGAGCCCCTGGGCCGACTGCAGCACGGCGTCCAGCAGCAGCCGCAGCCGCATGTCCTCGACACTGCGCCCCTCGCGGGCCGACCGGCGGCCCTGCTCGACCGCGTTCTCCAGTTCGGCGACCCGGTGCCTGAGCCTGCGCGCCTCGGTCTCGGCCGCGCCGCGCTCGGCCGCGGCCTGCGCCTTCACGGCCTCCAGCTCGCCGGTCACCCGGCGCGTCTCGGCCTGCGCCCGGCGGGTGTCGCTCTCCAGCGACCGCACCTTCTTGCGCAGCGACTCGGCCTCCTTGCGGACGCCCTCGGACTCGGCCCGCTGCCGGTCCAGGTCCGCCCGCGCGGAGGCCCGCACCTCGGCCAGCTCGGCCTGCAGCTTCTCCACCAGCCGGGCCGCCTCCGCGGCCGCGTCCTCGGCGCCGGCCCGCTCGGCCTCCTCACCGGCCTCGGTCACCAGCCGGCTCCAGCCCGGCGAACGCACCAGGTAGGCGGCGGCCGCGACGTCCATCGGATCGGCCGCACCCGGGGCGGTGCCCGACTCCAGCGCCCTCACCAGGTCCGGCTGTCCCAGGCGAAGCCGCTCCGCTATCCGCACCCGGAAGGCCGGTTCCGCCTCCAGCGCCGCCGCCAGCGCGGTGGCCGCGTACTTGGCCCGTCGCGCCGGGGTGAACTTGACGTACTGGCGCAGGCCCTGGGGGAGCTCGGCCGACGGCAGCCCGCCGAGCGCGTCCGAGGCCAGCCCGACCACGCGCCGGCGCACGCCCTCGGGCAGCGGCCGTTCGAGCTTCTCGGCAGCGCGCTCCGCCGTGGGCTCGGAGGGGTCGTTCGCCGCCCCCGCCGCCTCGGCCCAGGCCTCGGCCGCAGCGGGCTGAAGCCCCTGGGCTTCGCCGGGCTCCTTCGCTGCGTCCACCACGTCCTCGGCTCCGATCCTGGTCCAGCGGGCACGGCCGCTGCCGCCCCTGTCGTCACGCTCCGTGCGTCTTGTTTCTGTATTGTCCCGTGCGGCACGGGCGGGTGCGCCGCGCACCCACCCGTCGCACCGGCGGGGATCAGCCCTGCTCGGTGGGGTCCTGGCCCCCCTCGGCGCCCGGCCGGGCCACCAGCTCGACCTGGTCCACCGCGTTGCACCAACGGCAGCGCACCGACTCGACGGTCTCGCTCAGCACCTCGGTCTCCTCGACCTTGGACTCGCCGGCCAGGTCGAAGTGGAGGAACTCGGTCACCCGCGCGGTGCGGGTCACGTCGAAGCGGGTGAGGTTGCCGCACAGGGTGCAGCGCCAGCGCGTGTCGGCAGTCAGGGCGGGGACGGTCATCGGGGGTCCTCTCGGGTGGTCCCTGCATGGGCTAGGCGCTCCCCCCGGAGCCCCGGCGTCGGCGGCGGGAGGCGGGAATGCCCGCCCCAAGCCTATTGCCTGGGGCAACCGTCGCGACCACCGGTCGCTCGAACACCCGAGCTAGTCCACCTGCCGTAAACCGCCGTGTCACCCGCGGCGCCCGGAGGGATGCTTGGCCGCATGGCGCTCGCGGCCCCCGACCACACCGCCGCCCCGGGCGGCCGCCCGGCGGCGGCGACCGTCCCGGCGGTCAGCTACGCCCTGATCGCGCTGAACACCCTGGTCTTCCTGCTCGGCCCGGCCGCCGGGCTCAACCCGCTGTACGGCACCGGCCAGGCCCAGGTCTGCGCGGAGCAGCGGTACGAGCAGCGCTGGGGTGCCGTCCCGGCCGAGGTGCTGGCCGGGCGGCCGCTGACCGCCGAACAGCTCGCCGAGGCCCACGACCCGGTCCCCGGCTGCCCGACCACCCCGACCCCGGGCAAGCACCCGGCCCTGTCCGTCCTCACCGGGCTCTTCCTGCACGCCGGCTGGCTGCACCTGCTGGGGAACCTGCTCTTCCTCCAGGTCTTCGGCCCCACCGTCGAACGGCGGCTGGGCCGGGCCCGGTACGCCGTCTTCTACCTGGCCGCCGGCAGCCTGACCACGTACGGCTTCGCACTCGCCGAGGCGCACTCGCCGAACTCCACCCGGGTGCTCATCGGCGCCTCCGGGGCGATCTCCGCCGCCCTCGGCGCCTACCTGCGCCTCCACCCCCGGGCCCGGGTGACCACCCTCGTCCCGCTGCTGCTCTTCCTGCCGCTGCGCTTCCCCTCCTGGCTGGTGCTCGGCCTCTGGTTCGCCCTCCAGTGGTGGTCGATGCACTCGGCCGGCCCGGGAGTGGCCTACCTGGTCCATGTGATCGGCTTCTCGGCCGGGTTCCTCTACGCCTGCACCGTGGTCCGCCACCCCCCGCGACGACCGGGCCGACGCCCGATACGCTGGCGGCACCCCACAAAGGAGCTCGAACTGTGATCACCGCCATCGTCCTGATCAAGACCAGTGTCGACCGCATCCCGGAGATCGCCGAGTCCATCGCCGCCATCGAGGGCGTGAGCGAGGTCTACTCGGTGACCGGGGGTTACAACCTGGTGGCGATGGTGCGGGTGCGCCGGCACGACGACCTGGCCGAGGTCATCCCGGGCCGGCTCAACAAGGTCCCGGGTGTGGCCCACACCGAGACCCAGATCGCCTTCCGCACCTACTCCCAGCACGACCTGGAAGCCGCCTTCGCCCTCGGCCTGGACGAGTAGCGATCAGCCCTCACGCCGACCCCGGTCGATCTGCGCGGTCGCGACGCAGCGCCCGCCCTCGTTGCGGTAGTTCCAGGCCGCGCCGTCCGTGACCAGCTCCCGGACGGCGGTCAGGAAGCGGTCCACGTGCTCGTCCGGCGTCCCGGCGCCGAAGCTCACCCGGATCGCGTTCAGGCTGCGCTCGCCCGGCAGGGAGGGATCGGGAGCGCCGCACGTCGATTCGACAGCCGGGGCCTCGTCCCCGAGCAGCGTGCGCACCAGCGGGTGGGCGCAGAACAGGCCGTCGCGCACCCCGATACCGTACTCGGCGGACAGCGCGGCCGAGAAGTGCGAGCTGTTCCAGCCCCGGACGACGAAGGACAGCACGCCCACCCGCGGAGAGTCCGCGCCGAACAGGTTCAGCACCTTGACCTGCGGGATCTCGGCCAGCCCGGCCGTCAGGCGGGCGATCAGCTGCTGCTCGCGGGCCTCCAGCGCGTCGAAGCCGGCCTCGGTCAGCGCCCGGCAGGCCGAGGCGATCGCGTAGGCGCCGATGACGTTCGGCGAGCCGGCCTCGTGCCGGGCCGGGCCGGTGTGCCACTGCACGGCCACCGAGCCGTCGGTCTCCCGGGCCACCGTGCGGGTCGCCCCGCCGCCGGCGAGGTACGGCTCGGCCGCGTCCAGCCAGTCCGCCCGGCCGGCCAGCACCCCGGCGCCGAACGGCGCGTAGATCTTGTGGCCGGAGAAGGCGATCCAGTCGACGTCCAGCTCGCGCACCGAGACCCGGTGGTGCGGGGCCAGCTGGGCCGCGTCCAGCACCACCCGGGCGCCGTGCCGGTGGGCGGTCCCGGTGAGCTCGGCGACGGGCCACAGCTCGCCGGTCACGTTGGAGGCGCCGGTGACGCAGAGCAGCTTGGGGCCCTCGGGCGCCTCGGCGAGCGCGGCGTCCAGCGCGGCCACCGCCTCGGCCCGCGAGCGCGGCGCCCGCAGGTAGGTCACGTCCAGTCCGGCGTGCGCCCAGGGCAGCAGCGAGGCGTGGTGCTCGGTCTCGAAGGCGAACACCCGGGTGCCGGCGGGAACGGCGGCGGCCAGCAGGTTGAGCGAGTCGGTGGTGGCCCGGGTGAAGACCACCTGATCGCCCTCGCGCAGGTCGAGGAACTCGCCGACGGTGCGGCGGCTCTGCTCGAACAGGTCGGTGGACAGCTGCGAGAGGTACCCGGCCCCGCGGTGGACGCTGCCGTAGTACGGCGCGTAGGCGGCGACGTCGTCCCACACCCGCTGGAGCGCCGGCGAGCTGGCCGCGTAGTCGAGCGCCGCGTAGCCGACCCTCTCACCGCTGGCGAGCGGGACCTCGACGTCGGCGCCGAGGACGGCGAGCGGGGCGCAGATTTCGGTGGAGACGGACATGAGGATGCACTCCTTCAGGGGTATGGGGACCCCGGGAGTGCCAGTCGTCGGGCGTCCGCGCTTGTCGCACGGACGGTTTGCCGTGGCGACCCGGTCCTCACCCAGGGCACCCCGCCACGGACGGAGGGTTGCCGGACAGCCAGCTGGGGCTTGACGCTGTCACTCATGACCTGGCGAAGACTCTAGGCCTCGTCCAGCGGGTGGTCAAACGGCCATCCAGCATCCGGACAGCACGAGAAGAGCCCGCGCCGGCGTACCGGCACGGGCTCCCCAACGGCCGCATCAGATCCGGCTGGTGGCCTCCGACCAGCGCCGCAGCAGGTCCTGCGCGGCGCCGGAGTCGATCGCCTTCGCGGCCCGCTCCATGCCGGCCGCCAGCTGCTCGGTGAGCGGTGCGTCGCCCAGGTCCAGCGCGACCAGTGCCGCCGCCGTGTTCAGCAGGACGGCGTCCCGCACCGGCCCGTGCTCCCCCGCCAGCAGCCGCCGTGCGACCTCGGCGTTGTACGAGGCGTCCGCCCCGCGCAGCGCCTCGATGCCGACCAGCTCGATGCCGACGTCCCGCGGGTCGAAGGTGCTCTCGGTGACCTCTCCGTCGCGCACCAGCCAGACCTGCGAGGTGGTGGTGATGGTCAGCTCGTCGAGCCCGTCGTCGCCGCGGAAGACCAGCGCCGTCGCGCCCCGCCGGGCCAGCACCCCGGCGATCAGCCCGGACAGCCGGGTGTCGAAGCAGCCGATGGCGTGCGCGGTGACCTTGGCCGGGTTGGTCAGCGGGCCGAGGATGTTGAAGGCGGTCGGCACCCCGAGGTCGCGCCGCGCGGTGGCCGCGTGCCGCATCGAGGGGTGGAACTTCGCCGCGAAGCAGAAGGTGAGCCCGACTTCCTCGGCCACCTCGGCGACCCGCCGGGAGGAGATGTCCAGAGCCACCCCGAGCTTCTCCAGCACGTCCGAGGAGCCGCTGGCGGAGGAGGCCGACCGGTTGCCGTGCTTGACCACCTTGGCGCCGGCGGCCGCCGCGACGATCGCCGACATGGTGGAGATGTTGACGGTCTTCGCCCGGTCCCCGCCGGTGCCGACGATGTCCACCGCCGGACCGGGGATCTCCAGCGGCTCGGCGTGCGCGTACATCGCGTCGACCAGACCGGCGATCTCCTCGACCGACTCGCCCTTGGCCCGCAGCGCGATCATGAACCCGGCCACCTGCACCGGGGACGCCTCGCCGCTCATGATCCGGTCCATCGCCCACTCGGTGGACGAGCGGTCGAGGTCGTCCCCCTTCAACAGTGCCGCCAGGAGGTCCGGCCAGGTGCGGACCACCTGCGCGGGGTCGCTACCGCCGTTCGCAGGGTTCACGTTCACCATGGCTGACTCCAGCTGTTGTCGGTTCCCCACCACAGGGGGACGTCCGTACGGATGGAGCCAGCCTATCGAGCGAAGGGGCCGCTTCTACCCCTGTATTTCCCAACTGCCTGCGCGGATTTCAGCGGACTGCCGGAGTCCGCTTCGCCAGCCGCGTCCGCAGCAGGGTGGCGACCGCCTCGGCCAGCGCCACCGGATCCACCGGGTGGGAGATGGCGGCGTCGGCCCGGCTCCAGGCGGCGAGCCAGGAGTCCTGCGGCCGCCCGATCAGCACCAGCACCGGCGGACAGCCGTAGATCTCGTCCTTGAGCTGGCGCCCGAGACCCAGCCCGCCTGCCGGAACGGCCTCGCCGTCCAGCACGCAGAGGTCCACTCCCCCTTTCTCCAGTGCCTTGAGCACCGCGGGGGTGGTCGCGCACTCCAGGTAGGACAGTTCCGGAAGATCCTCGGCGGGCCGGCGGCCGAGCGCCGTCAGCACCTGCTCGCGGGTGTTGCGGTCGTCGCTGTAGACGAGGACGGTGAGCGTCTCATCGGTCGTGTACGCCATGGGCCCTGCTCCCTCAAGTGTGATCCGGACCACGTTCGCCTGATCCGGATGCTACTCCCGATCACCCTCCGCCGAGTCCCCCTCGCGCACGTTCCTCTCCCGAGCCCCCGCGCCCCGGGCTCACCCGCCCGGAGGACGGCCCGTCACCCGACCTCGCCCAGTCCACCCGTACGGCCGACCCGAGGCCCTCTCCCCTACCTCCCGCGGCTACTCCGACCGTGCAACGACGCGCCGGGCAAGGGGGTCGCGGGCCCCTCCGAGGAACCATCAGAAAAGGGACACCCCGCTGCTCAGCCCCCGTCCGGACACCCCGTCGACCCCCAAGCGGGCATACCGCACGCACCGGACACTCCGAGGGACACCCCCCGGCGTGAAGACGGAATAAGGGACCGACATAATGTCCGTCGTGGCGACAGCAACAGCAGTAGAAACCGGGCACGCGCACGGATCGGTCAACCGGCCGAACATGGTCAGCGTCGGAACGATCGTCTGGCTCAGTTCCGAGTTGATGTTCTTCGCGGCCCTCTTCGCGATGTACTTCACGCTCCGCTCCGTCAAGGGGCCGGAGTTCTGGACCGAGAAGGCCCACGCCCTCAACGTGCCCTTCTCCTCGGTCAACACCACGATCCTGGTGCTCTCCTCGCTCACCTGCCAGCTCGGTGTGTTCGCCGCCGAGCGCGGTGACGTGAAGAAGCTCCGGGCGTGGTTCATCCTCACGTTCGCCATGGGCGCGGTCTTCATCGGCGGCCAGGTCTTCGAGTACACCGAGCTGGTCAAGAAGGACGGCCTCTCGCTGTCCTCCGACCCGTACGGCACGGTGTTCTACCTGACCACCGGCTTCCACGGGCTGCACGTGACGGGTGGTCTGATCGCCTTCCTGCTGGTCCTGGGACGGACGTACGCAGCCAAGCGCTTCACGCACGAGCAGGCCACCGCCGCGATCGTCGTGTCGTACTACTGGCACTTCGTCGACGTCGTGTGGATCGGCCTGTTCGCGACCATCTACCTGATCAAGTAACCAGCTGATCAGGTCGCTGGCCACCGGCAGCGGCCCCCGCCCTCACCGGCGACGGGCCGCTTCTGCCGGTGCCGACGCTCCCACCGACCGACCGCGCGCGCAGCCCTAGACGGGCAGCCTCGTGCCGGCCAGACCGGCCGCCGGGTGCACCCACCAGTCGACCAGATCCTGACACCGGGGTTATTCCGTGAAAAAGCTCTCCGCACGACGGCGCCACCCATTGGCGGCGCTGGTCGTCCTACTTCTCGCCCTGGCGGCAACCGGGGGGCTGTACGCCGCGTTCGCGCCCGCCGACAAGGCGCAGGCCGACGTCGCCGCGCAGTCGCTCGCGATCGATGAGGGCAAGAAGCTCTTCGCCGTGGGCTGCTCCTCCTGCCACGGCCTGAACGGCCAGGGCAGCAGTGACGGTCCGAGCCTGGTCGGCGTCGGCTCCGCTGCTGTCGACTTCCAGGTCGGCACCGGCCGCATGCCGGCCCAGCAGCCCGGCGCCCAGGTCCCGCGCAAGAAGAACATCTACTCGCAGGCCGAGATCGACCAGCTCGCCGCCTACGTCGCCTCCCTCGGTCCCGGCCCGGTGATCCCGAAGGAGGAGCAGTTCACCTCGACCAACCCCGAGGACATCTCCAAGGGTGGCGAGCTGTTCCGCACCAACTGCGCCCAGTGCCACAACTTCGCCGGCCAGGGTGGTGCCCTGACCAAGGGCAAGTACGCCCCGTCGCTCGAGGGCGTGGACGCCAAGCACATCTACGAGGCCATGCAGACCGGCCCGCAGAACATGCCGTCGTTCCCGGACACCACCATGCCCGAGGAGCAGAAGAAGCAGATCGTGGCCTTCGTCCGCCACACCACCAACGATGAGCCCAACCCCGGCGGTCTCACCCTGGGCAGCCTCGGTCCGGTGACCGAGGGTCTGTTCGGCTGGATCTTCGGCCTCGGCACGCTCATCGCGGTCGCGATCTGGGTCGCCGCCCACACCACCAAGGCCAAGAAGTCATGAGCCACGACATGTCAGAAGAGAAGCTCCCGGAGCCGCACGGCTCCGCCGGCGAGGTGGCCGACCACGGCAGCCCGTTCGCCGACCCGGGCCTGCCGGCCCACGAGCCCCGTCGCACCGACATCGACGAGCGGGCCGCCAAGCGCGCCGAGCGCCAGGTCTCGCTGATGTTCGTGATCTCGATGCTCGCCACCGTCGGCTTCATCGCCTCGTACGTGGCCATCGACCCGGACCAGATCGTCTACATCTTCCCGCTCGGTCACGTCAGCGCCCTGAACTTCGCGCTCGGCCTGACCCTGGGCGTCGCGCTGTTCATGATCGGCGCGGGCGCGGTCCACTGGGCCCGCACCCTGATGTCGGACGTCGAGATGCCGTCCGAGCGTCACCCGATCGAGGCCTCCGACGAGGTCCGCGCCGACGTCATCGAGCAGTTCAGGACCGGTGCCGCCGAGTCCGGCTTCGGTCGCCGCAAGATGATCCGCAACACCCTGATCGGCTCCATGGCGCTGGTCCCGCTCTCCGGCGTGGTCCTGCTCCGTGACCTCGGCCCGCTTCCCGAGAAGAAGCTCAAGGAGACCGGTTGGAAGGAGGCGACCGAGGCCAAGCCGCTGCAGCTCATCAACATGAACACCATGCAGCCGATGAAGCCCGAGGACATCATCGTCGGCTCGCTCACGTTCGCCATGCCGGAGGGCCTGTCCACGCACAGCGAGGACTTCCAGCAGCGGATCGCCAAGGACGCCCTGATGCTGGTCCGCATCGCGCCCGAGGACATCAAGGACGAGAAGTCCAAGGAGCTGGGCTTCGAGGGCATCCTCGCCTACTCCAAGATCTGCACCCACGTCGGCTGCCCGATCAGCCTGTACGAGCAGCAGACCCACCACGCGCTCTGCCCCTGCCACCAGTCGACCTTCGACCTGGCGGACGGCGCTCGCGTCATCTTCGGCCCGGCCGGCCACCCGCTGCCGCAGCTGAAGATCATCACTGACGAGAAGGGCAACCTGGTCGCCACCGGCGACTTCGCTGAGCCCGTCGGCCCGAGCTACTGGGAGCGTGCTCGATGAGTAGCGCGAGCAGCACCACCACCGGTGCCGCCAAGCCCTCCAGCACGCGCGCCAAGCCCGCCAACAAGTGGGAGGCCGCGGCTGACTGGACTGACGGCCGGCTGGGGATCTACTCCCTCGCCAAGGCCAACCTGCGGAAGATCTTCCCGGACCACTGGTCCTTCATGCTGGGCGAGATCTGCCTCTACACGTTCATCATCATCATCCTGACCGGTGTCTACCTGACGCTGTTCTTCAAGCCGTCGATGGCCGAGGTCGTCTACGACGGCTCGTACGTGCCGCTCAAGGGCATCCCGATGTCGGAGGCCTACGCCTCCACCGTCGACATCAGCTTCGAGGTCCGCGGCGGCCTGCTGATCCGTCAGATCCACCACTGGGCCGCCCTGGTCTTCGTGGCCGCGATGCTCGTGCACATGATGCGCGTGTTCTTCACCGGCGCGTTCCGCAAGCCGCGTGAGATCAACTGGGTCTTCGGCTTCCTGCTGCTGGTCCTGGGCATGTTCGACGGCTTCTTCGGCTACTCCCTGCCGGACGACCTGCTGTCGGGCACCGGTATCCGCTTCATGGAAGGCGCGATCCTCGCCGTCCCGCTGATCGGCACCTACGTCCAGATGTTCCTGTTCGGGGGCGAGTTCCCCGGCCACGACATCGTGCCGCGGTTCTTCACCATCCACGTGCTGCTGATCCCGGGCATCATGCTCGGCCTGCTGGTGGCGCACCTGATCCTGGTCTTCTACCACAAGCACACCCAGTGGGCGGGCCCGGGCAAGACCGAGAAGAACGTCGTCGGCATGCCGCTGATGCCGGTCTACATGGCCAAGGCCGGTGGCTTCTTCTTCCTGGTGTTCGGCCTCATCGCCGTCATCTCGGCGATCGCCACGATCAACCCGATCTGGGCGTACGGCCCGTACCGCCCGGACCAGGTCTCCACGGACGCCCAGCCCGACTGGTACATGGGCTTCTCCGAGGGTCTGATCCGTGTCATGCCGGGCTGGGAGATCAGCGTCTGGGGCGGCCACACCCTCAACCTGGGTGTCATGGTCCCGCTGGCGATCTTCCCGCTGGTCCTGGTCTCGATCGCGGCCTACCCGTTCATCGAGGGCTGGATCACCGGCGACAAGCGCGAGCACCACATCCTGGACCGCCCGCGCAACGCTCCGGTCCGCACCGCCCTGGGCGCCGCCTGGATCAGCCTCTACCTGATCCTGCTGATGGCCGGTGGCAACGACCTGTTCGCCACCCACCTGCACCTGTCGATCAACTCGGTCACCTACTTCGTCCGCGTCGGCTTCTTCGTCGTCCCGGTCGTCGTCTTCATCATCACCAAGCGCTGGTGCCTCGGTCTCCAGCGCCGTGACAAGGAGAAGGTGCTGCACGGCCGCGAGACGGGTGTCATCAAGCGCCTGCCGCACGGCGAGTTCATCGAGGTGCACGCCCAGCTCCCGCAGAAGGACCTGTACAAGCTCACCGCGCACGACCAGAACCAGCCGGTCGAGCTGCCGGCCCAGGCGGACGAGAACGGCGTGGCCCGCAAGGCCGGCGTCCTCACCCGCACCCGGGCCAAGCTCTCCCGCGGCTTCTACGGCGAGGGCAGCCAGATCCCCAAGCCGACCGCCGAGGAGCACCACGAGATCACCAGCGGCCACGGCCACCACTGATCCCGTAGGCACCGCCGCGTCACCCCGAGGGCCGCTGACCAGAGTTCTTCTGGTCGGCGGCCCTCGGGCTTTCCCGTACCCGCCCGCGCCACCAGGAGCCCCCGTGCAGCTCTCCGTCGACCCCGTCTCGGCCACTCCCCCGTACGAGCAGATCCGCTCCCAGATCGCCGAGCGGGCCCGCTCCGGCGAGCTGCCGACCGGACTGCGGCTGCCTACCGTCCGGGCCCTGGCCGAGGAGCTGGGGCTGGCCGCCGGCACCGTCGCCCGGGCCTACCGCGAGCTGGAGGCGGACGGCGTGGTGGAGACCCACGGCCGGCGCGGCACGCTGATCGCCGCCACCGGGGACGCGGCCCACCGGCTGGCGGCCGAGGCCGCCGCCGAGTACGCCGCCCGGGCGAGCCGCCTGGGCGTCTCCCACGCGGACGCCCTGGCCGCCGTGGACACCGCGCTGCGGCTGGCCTACCCGGAGGGTTAGGGCGTGTCGCCGAACTCCCGTCGTCCGCCCGGAGGGCGGGCGGGGCGGCGTTGGGGTGCGTGCATCGCAAGGCGGAGGAGGTCTGCGGTGGGGGCACCTCCCGGCCGAAGGCCGGGGGCCATTGGCGACCGACGACAACGTGGCGAGGTGCGTGCCCCGGCGTCGCCCCGCAGAAGGGCGTGTCGCCCGGGAAGGAGCTTCAGAGCTCGGGGCGGATCATCCCCGAGGCGGGGGCCTGGGAGGCCGGTGCAGTGGTGCTGACGGTCTCTCCGGAGGCGCTGTGCTTGACCCAGTCCGTCCAGTCGACGTTCCAGTCCCCGAAGCCGTTGCCGAAGGGCTCCATCCGGGCGCCGCGGCTGTTCACCACCGTCACCAGGTCCCCCACCCGGGTGTGGTCGTAGAACCACTTGGCGTTGTCGTTGCTCATGCCGGTGCAGCCGTGGCTGACGTTCTCCACCCCCTGCGAGCTGACCGACCAGGGCGCCGCGTGGACGTACTCGCCGCTCCAGGTCACCCGGGTGGCCCACTTCACGTCCAGGTCGTACGAATCCGTGCTGCCGGCGGCTATCCCGATCGTCTCGCCGTTCATCCGGACCGAGCGCTCCTGGCCGAGCACCACCTTGACGCCGTTGCGGGTGTCGAAGCCGGGCTTGCCGGTGGTGACCGGGATGGTCCGCAGCACCTCTCCGTCGCGCTTCAGGGTGAGCTTGTGGGCGGCCGCGTCGATCACCGACTCCACCCGCTCGCCGATCCGCAGCTTCAGCGAGCTGCGGTCACCGCCGTAGAGCCCGTCGGCGATCCGGCTGCCGGTGCCGTCGAAGGCCAGCGAGACGGTCGTGCCGACCGGCCAGTAGTCCTGCGGGCGGAAGTGCAGGTTCTTGTCGTCCACCCAGTACCACGCGCCGATGACGGAGGGCTGGGAGCCGACGGTCAGGGCGCGCTCGACCTCCTGGCGGGCCTGCGGGCTCTTCACGGCCTCGGAGAGCTGCACGGTGAGCGGCTGGCCCACGCCGTAGACGCCGCGGCCGGAGGAGTCCGGGCCCAGCTTGGCGGTGAGCAGGTGCTCGGCGGCTATGGTGCTGAAGCTCGCGGTGGTGTCGCCGCGGCCGCCCTTGCCGTCGTCGGCGGAGATCCGCACCGTGTACGCGGTGGCGGCCTTCAGCCGGCCGGTGGTCTGCCAGCTGCGCTGGTCCTCGGCGAGCTTCCCGGCGACCACCCGGCCGTCCGGGTCGGCCACGGTGACGTCGGTGAGCCGGCCGCCCTTGACCGCGGTCACGGTGACCGGCTGGGAGGGGTCGGCCTTGCCGTCCGCCGAGAGGCGGACCAGGCGGGCCGCGTCGATCCGGTGCGGTCCGGTTGGTTCCTCGTCCTCCGACATGCAGGCGGCCAGTGGGACCAGTACTGCGAGGGACAGCGAGATGCCGCCGAGAGCTGCGATTCCGTGCCTGTCGGCCATGACCGCCTCCGAGGGGTCGCGCGATTGATCAGATCGTAGGAACGCATGCTGGCGGAGCGACATCCGAGGGAACCGCCGTTCACCCGACGGAGTGAGGTCGTCACCCCGGAGACGCAGCAGGGCCGGTCCCCCCGTGCGGGAGGACCGGCCCTGGTGTCGGCAGCGGGAACCCTACTGGTTCTGGTTCTCGCCCCGGTAGAACTCGAAGACCCATCCGAAGATGCCGATCGCGATGATCGGGGCGGCCCAGAACATCAGCCACCAGCCGAAGATCACGCCCATGAAGGCGAGCGCGCCACCGAGCGCCAGCGAGAGCGGCTGCCAGCTGTGCGGGGCGAAGAAGCCCAGCTCGCCGGAGTCGTCCGCCACCTCGGCCTCGGGGTTGTCACCCGCGCCACTGTCCACCCGGCGGGCGGTGAAGGCGAGGTAGTACCCGATGAAGGCGCACAGGCCGAAGGCCAGGAACAGCGCGGTGGTGCCGGCGGCCTCGATGCCGTGGTCCGAGGTGTTCGTCCACAGGCCGTAGGTGACGGCCATCGCCAGGACGAAGACCGACAGGCCGAGGAAGATCTTTCCCTGTTCCTTCATCAGGCGTCACCCTCGCTCTTGCCCAGCTTCGGGGCGTCGTACTTCGCCGGGGTCACACCGGCGAGGTGCTTGGCCGGCTCACCGTGGTTCTCCAGGTAGTCCAGCGCGGCGATCTCCGGGTGGTGGAGGTCGAAGGCCGGGGATTCGGAGCGGATCCGCGGGAGGGTGAGGAAGTTGTGCCGCGGCGGCGGGCAGGAGGTCGCCCACTCCAGCGAGCGGCCGAAGCCCCACGGGTCGTCCACGGTGACCTTCTCGCCGTACTTGGCGGTCTTCCACACGTTGTAGAGGAACGGCAGCATCGACAGGCCGAGCACGAAGGAGCCGATGGTGGAGACGGTGTTCAGGGCGGTGAAGCCGTCCGACGCCAGGTAGTCGGCGTAGCGGCGGGGCATGCCCTCCGCGCCGAGCCAGTGCTGCACCAGGAAGGTGGTGTGGAAGCCGAAGAACAGCGTCCAGAAGGTGATCTTGCCGAGGCGCTCGTCCAGCATCTTGCCGGTCATCTTCGGCCACCAGAAGTGGAAGCCGGCGAACATCGCGAACACGACGGTGCCGAAGACCACGTAGTGGAAGTGGGCGACGACGAAGTACGAGTCCGAGACGTGGAAGTCGATCGGCGGGGAGGCCAGCAGAACACCGGTCAGACCACCGAAGAGGAAGGTGACCAGGAAGCCGACCGTCCAGAGCATCGGGGTCTCGAAGCTCAGCGAGCCCTTCCACATGGTGCCGACCCAGTTGAAGAACTTCACACCGGTCGGGACCGCGATAAGGAAGGTCATGAAGGAGAAGAACGGCAGCAGCACTTGTCCGGTGACGTACATGTGGTGCGCCCACACCGTCACGGACAGACCGGCGATCGCGATGGTGGCCGCGATCAGACCGGAGTAACCGAACATCGGCTTGCGGCTGAAGACCGGGATGATCTCCGACACGATGCCGAAGAACGGCAGCGCGATGATGTACACCTCGGGGTGGCCGAAGAACCAGAACAGGTGCTGCCAGAGCATCGCCCCGCCGTTGGCCGGGTCGAAGACATGGGCACCGAACTTGCGGTCCGCCTCCAGGGCGAACAGCGCGGCGGCCAGCACCGGGAAGGCCAGCAGGATCAGCACCGAGGTCAGCAGGACGTTCCAGACGAAGATCGACATCCGGAACATCGTCATGCCCGGAGCGCGCATGCAGATGATCGTGGTGATGAAGTTGACCGCACCGAGGATCGTGCCGAAGCCGGAGAAGGCCAGACCCATGATCCACATGTCGCCGCCGACGCCGGGCGAGTGCACCGCGTCCGACAGCGGGGAGTAGGCGAACCAACCGAAGTCGGCGGCGCCGTTCGGGGTCAGGAAGCCCCCCACCGCGATGGTCGAACCGAAGAGGTACAGCCAGTACGCGAACATGTTCAGACGCGGGAACGCCACGTCCGGGGCGCCGATCTGGAGCGGCATGATCCAGTTCGCGAAGCCGGAGAAGAGCGGCGTCGCGAACATCAGCAGCATGATCGTGCCGTGCATCGTGAACGCCTGGTTGAACTGCTCGTTCGACAGGATCTGGGTCCCGGGACGAGCCAGCTCGGCACGCATGACCAGGGCGAGGATGCCACCGATCAGGAAGAAGGCGAACGACGTGGCCAGGTACAGCGTGCCGATCGTCTTGTGGTCAGTGGTGGTCAGCCACTTGATGATGGTCGAACCCGGCTTCCGGGTCCGCTGCGCCCCGACCGTGACGGCCTCGGCGCCCCCGCCGGCCGCGGCGGGCTCGTTGAGGATTGTCACTTCTCTTCACTTCCCATGGTGATCAGGCCGGAGGGCACCGCACCGTTCTGGCCCTTGGCGCGAAGCTCGGCCAGGTGCTTGTCGTAGTCGGCGCGGTCGACGACCTTGACGTTGAACAGCATGCGCGAGTGGTCGACGCCGCAGAGCTCGGCGCACTTGCCCATGTACTCGCCCTTGACGGTCGGCGTGACCTCGAACTTGTTCACCACGCCCGGCACGACGTCCATCTTCATCATGAAGTTGACGGGCCAGAAGTCATGGATGACGTCACGCGAGGTGAGACGGAACTGCACCGTCTCGTTGACCGGCAGCCAGAGCGTCGGAGCGTCCTTGGGCGTACCGACTTCGTACGCGGCGTCCTTGTTGGCCGGGTCGGGGGTCTCGGTGTTCTCGTAGTTGAACGCCCAGCTCCACTGGAAGCCGACCACGTTGACGTAGTGCTGCGGCTTCTCGGAGACCTGCGTCAGCTTCGCTTCGTCGCGGGCGACGAAGTAGAAGAGGACCGAGACGATGATGATGGGGACCGCGGTGTAGAGCGCCTCGATGGGCACGTTGTACCGGGTCTGCGGGGGGATCTCCACGCCGGTGCGCTTGCGCCGGTGGAAGATCACGCTCCAGATGATCAGACCCCACATCAGTACGCCGACCACCAGCGCCGCGATCCAGGAGCCCTGCCACATCTGGAGGACCATGGGTCCTTCCTTGGTGACGGGGCTCGGGAGGCCAAGCCTGGGGAGGTCGTTGGCCGAGCAGCCGGTGGCGGTCGCGATGACGAGGCCCAGTGCCAGCGCCTGAGGCAGCTTCCGCCGCATCGTGCGCCGCGGCGAGCGGTCGGAGCCGTTGGGACTCACGTAGCGCCTTCCCGAAGTCTCGCCCGCCTTCGCGTCGCCCCGGAGAGGAGTGTGAGCCTCCCCGGCGACCCGTCCACGGGCACGGTTTGAATGCTTATGCGGGCCAAACCCTACTCCAGCCTTATGCGCTCCTGACGGGCAGCCCCCGGTAACGCGCCGCCCGCTAGCCCGATCAGGCCCGGCAGGGGCTGCGCCGCAGGTCACCGCAGGCATTCGAGGTCCGTACGCCCGATCGGGGGATGACCTCGGACGACTCCTGTGACGGCCCGTCGGGCGCGGACGAAGCGGACATTCGGGATGATCGACTGACGGTGGGTGAGCCGCACGGCCGGACCGGATCGCGGGCCGGGTGTGTCGTTAAATGTGACCGTGTACTTCGACGTGGCCTCGACGGCCCCCCTGCACCCCGTCGCGCGGCAGGCGCTGACCGCCGCCCTGGACGAGGGCTGGGCCGACCCGGCCCGGCTCTACCGCTCCGGCCGGCAGGCCCGGATGCTGCTGGACGCCGCCCGCGAGACGGTGGCCGCGGTGCTGGGCGCGCGGGCGGACGAGATCGCCTTCACCGCGAGCGGCACCCAGGCCGTCCAGCTCGGCCTGCTGGGAGCCCTGGCCGGGAACCGGCGGCGCGGCAGCCACTTCGTGCACTCCGCGGTGGAGCACTCCAGCGTGCTGCACGTCGCCGAGCGGCACACGGGCGGCGGGGGCGAGGTGTCGGTGGCTCCGGTGGACCGGGGCGGGAGGGTCGACCCGGCGGCCTTCGGCGCGCTGCTGCGCCCGGACACCGCGCTGGCCGCGGTGCAGAGCGCCAACCACGAGGTCGGGACGGTGCAGCCGGTCGGCGAGGTCGCCGCGCTGTGCGCGGAAACCGGCGTCCCGCTGCTGGTGGACGCGGCGCAGAGCGCCGGGCGGGTGGACGTCCCGGCGGGCTGGTCGCTGCTGACCGCGAGCGCCCACAAGTGGGGCGGCCCGCCCGGGGTCGGGGTGCTGGCGGTGCGCAAGGGCGTCCGGTACGCCTCGCCGCTGCCCGCCGACGAGCGCGAGGGCGGCCGGGTGCCCGGCTACGTCAACGTCCCGGCGATCGTGGCCGCGGCCGCCTCGCTGCGCGCCGTACGGGCCGAGGCCGAGCAGGAGAACGCCCGGCTGCACGCGCTGGTGGAGCGGATCCGCACCCGGGTGCCGCAGCTGGTGCCCGAGGTCGAGGTGGTCGGCGACCCGGTGCGACGACTGCCGCACATCGTCACCTTCTCCTGTCTGTACGTGGACGGGGAAGTGCTGCTGACCGAGCTGGACCGGGCGGGCTTCGCGGTCTCCTCCGGCTCCTCCTGCACCTCGTCCACACTGACGCCCAGCCATGTGCTGGCGGCGATGGGGGTGCTCACCGAGGGGAACGTCCGGGTCTCGCTGCCGTACGGCACGGCCGAGGCCGACGTGGAGCGCTTCCTCGCGGTGCTGCCCGACCTGGTGGCGGGCGTCCGGGCGCCGCTCGGACTGGACCTGCCGGCGCCGAAGCCGGCCGCCGGGGGGTCGCTGCTGGTCATCGACGCCCTGGGCAAGCGCTGCCCGCTGCCGGTGATCGAGCTGGCGAAGCGGATCGGCGAGGTGCCGCAGGGCGGCACGGTGGCCGTGCTGTCGGACGACGAGGCGGCCCGGCTGGACATCCCGGCCTGGTGCGAGATGCGCGGCCAGGAGTACGCGGGCGAGACCCCGGCCGCCGAGTACGGCGGCGACCGGGGCTCGGCCTACCTCGTGCTGCGTCGCTCCTGAGCGGGGCGGGCTACTTGACCAGGTGCGCGCTGATCTCGGCGGCCGCCTCGGCGCCGTAGGCGTCCTCGAAGCGCTTCAGGAAGGCGGCCGGGCGCAGCGCGTACTCCTGGGTGCCGACGGTCTCGATCACCAGGGTGGCGAGCATGCAGCCGAGCTGGGCGGAGCGCTCCAGGTCGAGGTCCCAGGACAGGCCGGCCAGGAAGCCGGCGCGGAAGGCGTCGCCGACGCCGGTCGGGTCGACCTTGGCCTCCTCCTTGGCGCAGCCGACCAGGATCGGCGCCTCGCCCTTGCGCTCGATCCGGACGCCCCTGCTGCCCAGGGTGGTGACCCGGGTGCCGACGCGGGTGAGCAGCTCGTCGGCGTCCCAGCCGGTCTTGCTCTCGATCAGCGCGGCCTCGTACTCGTTGGTGAAGAGGTACGCGGCGCCGTCCACGATCTCGCGGATGTCGTCGCCCTCCAGTCGGGCCAGCTGCTGGGAGGGGTCGGCGGCGAAGGCGTAGCCGCGGGTGCGGCACTCCTGGGTGTGGCGGACCATGCCCTGCGGGTCGTCGGCGCCGATCAGGACGAGGTCCAGACCGCCGACGCGGTCGGCGATCGGCTTCAGCTCGATGTTGCGGGCCTCGGCCATGGCGCCGGTGTAGAACGAGGCGATCTGGTTGTGGTCCTCGTCCGTGGTGCACATGAAGCGCGCGGTGTGCCGGGTCTCGGAGATGTGGACGGAGTCGCAGTCCACGTTGTTGCGCTCCAGCCAGCTGCGGTACTCGGCGAAGTCCGCACCGGCGGCGCCGACCAGGACCGGGCGCAGGCCGAGGACGCCCATGCCGAAGGCGATGTTCGGCGCGACGCCACCGCGACGGATGTCCAGGGCGTCGACCAGGAAGGACAGCGACACGGTGTGCAGCTGCTCGGCGACGAGCTGGTCGGCGAACCGGCCGGGGAACGTCATCAGGTGGTCGGTGGCGATCGAGCCGGCGACGGCGATACGCACGGAAGGTCTCCTCAGGGTGGCTGCGGGGCCAGCGGGCAGTCGGGGATGAACCCACCTACGGTACCCGGCCCCGGGGAGCGCCCAGGCAAGAGTGCCGCAAGTTGCCGCCCGCACCGCCATGGTGACACCCGTTGCCCTCCGACGTGTACTACCTCCCGGTAGCACTGGTGGGCGGCCGGGCCCGTGCCTAGGGTCGGCCTTGAGGGCGTGCCGTCTGACGCGCCCCGTGGAGGCCCGCCGTGCGGGCGGGCCCGTCGTCGACCGTGGCAGCGTGGCCACGGCCCTGGATCGGAGCGATGCCCGATGATGACCGACCACTCCGCCCCGCCCGCCCTGCGGTGCGAGGACGGCGAGACGCTCGACGCACTGGTGGACTCCTCCCGGCGGCTGCGCCGGTTCTGGCCGCAGCTCGCGGCCCGCCCGGAGCCCACCACCCCCTCGCCGGACGGTTTCCGGGTCCCTTCCGGGGCGCAACGGGTGGTCGCCGGGATGGCCGAGTACAACTTCTGAGACCCGTGGCGCAGCGGATCGGAACCGGATCCGACCGGGGCACGTCACATCCGCGCGGAGCGGCCGAGGAGGCGGCACCGCTGAGTCCTCGGGAGGATGTGCAGATGGATCTGGAGACGATGCCCCGGCGCGGTCGGCGGGCGGCGGCCCTGGCGGGTCTGGCGCTGGCCGCGGTGATGACGGTGGCCGGCTGCGACGGGGGTGGCAAGCCCGCCTCGGACTCGGCGGCGAGCGGCGCGGCCGCCTCGGCGAGTGCCTCTCCGCAGGCCCCGGCGGACGCCGCGAGTCCGTCCTCGGCTGCGCCGACGGGGAGTTCCTCCGGTGCCGCGCAGCCGGCCCGGACCCCGCCGACCGGCTTCACGCCCACCCCGGCCTCGCCGGCGCCCGGGCAGCCGGCCCCTGCCACTCCCCCGGGCAACGGGATCGCGGTGGGCGAGCCGGACCCGAACGGTTCGGGCTCGCCCGTCCGCCCGCCGGTCGCCTACCGGGTGGACGGCACCACCAAGCTGACCGTCTACTTCTTCGGCGGGGTCTGCACCAAGTACGCGCTGAAGGCGGACGAGTCGCAGCCGGGCCGGGTGGACGTGCTGGTCGTGCCGGGCCCGCCCACGGTCCAGCCGGGGCAGGTGTGCAACGCGCTGGCCAAGCGGCAGTCGGTGTCGGCCGACCTGCGCTCGCCGCTGGCCGGGCGGACCGTGGTCGACAGGACCAGCGGCCAGGAGCTGCCGCTGGAGGGCGACCCGCACATCGGGCCGGACCCGGTCACCCCGGACATCGCCGGGCAGTAGGCGCCCTGCCCGCGGAAAACGAGAAGGCGGCCCCGGGGGATCCCCGGGGCCGCCTTCCGCAGCGGGCTTAGCTGAACGAGTCGCCGCAGGCGCAGGAGCCGGTGGCGTTCGGGTTGTCGATGGTGAAGCCCTGCTTCTCGATGGTGTCGACGAAGTCGACGGTGGCGCCGCCCAGGTACGGGGCGCTCATCCGGTCGGTGACGACCTTGACACCGTTGAAGTCCTTGATCACGTCGCCGTCGAGCGAGCGCTCGTCGAAGAACAGCTGGTAACGCAGGCCGGAGCAGCCACCGGGCTGGACGGCGACGCGCAGCGCGAGGTCGTCGCGGCCTTCCTGCTCCAGCAGGGCCTTGACCTTGGCCGCGGCGGCATCGGTGAGGAGGATGCCACTCTCGACGGTGGTCTCGTCCTGGACGGTCATCTGCTTTCTCCCGGTCTTGACGATGATCTGCCGCCAGTGCCAACCAACGGCCGTCCGGTTTCATTTCCCGGGCGGCGATGGATTTCTGCGGCCTGTTCGCGGCTGGATATCCGTGGACCGGGTGTGCCACCCGCGTCCCCTACGCTCACCATGCTCGCACACCCTCGAAGGACAGGTCACCGCCCGAGGGCCCGATCCGGCCGGATCCGCCGGACAGTCCCGGGCACGGATCCGGGTGAACCGGCCCCGCGGCGGCCCGCCGGACGCCAGGATGGTCCTCATGATCCTTCGCCCGGTCAGGGACACCGCCGCGGACGCGGAGGTCGTCCGGGAGCTCGCCGACGCCGCGTTCGCCGACGTCTCCCCGGCCGGAGCGGGTCCGGAGCCGACGCCCTTGCGGCTGGCCCGGACCAGGCACCTGGCGCGCACCGACCCCGGGGGCTGCTGGCTGGCGGAGAGCGCCGGCGAGCCGGTCGGGGCGGTGCTGTCGATCCGCCGGGAGGGCCTGTGGGCGCCCTCCCTGTACGCCGTCCGGCCGTCCGCGCAGGGCCAGGGCGTCGGACGGCTGCTGCTGGAACGGGCGGCGGCGCACTCCCGGGGCTGCCTGCGCGGGATGGTCTGCTCCGCGGGCTCCCCGGCGGCGGCCCGCCGCTACCGGCTGGCCGGGTTCACCCTGCACCCGACGATGCGGCTGACCGGGCGGGTGGACCGGGACGGCCTGCTCGACCCCGGGGACATCCCGGTGCACCGCGGCAACGCCAGCCACCTGCACCTGCTGGACTCGGTGGACCGGCGGCTGCGCGGGTCCGCGCACGGGCCGGACCACGAGCTGATGCTGGGCCATTTCGAGGAGCTGCTGATCGCCGACGCGCTGGCCGGCAGCGGCTACTGCTACCGGGACGGCGGCGTGGTGCGGCTGCTCGCGGCGACCAGCAAGCGGATCGCCGCCCGGCTGCTGCGCGAGGCGCTGGCCCGGGTGCCGGACGGGGTCGAGGCGCGGGTGGAGCACCTGACCGCGGAGCAGGAGTGGGCGCTGGACGTCGGGCTGGAGGTCGGGCTGACGCCGCGGGCCGGCGGTGTCGTCGGGGTGCGCGGGATGCGTCCGCCGACGCCGTACCTGCCGAGCGGGGCGTTCCTGTAGGCACGCGTACGGCCCCCGCCGAATGCCGGTGGGGGCCGCGCGTCAGGACGTCGGGACGTCGGAGGCTCAGACCATGGTGTCCAGGATCTCCTTGACCATCTCCATGGTGGTGCCCGGGTGCAGGAAGGCGAAGCGGGCGACCGTCTCGCCGTCCCAGCCGGTGGGGGTGACGAAGCCGATCTGGTCCGCGAGCAGCTGCTGCGACCAGCGGTAGTAGTCGTCGTTGGTCCAGCCCTTGCGCTTGAAGCAGACCGCCGAGAGCTGCGGGTCGAACAGCAGCTCCAGGTGCTCGGACTCCCGGATCAGCTGCGCGGTCTCCCGGGCCAGGGTGAGGCCGGCCTCGATGGCGTCGGTGTAGGCCTGGACGCCGTGCACGGCCAGCGAGAACCAGAGCGGCAGGCCGCGGGCGCGCCGGGTCAGGTGGTAGGCGTAGTCGGTGGGGTTCCACTCGTCGCCCTCGGTGTGCAGGACGTCCAGGTAGGAGGCGTCCTGGGTGTGCACGGCGCGGGCGAGCTGCGGGTTGCGGTAGATCAGCGCGGCGCAGTCGAAGGGGGCGAACAGCCACTTGTGCGGGTCGACCACGAAGGAGTCGGCGTGCTCGATGCCCTCGTAGCGCTCGCGCACCGAGGGGGCGAACAGGCCCGCGCCGCCGTACGCGCCGTCCACGTGGAACCACAGGTCGCGCTCGCGGGCGACCTCGGCCAGGCCCTTGAGGTCGTCGACGATGCCCTCGTTGGTGGTGCCGGCGGTGCCGACGACGGCGATCACCGTCTCGGGGTTGGGGTCGGCGGCCAGGGCGGCGCGCAGCGCCTCGCCGGTGAACCGCCGGTTGACGGTCGGAACCTTGAAGGCCTCGACGCCGATGATGTTGAAGGTGTTCTTGACCGAGGAGTGCACCTGGTCGGCGACGGCTATCCGCAGCCGCACCTCCGGGCCACTGGGTCGGCCCTCACCGGCGAGCCGGCGGCGGGCGGTGTCGCGGGCGACCACGAGGGCGGAGAGGTTGCCCGCCGAGCCGCCGGAGACGAAGGTGCCGCCGGCCGACTGGGGCAGGCCCGCGCGGTCGGCGATCAGGCGCAGCACCTGGTTCTCGGCGGCGATCGCGCCGGCCGCCTCCAGCCAGGAGATGCCCTGCAGGGAGGCGCAGGAGACGACCATGTCGAACAGCAGCGCGGCCTTGGTCGGGGCGCACGGGATGAAGGACAGGTAGCGCGGGCTGTCGGCGGAGATGACCGCCCGGGACAGCTCGTGGTCGTACAGCTTGAGCACGTCGACCGGGTTGTTGCCGTCCTGGTTCAGCAGGCCGGACAGCTGGGCGCGCAGGTGCTCGCCGTCACCGGGGTGGTCGAGCGGAACGGGGTCGTACTGCAGCCGCTCCCGCATGTAGTCGAAAACCAGGTCGACCAGTTCGTTGTCGGGCCGGTGCATGCGGTCGGGTGCTGCGGACACGGGTGTCCCTCTCGGCGTGGGGTGTCGGGGGCGTCCGATCGGCAGGACGCCTCACCGCGACGACCGGACGTGATCAGCGTAGGCAGCGCGGGTGCCTCACCGCGCGTCGGAACGCGGCTGGTCAGGCAGGTTTCGAGCGTCTTCGGGCCGGTCCGCGCAGGATTCCTGCGTACGCCCGACGGGTCAGCCGATGAGCTGGGAGAGGACCACCGAGGAGCGGCTGCGCTGCACGCCGGGCTCGCGCCGGATGCGCTCGATGACGGCCTCCAGGTGGCGCGTGTCGGCGGCCCGCAGGTGGACCAGGGCGTCCGGGTCGCCGGTGACCGTCCAGGCGGCGACCACCTCGGGGAACTGCCGCAGGCTGGCGAGGATCTCCTCGGGGGCGGTGCGCTCGCGGCAGTAGACCTCGACGAAGGCCTCGGTCTGCCAGCCCAGCACGGACGGGTCGAGCACCACGGTGAAGCCCCGCACCACGCCGCGCGCCCGCAGCCGGTCGATCCGCCGGCGCACGGCGGTGGCGGAGAGGTTCACCTGGAGGCCGATCTCGGCGTACGAGGCGCGGCCGTCGCTGCCGAGCCGGGCGAGCAGGAGCCGGTCGGTCTCGTCCAGGTCGGCCCCGACCACCTCGTGCGCTCGCTGGCTGGTCATGGGTGCGGGGCTCCACGGGTCGTACGGGGGTTCGGCTGGGTGCTCCGGCGGCGGGCTGCCGCCGCCGGAACGGTTCGTCACCATTCTGGCGGATGACCTGGACGAGTTCACCGCCGACGGATGACCGGCGGGAGGCCGTCACGGGACGAGCAGCACGATCTTCCCCCGGGTGCGGCCCTCGGCGCTGAGCGCCTGGGCGGAGGCGGCCTGGGCCAGCGGGAAGGTGGAGGCGACGGTGACGGTCAGCCGGCCGTCGTCGGTGAGCGCGGCCAGCTCGGCGAGGCCGCCGGCGTCCGGACGGACCCAGACGTACCGGCCGCCGAGCGCCTTGACCCCGAAGTCGGCGACCGAGGCGATCCGGCCCGGGTCCGCCACCAGGCCGGCCGAGACCTGGACGGCGCCGTGGCCGACCAGGTCGAGGGCCGCGTCCACCCCGTCGGGGGCGAGGCCGCGGACCCGGTCGGCCAGGCCCTCGCCGTACAGCACCGGCTCGGCGCCGAGGCCGCGCAGGAAGTCGTGGTTGCGCTCGGCCGCGGTGCCGATCACCCGGGCGCCGGAGGCCCGGGCCAGCTGCACCGCCAGATGGCCGACCCCGCCCGCGGCGGCGTGCACCAGGACGGTCTCCCCCTCGGCGAGGCGCAGCGCCCTCAGGCCCTGCAGGGCGGTCAGCCCGGCCAGCGGCAGGCCGCCGGACTGCGCCCAGTCCAGCGCGGCCGGCTTGCGGGCCAGGGTGCGGACCGGGGCGGAGACCAGCTCGGCGTAGGTGCCGTGCTCGACGGCGTCCTTGCGGACGTAGCCGTACACCTCGTCGCCCGGGGCGAACTCGGTGACCCCGCCGCCGACCGCGCGGACCACGCCGGCCAGGTCCCAGCCCATGACCAGCGGGAAGTGCGCGTCGAGGATGCCGTCCAGGGCGCCCTCCCGGATCTTCCAGTCCACCGGGTTCACCCCGGCGGCCCGGACCTCGACCAGGACGGAGTCGGGCCCGACCTTGGGATCGGGCAGGTCGGTGTACTCGACCACCTCGGGGCCGCCGTAGCGGTTGATCGCGATTGCCTTCATGGGCTCAGCCATACCCGCGGGCTCCGGGACATCGATTCGGCCACGCCGGACTGCCCCCGATCGGCGATGCGGCTCCGCCAGGGTCCATTCCGGCGAGCGGTTCTCGTCACATCGACAGGATGGCCGTCGTCACTCTGACGCTAAGCGGTTAGAATAGATAGCGTCAGATAGACGAAAAGGCCCCACCGCTAGCTCGGCCGCACAGAAGGGCACCCGCCCGTGACCACCACCATCACCGAGACCCACGGCGTCGACCCCACTCCGACGCCGCTCGCTCTGCTGCTGCTCGGCCGCGAGGCCGACCCGAACAGCGAGCGCGGCGTCGAATGCCCCGGTGACCTCCCCCCGGCCTCCGACCCGAACCTCGTCGAACGCGCCCGCGCGGCCAAGGCCGCGCTCGGCGACCGCGTCTTCATCCTCGGCCACCACTACCAGCGCGACGAGGTGATCGAGTTCGCCGACGTCACCGGTGACTCCTTCAAGCTCGCCCGCGACGCGGCGGCCCGCCCCGAGGCCGAGTACATCGTCTTCTGCGGTGTGCACTTCATGGCCGAGTCCGCGGACATCCTCACCAGCGAGCGGCAGCAGGTCGTCCTGCCGGACCTCGCGGCCGGCTGCTCGATGGCCGACATGGCCACCGCCGAGCAGGTCGCCGAGTGCTGGGACGTACTGGCCGACGCCGGCATAGCCGACGTGACCGTCCCGGTCTCGTACATGAACTCCTCCGCCGACATCAAGGCCTTCACCGGCCGGCACGGCGGCCTCATCTGCACCTCCTCCAACGCCAAGCGCGCGCTGGAGTGGGCGTTCGAGCAGGGACAGAAGGTGCTCTTCCTGCCCGACCAGCACCTCGGCCGCAACACCGCGGTGCGGGACATGGGCTTCTCGCTGGACGACTGCGTGGTCTACAACCCGCACAAGCCGAACGGCGGCCTGACCGCCGAGCAGCTGCGGGACGCGAAGATGATCCTCTGGCGCGGCCACTGCTCGGTGCACGGCCGGTTCAGCCTGGACTCGGTGAACGACGTCCGCGAGCGGGTCCCCGGCGTGACCGTCCTGGTGCACCCCGAGTGCAAGCACGAGGTCGTCGCGGCCGCCGACATGGTGGGCTCGACCGAGTACATCATCAAGGCGCTGGACGCCGCCGAGCCCGGCTCCAAGTGGGCCATCGGCACCGAGCTGAACCTGGTCCGCCGCCTGGCCAAGGCACACCCGGACAAGGAGATCGTCTTCCTGGACCGCACGGTCTGCTTCTGCTCGACCATGAACCGGATCGACCTGCCGCACCTGGTCTGGGCGCTGGAGTCGCTGGTCGAGGGCCGGGTGCCGAACGTGATCACCGTCGACCCGGAGACCGAGAAGCACGCCAAGGCGGCACTGGACCGGATGCTGGCCCTGCCGTAGCCCGCCCCGGCCCCGGCCCCGCCCCGGAGGCGGGCGAGCGGGCGAGCAACAGCCCCGAGCCGAAGGGGCGCGCCGGTGCCGAAAGGGAGAAGCGACCAGCGAGGTACGAGCGCCGGAGCGCCGACCGTCGGCACCGGGTCGGAGCGCCCCGGAGGCGGGCGGGCGAGCAACAGCGAAGGGCGGGCCCCCTCCCACCGGAGGGGGCCCGCCCTTTCGTCTGGCAGCAGCCGCAAACGCTACTCGGGGAAGCCCGGGATCACGCCCTCGCCGTCGGCCATCAGCAGCTCGCGGACCTCGGCGATCGTCGCGTCCGCGTTCGGCAGGATCAGCTCCGACGGCTCCAGCGAGTCCAGCGGCACCGGAGCACCCGACTCCTTCACCGCGGCCAGCAGCTTGCCGTAGGTCAGGCGGAAGCGCTCCTCGTCGCCCGACTCCACTGCGGTGACGAGATCAGCGTCGAGCGTGTTCAGCTCGTTCAGGTGGTCCTCGCCCACCTCGTACTGCCCCTCACCCATGACCCTGATGATCATGCCGTGCGTCTCCCTGGTTCGTGGGGTCGAGCTCAGATCACTTGTTGTAGTTGATGCGCGGGGTGTCCTGCTGCGGCTGCGGCTGGACGTCCTGCGGCTTGCCCTGCTCGATCGCGGCGGGGCCGGCGGTGGAGGGACCGGACAGCTCGGCCTTCATCCGGGCCAGTTCGAGCTCGACGTCGGAACCGCCGGCCACGCGCTCCAGCTCGGCCTCGATGTCGTCCTTGCGGCCGAGACCGCTCGCGTCGTCGAGCGCGCCGGAGGCGAGCAGCTCGTCGATGGCACCGGCCCGGGCCTGCATCTGGGCAGTCTTGTCCTCGGCACGCTGGATCGCCAGACCGACGTCGCCCATCTCCTCCGAGATGCCGGAGAAGGACTCGGCGATGCGGGTCTGCGCCTGGGCAGCCGTGTACGTCGCCTTGATGGTCTCCTTCTTGGTGCGGAAGGCGTCCACCTTGGCCTGAAGTCGCTGGGAGGCGAGCGTCAGCTTCTCCTCCTCGGCCTGGAGCTGCTGGTACTGCGTCTCCAGGTCGTTGATCTGCGACTGCATGTTGGCCTTGCGGGTCAGCGCCTCGCGGGCGAGGTCCTCGCGGCCGAGCGACAGCGCCTTGCGGCCCTGGTCCTCGTACTTCGCCGACTGCTGCTGGAGCTGGGTCAGCTGGAGTTCGAGCCGCTTGCGCGAGGTCGCGACGTCCGCGACACCACGCCGTACCTTCTGCAGCAGTTCAAGCTGCTTCTGGTAGGAGTAGTCCAGCGTCTCACGCGGATCCTCCGCCCGATCCAAGGCCTTGTTCGCCTTGGAGCGGAAGATCAGCCCCATACGCTTCATGATTCCGTCGCTCATGGGCCTCGGGTGCCCCCTTCTCCGGCCTGCGGTCTCTATCTCGTTACCAGACACGACGAGTGTATGTGCAGCGAGCCCGTCGCCGCAGTGCACCTGCCTGCAACAAGACTGCTACAGCGACCAGTGGCGTTTCCTCCTCCCCCGGGTGGATCCGCCACTCATCCCCCCTATCGTCCATCCGACTGATCCCCTACGGGAAGGCCCCGGGAAACCCGGGTCGGACGGCGACCTGGTGGTATCGATATGCGTTTGGGTCCGAGGGCACCCGTGGAAGCCGCGTCGCACCCCGTACGCTGGTGGTGTGTTCCGACGCCGTTCAGATGATGCCGCCGCCTCCGCCACCGTGCTGGAGAAGCAGGACGAGACGACCCAGGCCCGCGACCCGCAGGCCAAGAAGGGCCGCCCCACCCCCAAGCGCAGTGAGGCCGAGGCCAACCGGCGCACCCGGGTGACCGTGCCCAAGGACCGCAAGGAGGCCGCCCGCCAGGGGCGCGAGCGCATGCGCGTCGAGCGCGAGAAGCAACGTCAGGCGCTGATGAACGGCGACGAGCGCCACCTGCCGGCCCGCGACAAGGGCCCGGTGCGCAAGTTCGCCCGCGACTACGTGGACTCCCGCTGGTCGCTCGCCGAGTTCTTCCTGCCGGCCGCCGTGGTCATCCTGGTGCTCAGCATCATCAAGGTGCCGATGCTCCAGCTGCTCTCCACCCTGCTGTTCCTGCTGTTCTTCGTGTTCGTGATCCTGGACTTCGTCCGCCTCGGCCTGGGCCTGCGCAAGCAGCTGGCCGAGCGCTTCGCCGGGCAGAACACCCGCGGTGCCGTCGCGTACGGCATCATGCGCACCCTCCAGATGCGCCGGCTGCGCCTGCCCAAGCCGCAGGTGCGGCGCGGGGAGAAGCCCTGACCGCCGAACCGGTCGACTCCGGCTGGGCCCCGCCCTCCTGGGAGGGGCCCGGCCTGTACGCGCTTCCGGGGCAGGGGGGCGGCGGCCACGACCGGCTGGCCCAGGAGCGCCGGCTGCCCTCCCGCAGCGGGTCCTTCGCGGGCGGCACCGGCGCCTGGCTGGACCGGCTCGGCGGGCTGCGCAACTTCGTCCGCCAGGAGCTCGTCGCCCGCCAGCTCGCCGAACAGCTGTCCGGGCGCAGCGCGCAGCGCGTCCTCGACATCGGCTGCGGCCAGGGCACCCAGGCGCTGCGCCTGGCCCGGGCCGGCCACTACGTCACCGGGATCGACTCGGACCCGGTCGCGCTCGGCGTCGCCCAGGAGGCGCTCGCGAAGGAGCCGCCGGAGGTCCGCGGCCGGATGCAGCTGCTCAGCGGCGACGGCCACCAGTGCGGGCGCTGGTTCGGCCCGCGCAGCTTCGACGTGGTGGTCTGCCACGGCGTGCTGATGTACCTGCCCGACCCCGACCCGATGATCGCCTCGCTGGCCCGGCTGCTGGCGCCCGGCGGGCTGCTCTCGCTGCTGGTCCGCAACCGCGACGCGCTCGCCCTGCGGCATGCCGCCGCCGGGGACTGGCGGGCCGCCCTGCACGCCTTCGAGAGCGACCGGTACTACAACCGGCTCGGACTGGCCGCGCGGGCCGACCGGCTCGCCGACCTCACCGTCACCCTCTCCGAGGTGTCGGTGCCGCTGCGGCACTGGTACGGCGTGCGGGTCTTCACCGACAACGCCCCGGACGACGCGGCCCCGCCGGTGGACGGGCGGCAGCTGGCCCAGCTCCTGGAAGCCGAGGACCGGGCCGGCCGCACCGACCCGTACCGGCAGGTCGCCGCGCTCCTGCACGTGATCGGGGCGAAGTAGCCGCTCCGCGGCCGCTCCACCCCGTCGGGTCTACTCCTCGCTCAGGCTCATCGCGTAGACGACCCGGTCGTCCTCCAGCAGCACCGCGGTGTCCACACCGTCCTCCGCGAGCTGCTTCCAGGTCTCCCCGATCCAGGTCTCGGCGTCGCCCTGGCCGGCGAACTCCTCCTGGCCGCCGCCGGGCGTCACCGCACTGCCGTCCGCCTTCTCGTACCGCCACGTCCAGACCATGCCGGCTCCTCCCACTGACCACGCTGCCTGTGTTGCTGCGCACCATAGCCTGCCCGGCCCGATCTTCCGTATGCCTGGTCCGGCAGGATGGGCGCCATGGCGACCCCATCCCGGCCCACCCGTACCACGCTGCCCCGCACGCTGCTGCTCGGCGGCGCCCGCTCCGGCAAGTCCACCCGTGCCGAACAGCTGCTCGCCGACCACCCGGACGTCCTGTACGTGGCCACCGGCGGCACCCGGGACGGTGACGCCGAGTGGGCCCAGCGGGTCGCGCTGCACCGGGACCGGCGGCCGGCGGGCTGGCGCACCGCCGAGACCTGCGACTTGGAGGCCGTGCTGGCCGACCCCGCCGACCCGGCACCGGTGCTGATCGACTGTCTCGCCCTGTGGCTGACCGCCGTGATGGACGAGTGCGACGCCTGGGACGACGAGGTCTGGGCGGGCGGCGGCGAGGCCGCCGTGCAGCGCCGCTGCGAGGCGCTGGCGCGGGCCTGGGCGGCCACCGGGCGGACGGTCGTCGCGGTGAGCAACGAGGTCGGCATGGGCGTCGTCCCGGCCACCGCCGCGGGCCGCCGCTTCCGCGACACCCTGGGCCGGCTCAACATGGCCGTGGCGGACGCCTCGGAGCGGGTCCTGCTGGTGGTGGCCGGACAAGTCCTGACCATCAAATCCGTTGGCGTGTAGCCTTCCGGACGGTGACTCCTCCGCCTCAGTGATGAGGCGGCTTCTCACTCGACCGCTTGCGCAGTCTCATGACGGCCAAGCCCTGACCGCTGCCTGGGGCAGACCTCGAATGTACTCTGCGCGTCCCGCGCTGTGAGCGAGAAACGGAAATATGGACACGACCGTGGATCTCGACGCGTTCTCCTCGCTCGTCGAGCGCCCTGACGAGAGCGCCCGGCGGGCCGCCGAGGAGCGCTGGCAGGCGGCCGACCGGCCGCGCGGCGGGCTCGGCAGGCTGGAGGAGCTGGGCAGCTGGCTGGCCTCGGTACAGGGGCGTTCCCCGGTGCTGCCGATCTCCGCTCCCAAGGTGCTGCTGTTCGCCGCCGACCACGGCGTGGCGGCGCTCGGGGTCTCCCGGATGCCCGCCGAGGGCGGCACCGCGGCCCGGGTCCGGGCCGTGCTCGACGGCAGCGCGCCGGTGGCCCGGCTGGCCGCGCGCTACGGCGCCCAGGTGCGGGTCGTCGACGTCGCGGTGGACGCCGACCCGGCCGGCTTCCCGGACGAGGTGGTCGCCCACCGGATCCGGCGCGGCTCCGGGCGGATCGACGTCGAGGACGCGCTCACCGCGCAGGAGACCGTCCGGGCGTTCCGGGCCGGCATGGCCGTCGCCGACGAGGAGGCCGACGCCGGCACCGACCTGGTGCTGCTCGGCGACCTCGGGGTCGGCTCCACCACGGTGGCCGGCGTACTGGTCGGCGCGCTCTGCGGGACGGACGCGGCGGCGGTGACCGGGCGCGGCTCCGGGATCGACGACCGGGTGTGGATGGTCAAGTGCGCCACCATCCGGGACTCGCTGCGGCGGGCCCGGCCGGTGCTCGGCGACCAGCTGGCGCTGCTCGGCGCCACCGGCGGGGCCGACTTCGCGGCGATCACCGGCTTCCTGCTCCAGGCGGCCGTACGGCGGCTGCCGGTGGTGCTGGACGGCGTGGTCTCGGCGGCCTGCGCGCTGGTCGCGCAGCGGATCGCCTTCCGGGCGCCCGAGTGGTGGCGGGCCGGGCAGTCCAGCGGCGAGCCGGCCCAGGCGAAGGCGTACGACCGGCTGACCCTGACGCCGCTGCAGGACCAGGGCATCACCATGGGCGAGGGCGTCGGCGCGCTGCTGGCGCTGCCGCTGCTCCAGGCCGCGGGGGACGTGCTCGCGGACGAGGCGCCGAAGCCGGTCGTGCCGGCGCCGCCGAGCGGGCCGAAGGAGCAGCCGAAGCTGCCCTCGGCGGCGGATCTGCTGCGGAAGCTGTAGCGGGGCGGGGCGCCGGCTGCCGGGGACGAGCTTGCCGAACACCGGCGGCCGACGCCGCTGATGTCGTTTCGGGCCCGCCCCTTCCACCTCGCGCGGTTCCCCGCACTCCCGGGTGACGGCCCGACAATCCGAAGAACGCCCCTACCGGGGGCGTTCTTGCTTTGAGAGGAACGTGGTCATGGCCGGCGGCAGCGATCGGGCCACCTGGGCCGAGGGCCTGCGGTTCGGGTTCGGGACGCTGTCCGTGCTGCGGGTGCGGGTGGAGCGGTGGGACCGGGCCGCGGCGGCCCGGGCGATGGTCACGGCCCCGGTGGTCGGGCTGGTGCTGGGGGCGATGGCGGCCTCGGCCGGGGCACTGGTGGCCTGGCGGGCGGGCGGGCTGCTCGGCGCGGTGACCGCGCTCGGGGTGCTCGCCGGGCTGACCCGGGGGCTGCACCTGGACGGCCTGGCGGACGTCGCCGACGGGCTGGGCAGCGGGAAGCCGGCCGAGGACGCGCTGCGCATCATGAAGCAGTCCGACATCGGTCCGTTCGGCGTACTGACCCTGGTCCTCGTCCTGCTCGCCCAGGCCGCCGCGCTGGCCGGGCAGTTCGGTCACTCCCCGCTGCGCGGCGCACTCGCGGTGCTCGCCTCGGCGACGGCCGCCCGGTGCGCGCTCGCCTGGGGCTGCCTGCGGTCGGTGCCGGCCGCCCGGCCGGGCGGGCTGGGAGCGATGGTGGCGAGCACCGTACCGCCCGCCGGGGCCGCCGCCGGGACGGCCACCGCGGCGCTCGCCCTGGCCGCGGCCGGACTGCTCGACGGATGGTCAGCTCTCCGCCTCCCGCTGGCCGTTGCGCTCGGCACCGGATGCGCCCGACTGCTGCTCGGACGGTGTGTCCGCAGGTTCGGCGGGATCACCGGGGACGTGCTCGGGGCGATGGCCGAGACCGCCGCGGCCGCCTCGCTGTTCGCCCTGGCGTTGCTCGACTGACACCGGGCGGCGCGTGATCCCACCATGCGGACTACCATGCGTGAAGCACCGCAGCCCTGCACCGCCGCAGGTCCTGCCCGCCCGGCGCGTACCGAGGAGCCGGGGCCTCTGGCGTGCGCGGCCGCTTCCGGCGGACGCGCGCGCCAGGGGGCCCGGACCCGGAGGCCCGCCGGCGGACGGCCTGCGACGGCGGGCTGCGCCGGTGCGGCAGCCTCGCCGTGGCCGGCCGTGGACCGCGAAAGAACAGGACGCATTACGTGACTGCATTGTCTGTGAGCACCTCCTCCGCCGCCTCACTGCGCGCGGACGCCCTGGTGGTCGGTGTCGCGAAGGGCCCGAAGGGCATCGTGCTGGCCCCCGGCTCCGAGGCCGTGAACGAGGCGTTCGAGGGCAAGCTGACCGAGGTCCTCAGCACCCTGGGCGCGACCGGCGCCGAGGGCGAGGCCGTCAAGGTCCCCTCCCCCGCCGGCCTGAAGGCCGCGTTCGTGCTCGCGGTCGGCCTGGGCGAGGCCGCCGAGGAGGGCTACGAGCTGGAGGCGCTGCGCCGCGCCGCCGGTGTCGCCGCCCGCACCCTGGCCGGTGCCAAGAAAGCCGCGCTGGCGCTGCCGGCCGAGTCCCCGGCGGACATCGAGGCAGTCGCGCTGGGCGGTCTGCTCGGCTCGTACGCCTTCGGCACGTACAAGGCCAACGGCAACGGCAAGGAGCCGGTCGGCGAGCTGGTCCTGCTGGCCGCCCGCAAGGGCAGCAAGGACGCCAAGGCCGCCGTGGAGCGCGCCACCGCGATCGGCGAGGAGATGAACCGGGCCCGCGACCTGGTCAACACCGCGCCGAACGACCTGAACCCGAAGAGCTTCGCCGCGATCGCCCAGGCGGCCGGCAAGGAGCACGGCCTCAAGGTCGAGGTGCTGGACGAGAAGGCGCTGACCAAGGGCGGCTTCGGCGGCCTGCTGGGCGTCGGCGGCGGCTCGGCGAACCCGCCCCGCCTGGTGAAGGTGGCCTACACCCACCCGAAGGCCAAGGCCACCGTGGCGTTCGTCGGCAAGGGCATCACCTACGACTCGGGCGGCATCTCGCTGAAGCCGGCCGGCCACAACGAGACCATGAAGTGCGACATGGCCGGCGCCGCCGCCGTGTTCGCCGCCGTGGTGGCCGCCAAGCGCCTGGGCCTGGTCGTCAACGTGACCGCCTGGCTGGCGCTGGCCGAGAACATGCCGTCCGGCTCCGCCACCCGCCCGGGCGACGTGCTGAAGATGTACGGCGGCAAGACCGTCGAGGTCCTGAACACGGACGCCGAGGGCCGTCTGGTCCTGGCCGACGCGATCGTGCGGGCCGGCGAGGAGAACCCGGACGTCATCGTCGACGTGGCCACCCTGACCGGCGCCATGGTGCTGGCCCTGGGCACCCGCACCTTCGGCGTGATGGCCAACGACGACGAGCTGCGCGACAACCTGCACGCCCTGGCCGGCGAGGCGGGCGAGCAGTCCTGGCCGATGCCGCTGCCGGCCGAGCTGCGCAAGGGCTTCACCGAGTCGACCATCGCCGACCTGGCCAACATGGGCGAGCGGATGGGCGGCGGCCTGGTGGCCGGTCTGTTCCTGAAGGAGTTCGTGGCCGAGGGCACCGACTGGGCGCACCTGGACATCGCCGGTCCGGCGTTCCACGAGGGCGCGCCGTTCGGCTACACCCCGAAGGGCGGCACCGCGAGCGCGGTGCGCACCCTGGTCCGCTTCGCCGAGCAGAAGGCGGACGGCAAGGCCTGACCCAGGCACCCCTGATCGAGGGCTCCCGATCCGGGACGCCCCGATCCGGGACCCGCTGCGACGGGGCCCGGCGCGCGTGCGCCGGGCCCCGTCGGCGTTCCGGCCCGGTTACCTGCGGGTAGGCCGGGGCGCCGCGGCGCACCCCTGTTCGCTGCGGGCGAAACTTTGTTCCACACTGCGGAAGAAGCCGCGGCGGGCGGCACGGACGACGCCCGCCCGGCGGCTGTCAACACCGCGCTGAGCTGCGATGATGCCCTTCCGTTGGGGGCATTCCCGCCCTGGTGACCACTCTGCGGGCCGCCCCCGGGCCGGACCCGGACATCAGCCACCGTGAACAAGTGCGAAGATGTATTTCCGGCACGACTGGGCGCCCCACAAAGGCTTCCGACCCACCGGACCGCGACCGGCCCGGCGACCCACCCCATGCATGGAGGACGTGACGTGGCGAACGACGCCAGCACCGTTTTCGACGTAGTCATTCTCGGAGGCGGAAGCGGCGGTTACGCCGCGGCGCTCCGCGCCGCTCAGCTGGGCCTGAGCGTTGCCCTGGTCGAGAAGGGTGAGCTGGGCGGCACCTGCCTGCACCGCGGCTGCATCCCGACCAAGGCGCTGCTGCACGCCGCGGAGATCGCGGACGAGACGAAGGAGGCCGCCGAGTTCGGCGTGCTGGCCACCTTCCAGGGCATCGACATCAACGGCGTCCACAAGTACAAGGACGACGTCATCGCCGGCCTGTACAAGGGCCTCCAGGGCCTGGTGGCGTCCCGCAAGGTCACCTTCATCCAGGGCGAGGGCAAGCTCTCCTCGCAGACCTCGGTGGACGTCAACGGCCAGCGCATCGAAGGCCGCCACATCGTTCTGGCCACCGGCTCCGTGCCGCGCTCGATCCCGGGCCTGGAGATCGACGGCAACCGCGTGATCTCCTCGGACCACGCCCTCAAGCTCGACCGCATCCCGAAGTCGGCCGTCATCCTCGGCGGCGGCGTGATCGGCGTCGAGTTCGCCTCGGTCTGGAAGTCCTTCGGCGTCGAGGTCACCATCGTCGAGGCGCTGCCGCACCTCGTCCCGCTCGAGGACGAGAACTCCTCCAAGCTGCTGGAGCGCGCGTTCCGCAAGCGCGGCATCAAGTTCGAGCTGAAGGCCCGCTTCTCGGGCGTCGAGTACACCGAGACCGGTGTCCGGGTCTCCACCGAGAACGGCAAGCAGATCGACGCCGACCTGCTGCTCGTCGCCATCGGCCGTGGCCCGGTCTCGGCCGGCCTCGGCTACGAGGAGAACGGCGTCGCGATGGACCGCGGCTACGTCCTGGTCGACGAGTACATGCGCACCAACGTGCCCACCATCTCCGCCGTCGGCGACCTCGTCCCGACCCTCCAGCTGGCCCACGTCGGCTTCGCCGAGGGCATCCTGGTCGCCGAGCGCCTGGCCGGCCTCAAGCCGATGCCGATCGACTACGACGGCGTCCCGCGCGTGACCTACTCCAACCCCGAGGTGGCCTCCGTCGGCATCTCCGAGGCCAAGGCCGTCGAGCTGTACGGCAAGGAGAAGGTCGTCACCCTGAAGTACAACCTGGCCGGCAACGGCAAGAGCAAGATCCTGAAGACCGCCGGCGAGATCAAGCTCGTCCAGGTCAAGGACGGCGCCGTGGTCGGCGTCCACATGGTCGGCGCCCGCATGGGCGAGCAGGTCGGCGAGGCCCAGCTGATCTACAACTGGGAGGCTCTGCCGGCCGAGGTCGCGCAGCTCATCCACGCGCACCCGACCCAGTCCGAGGCCCTGGGCGAGGCGCACCTGGCGCTGGCCGGCAAGCCGCTGCACGCGCACGACTGATCGCGCCCCACCCCCCCTTTCCCGGTACTTCCCGTACGCAAGTACTTCCCGTACGCAAGACTTGATAGGAGTCGCTGAAACCATGGCGGTCTCAGTAACACTGCCCGCGCTGGGCGAGAGCGTTTCCGAGGGCACCGTCACCCGCTGGCTGAAGGCCGAGGGTGAGCGTGTCGAGGTCGACGAGCCGCTGCTGGAGGTGTCGACCGACAAGGTCGACACCGAGATCCCGGCCCCGGCCTCCGGCATCCTCACCTCGATCAAGGTCGGCGAGGACGAGACCGTCGAGGTCGGCGCCGAGCTGGCGGTCATCGACGACGGCTCGGGCGCCCCGGCCGCCGCTCCGGCCCCGGCCGCCGAGGCCGCGCCCGCCGCCGCCCCGGTCGCCGAGGCCCCGGCTGCTGCTCCGGCTGCCGCTCCGGCCCCGGTTGCCGCCCCGGCCGCCCCGGCCGGCGACGCCACCCCGGTGCTGCTGCCCGCGCTGGGCGAGTCGGTCACCGAGGGCACCGTCACCCGCTGGCTGAAGGCCGAGGGTGAGACCGTCGAGGTCGACGAGCCGCTGCTCGAGGTCTCCACCGACAAGGTCGACACCGAGATCCCGTCGCCGGTCGCCGGCACCCTGGTGAAGATCCTGGTCGGCGAGGACGAGACCGCCGAGGTCGGCGCCCAGCTCGCGCTGATCGGCGCCGCCGGTGCCGTCGCCGCCGCCCCGGCCCCGGTTGCCGCCCCGGCTCCGGTTGCCGCTCCGGCTCCGGCCCCCGTTGCTCCGGCTGCCCCGGCCCCGGCCGCTCCGGTCGCCGCTGCTCCGGTCGCCGCTGCTCCGGCCCCGGTTGCTCCGGCTCCGGTCGCCGCTGCTCCGGCCCCGGTTGCTCCGGCTCCGGTCGCCGCCCCGGCCCCGGTCGCTGCTCCCGCTCCGGCCGCCCCGGTGGCCGACAGCGGTGACGCCTACGTCACCCCGCTGGTGCGCAAGCTCGCCGCCGAGCACGGCGTCGCGCTGTCCTCCGTCGCCGGCACCGGCGTCGGCGGCCGCATCCGCAAGCAGGACGTCATCGCCGCCGCGGAGGCCGCCAAGGCCGCTCCGGCCCCGGTCGCCGCTGCCGCCCCGGCCGCCGCGCCGAAGACCTCCGCCGCGCCGTCCGCCCTGCGCGGCCAGACCGTCAAGATGACCCGCATGCGCAAGGTCATCGGCGACAACATGCTGAAGGCGCTGCACGAGCAGGCGCAGCTGACCAGCGTGGTCGAGGTGGACGTCACCAAGATCATGTCGCTGCGTGCCAAGGCCAAGGAGGGCTTCCTGGCCCGCGAGGGCGTCAAGCTCTCCCCGATGCCGTTCTTCGTCAAGGCCGCGGCCCAGGCGCTGAAGGTCCACGCGGTCGTCAACGCCCGGATCAACGACGCCGAGGGCACGGTCACCTACTTCGACACCGAGAACATCGGTATCGCGGTGGACTCCGAGAAGGGTCTGATGACCCCGGTCATCAAGGGTGCGGGCGACCTCAACATCGCCGGCATCTCGAAGAAGACCGCCGAGCTGGCCACCAAGGTCCGCGACAGCAAGATCACCCCGGACGAGCTGTCCGGCGCCACCTTCACCATCAGCAACACCGGCTCGCGCGGTGCGCTGTTCGACACCGTGATCGTGCCGCCGAACCAGGTCGCCATCCTGGGCATCGGCGCCACCGTCAAGCGCCCGGTGGTCATCGAGGCCGACGGCGGCACCGCCATCGGCATCCGCGACATGGTCTACCTGTCGCTCTCCTACGACCACCGCCTGGTGGACGGCGCCGACGCCGCCCGCTACCTGGTCTCGGTCAAGGAGATCCTGGAGGCCGGCGAGTTCGAGGTCGAGCTCGGCCTCTGACCCCACCAGGTCCCCGCGGAAGCCCGCGTACGGAACCCCGCGTCGTCCCCGGACGGCGCGGGGTTCCGCCGTTCCCGGCCCCCGGCCGCACCGAGTCGTGGGCCCGCACCGAGTCGCGGCATGCGCGGACGCGGCCGAACGGGGATGCTGGAGCGGTGATGGACGAGACGGACTTCTGGCAGATCATCGACGAGACCCGGGACGCCGCCGACGGCGACCCCGACGAGCAGGCCGACCTGCTGGTGGAACGGCTCCTCCAGCTGACCCCGGACGACGTGATCGACTTCGCCCGGCTGTTCCAGGCGCGGTTCCGGCGCGCCCACCGCTACGACCTGTGGGGCGCGGCCTACCTGCTGCTCGACGGCGCCTCCGACGACACCTTCGACTACTTCCGGTACTGGCTGATCGGCCAGGGCCGGGAGGTCTTCGAGGGCGCGCTGGCCGAACCGGACGACCTGGCGGACCTGCTGCCCGAGTTCGACGAGGAGGAGGACGGCGAGGCCGAGGACCTCGGCTACGCCGCCGACGAGGCGTACGAGCAGCTGACCGGGCTGCCGCTCTCCGAGGTGGGCGGGGGGCGGGAGACCGTGCGGCCGTCCGGACCGGCGCTGGACTTCGACGACCCGGACGTCATGGCGAAGCGGTTCCCCAAGCTCTGGGAGCGGTACGGGGACTGAGGCGTGTCAGGTGCTGCTGCCGGAGGAGCTGTCCTGCTCGATGCCCCTGAGGATCTGGTCCAGCACCGAGACGTCCGGCGCGGCCGGGTTGTCGTCCACGCCGCCCTCCATCACCACGTAGCCACCGCCCTTGGCCGGGAGGGCGACCAGCAGGACGTAGCCCTGGGCGCCGTCCGTGGTGCGGATGTGCCAGCGGGTGGCGTAGCCGCGCACCCCGGCCACGCTGACGTACCCGGAGCCGGAGTCGGTGTGCGAGCTGACCCCGGAGAAGATCTGCCCGGCGTAGACGGGCATCTGGGCGTCGGCGGCCGCCTTGGGCGAGGAGCCCTGGATGGTGTCCTTCTCGACCGAGAACTGGCCGCGGATGCAGGAGCTGCCGTCCGGGCAGGTGTAGCGGCCGGTGCCGAGGTAGACCGTCGAGTGCGGCGGGCTGCTCGACACCTCCCAGCCGTCGAGGACCGGCACGGTGATCGCGTGCTGCGCGTCGGGGACGGTGCTCTTGACCACCGGCAGGGGCTTGGGCACCGTGGGACTGCTGGTGGGCACGGTCGGGCTGGGGCTCGCCGTGGGGCTGCTGCTCTGGGTCCCGGTGACCGTGGGATCCGGGGCCGGGTCCGCCCTCGGGTTCTCGCCGCCGCTGAACGCGATCCCGGCGACGATCCCGCCCACGGCCAGCACCGCGACCGCGATGCCGATGATCAGGCCGGTCTTCTGCTTGGCTGCCGGGGCCGGCGGCGGGTAGCCCGGGTAGCCGTGACCGGGGCCCTGGGCCGGGTAGCCGCCCTGGGCCTGGCCCTTGTAGGCGTCCTGGCCGGGGTAGCCGTATCCGGGTGCCGGGGAGCCGTCCTGGCCCGGGTAGCCGTAGGCCGGGGCCGCGGGGCCGCCAGGGTAGCCGTAGCCGGGCCGTTGGTCGGACGGCTGCCAGGTCTGGGCGGGTGCGTCGGCGAGCCCGCCCGCGACGCCGCCCAGCGGCCGGACCTCGTTGGTCCAGGCGTTGCCGTCCCACCAGCGCTCGTGACCGGGGGTGCCGTCCACACCCGGGACCGGGTACCACCCGGGAGGCGTCGAGTTGCTCACGGGCGTACGGTACCCGGCGCGGAGGCGGTCCGGACAGGGCGGGATCGTCACGACTCCGCACCACCCGGCAGGCGGCCAACCACCTTTTCCGGCAGGCCTGTTCGGACCGCCGGCGGGTGGGCGCGGTGGCCCCGGCGGGGTTCAGTCGGCCAGTGGGCGGGCCATCCAGATGTCGTCCACGTACCGGCCGTCGATCAGGAACTCCTCGGCCAGCGAGCCCTCGACGACGAAGCCGCAGCTCTCGTAGAGCCGGCGGGCCGGGGCGTTCCAGCCGAGCACCCGCAGGCTCATCTTGCGGGCGCCCTCGGCCCGGGCCGCCGCGCAGGCCGCCTCGACCAGCCGGCGGCCGATGCCCTGGCCGCGGACGGTGCCGTCGACGGCCAGGCCCTGGATCTGCCGCACGTGCCGGTTGCACGCCAGCGGGGTGGGCGGGACCTGACGGATGTAGCCGACGATCCGGCCCTCCAGCACGGCCAGCAGGAACTGCTCGGGGGTGTGCCGCTCGTCGAAGACCGAGTCCTCGGCGGGCGGTTCAGGCGAGACGTCGGACAGGAACGACCAGGCCGCGTGGTTGAGGACGGCGAGCTCGCGCTCGTCCTCGCTCCGCGCCGTACGGATGATCAGATCGTCGTCAGGCATGCGGGCCATGCTAACGGGGTGCATGCGAACGTGACGGGCGATCGGGGAACAGCGCAGGAGCACGCGGGAGCTGCGAGGATGGGCGCATGCGCATCGCTGTCACGGGTTCCACGGGATTGATCGGTTCGGCGCTCGTCCGCTCCCTGCTGGCGGACGGCCACGAGGTGGTCCGGCTGGTCCGGCACCGGTCGAGGACGGGCCCACGACCGGACGGCAGCACCGCGATCGGCTGGAACCCGCTGCTCGGCGAGGTCGAGCGGGACGGGCTGGCCGGAGTCCAGGCCGTGGTGCACCTGGCCGGCGCCGGGGTCGGCGACCACCGCTGGACGGACTCCTACAAGCGGGAGATCCGGGAGAGCCGGGTGTACGGCACCGAGACGCTGGCCGTCGCCCTGGCCGAGCTCAAGGAACCGCCGCAGGTCCTCGTGAGCGCCTCCGCGGTCGGCTGGTACGGGCAGACCGGTGACCGGGTGATCGACGAGGACTCCCCGGCCGGCGACGACTTCCTGGCCGAGGTCTGCCGGGAGTGGGAGGACGCCGCCCGGCCGGCCGAGCGGGCCGGGATCCGGGTCGTCCATCCCCGCACCGGGCTGGTGCTGTCCGCGGCCGGCGGGGCGGGCGCACGGCTGTTCCCGCTGTTCAGGCTGGGCCTGGGCGGGCGGCTCGGCAGCGGGCGGCAGTACTGGAGCTTCATCTCGCTGCACGACGAGGTGGCCGCGCTGCGGTTCCTGATCGACCACGACGACCTCTCCGGCGCCTTCAACCTCACCGCGCCGAACCCGGTGACCAACGCCGAGCTGACCACCGCGCTCGGCCGGGCGCTGAGGCGGCCGACGCCGTTCCCGGTGCCGGAGGCGGTGCTCAAGGCGGTGCTGGGCGAGCTGGCGATCGAGGTGGTCGGCAGCCACCGGGTGGTGCCGCGGCGGCTGCTGGACGCGGGCTTCCGCTTCACCCACCCGGACGTGTACTCGGCGGTGCTCGCGGCCATGTGACGGGTGCGCCGGCCGGGGCGGGTGCTGGGCGGCGGTACGGGTGCGCCGGCCGGGGCGGGTGCTGGGCGGCGGGGCGCACGAGGCACCCGCGCGCGCCGGGCGGGTGGGTGTGCGCGCAAGTCGCGCGGAGCCCGTACGTACTCCGACTACGGCATCCGCCCTGGCCAGGGGCATATGCCGGGCGGGGTCCGAGGGGGCCCGAGGAGGGGGCGCACGGGAGCACATGGCGGGCGCGTCGCACGCCCCCGGTGACCGTACGCGCCCGCCGACCCCCGAACCCGGCCGCCACAACGCACTGTCCGTGACCGCGCCCCCGCCTGGCGCCGCACAACCCTCCCCGACCCCTGGATCCGGCCCGATGGGCTTGTCTGATGCTCGCACTGACTGGGCATCACCCTCCACGGACCGTGTCCCGGCACCCCGCTGCCTGCGTCGGCCGGAGCCCCGGGACCAGGGAGGGAGCACGCCAGTGCCCACGTACGACTTCACCCGCCGCGCCCGCCGGCCGTCCGACCCGGACGTCGTCGTGGTCGGCGCCGGACTCGCGGGCCTGGCCGCCGCCCGCGCGCTCACCGGCCACGGCCTCGCCGTTCAGGTCCTGGAGACCACCGACCGGATCGGCGGCCGGATGGCCACCCGCGAGCAGGACGGATTCCGGCTCGACGACGGCAGCCACCTGCTGAACACCGCCTTCCCCGAGCTGCGCCGCGCGCTCGACCTCGACCGCCTCGACCTGCGCCCGCTCGCGCCCGGCGTACTGGTGCACAGTGCCGGCCGCCGCTACCGCGCCGGGGACCCCCAACTGGCCGTCGCCCGGCAGGCCGCCACCCGTGCCCCGCTCGGCAGCCCGCTGGACAAGGCCCGGCTGGCCGGCTGGCTCGGCCGGCTCGCCACCACCCAGGTCGGCCGGCTCCAGACCCGACCGGAGACCACCACCGCCCGCGCGCTGGCCGGGCACGGCCTCGCCCAGCGCACCGTGGACGGCTTCCTTCGCCCACTGCTCAGCGCGCTGCTCTCCGATCCGGCACTCGGCACCAGCAGCCGGGTCGCCGACCTGGTGCTGCGCTCGTACGCGCGCGGGCGGCCCTGTCTGCCCGCCGGCGGGATCGCGGCGGTACCGGCCCAGCTGGCCGCCGCTCTGCCCGCCGACACCGTCCGCACCCGGGTGCAGGTCACCTCGATCGCCGCGGACGGCGTGGAGACCCTCGCACACGGGCGGATCGGTGCCCAGGCCGTCGTCGTCGCGACCGACGCCCGCTCCGCCGCCGAACTGCTGCCCGGGCTGCGGCTGCCGGACTTCCACCCCGTCACGACCTTCTACCACGCGGCCGACGCCGCCCCGCTGGCCGAGGCCGTCCTGCTGCTCGACGGCGACCGGCCGAACGGGCACCCGCCACTGGTCTCGCACTCGCTGGTGCTCAGCGAGCTGCACCCGTCCTACGCCCCGGCCGGCCAGGCGCTGATCGCCACCACCGTGCTCGGGCGCCGCGCCTTCGACGTGGGCGGCCCGGCCGGGCTGGAGCCGGCCGTACGGGCCCGGCTGGCCGAGCTGTACGACCACTCGACGTCGGGCTGGCAGTTCCTCGGCGTGCGGCACGTCCCGGACGCGCTGCCCGCGATGCCGCCGCCGCACAACCCCCGCCGCCCGGTGCGGCTGCTGGCCGGGCTGTACGTCGCCGGAGACCACCGGGACACCAGCACCGTGCAGGGCGCGCTGGTCTCCGGGCGGCGGGCGGCGCAGGCGGTGCTGCGCGACCTCGGCCTCCCTGCCGACGCCCGGGAGGCCGAGGCGGCGGCCTGACGACCCGGGCCCGCCGCCCGGCCCTTCGAGGCACCCGGACACACCAGCGGTCTGCCGGGGTGACAGACCGACGGCGTGCCAGGGTGCCGGGGCACCTGTCCCGACCGGCCATCGGGCCCTGTTCCCGGCCGGCGGCGAGATCGGCTCCGGCAAGCCGCGCGGCGGCCCGCCGCAACGGGCGGGCGCCGCGTGGCCGGTCCCGGTGTCCGTGGGGCTCGGCGCGGGCGCGCCGGCGAGCCGGTGCGCGGCAGCGTGCGGCCGCCGGTGACGGCCGACGCGGAGCAGCCGGAGGTCCGGGCCGCCGGGAGCCGGTGGGCCCGGACCTCCGCACGCCGGGCCCGCGGGCCCGCTCCCCACGCACCCGCCGGGTCAGATCACTCCCGCCTGCCGGGCCGTCTCCTCGAAGGCGCGGGCCACCGGGCTGCCGCGGTAGGGGGTGAGGCGGCGGTGGAAGTCCCGGACGTACTCCAGCGAGCGGGCCGAGCGCATCTCCCCCGCCGCCCGCAGCGCGTCGGTGGCCATGGTGCAGGCCTCGTCGAGGTCCCCCATGCCGAGCCGGGCGGTGGCCAGCACCAGGCGGCAGAAGATCCGGCTGCGGGCGTAGGCGGGCGAGCGCAGCCGCAGCGACTTTTCGGCGTGCTGCGCCGCGGTCCGCCACTGCTGGAGGTCGCGGTAGCAGTGGGCGAACTCGTCGGAGAGCTGAGCCTCGTCGAAGTACCGCGCCCAGGAGGGCAGTTCATCGCCCGTCCGGGCCGCCGCCAGGGAGCGCTCGGCACGCACCAGGGCGGTGGTGCAGGACCGCACGTCGCCCAGCAGGCCGTGCCCGCGCGCCTCGGCGGCGTGCATCAGTGACTGGACGACCGGCGGCACGGCGGTGCCCACGCCCTGCTGGGCGACCCGGGCGAGCTGGACCGCCTCCCGGCCGTGGCCCAGGTGGACGGCCTGCTGGCTCATCGTCACCAGCACGTAGCCGCCGAGCGCCCGGTCTCCGGCGGCCTGGGACAGGCGCAGCGCCTGGACGAAGTAGCGCTGGGCGAGGCCGTGTGCGGCGATGTCGAAGGACGTCCAGCCGGCCAGCCTGGTGAGGTCGGCGACCGCGCCGAACAGGGCCCGGCCGATCTGCTCGCCGTAGCGGCCGCGCAGCATCGGCTCGGCCTCGCTCTCCAGGTAGCGGACCAGCGCCTGGCGGGCGTGGCCGCCGCCGTAGGCGTGGTCCAGCGCGCGGAAGAGGTCGCCGACGGCGCGGATGGCGGCGATGTCGCCGCGGCCGACCCGCAGGGTGGGGCGGGACTCGCGGGCCGGGTCGGTGTACGGCGGCTCGACGGCGACCGGCGGCCGGCGGCTCTGGATCGGCACCCGGCCGATGGTGGGGGCGGTGCCGGTGGTCCCGGCGGTGCTGCGGGCGGTGGGAGCGCCGGCGGCCGGCCCGCGCACCGGGCTCCCGGGGGACGCGCCCGGCGCGCCCGGCGCCGGGGCACCGGTGATGGCCGCGGAGGTGGCGCTGCCGGACGGCGGGCCGGTGGCGGCGTCCGGCCGGGCCAGGGTGGAACCGTCCCGGGCGACCCGCTCGTCGGTGCGGCCGATCAGCCAGTCCCGGCTGGGGACGACCAGGCCGGCCGGGGTGAAGGCGATCCGCCGCAGCTCGGACTGCGGGCCGTTGTCCTTACGCCACATGCTCGCCACGATGTCCACCGCCTCCTGCGGCGTCTCGGCGAACTCCAGGCCTGCGTAGACCGGGGCGCAGGCGTCCAGGCCGAGGTCCTGGGCGGTGAGACGGCGGCCGAGCCGGCGGGTGAAGACCTCGGCGATCAGCGCCGGGGTGGCCCCGCGCGGCTGCTGGCCGCGCAGCCAGCGGGTGACCGAGGTCTTGTCGTAGCGCAGGTCGAGGCCGTGCTCCAGGCCGAGCTGGTCGACCCGGCGGGCGAGGCCCGCGTGCGAGAAGCCGGCCTCCTCGATCAGCGCCGCGAGCTGGCCGTTCTGCGGGGCCGGGCCGGAGTGCCCGCTGCGGGCCGGGGCGGGCGCCGGCGCGACGGGGTTCTCGTGCCGGTCGGGTGTGGCCTGCACCGGCAGCCGAAGGTCGTCGGCGTCCGGGGCGTCGGCGGTCAGCGTCTCGGCGGTCGGGGCGTCGGGGGCGTCCGGAAGGGTCCGGCCGACCGGACCTCGGTGCTGGCCGAGCGGGTCGAGCGGTCCGTACGCCGGGCTGTCGGTTGCGGGCCGTTGGGGCATGTCTGTCAACACCTCTCGGACGTCGCACCGGGCTTCACCAGCACTTCGGCAGCCTGGGGCGGCGCCCCCTGTCGGGAATCGGCGTGAATGTAGCGAGCATTCGGGCGCTATGGGTGGATCTGACCGAGCAATCCACCGAACGGGTGAAGCAACCGCGCCCATTGTGGGGAAGCGGACTCGGGTTGGGTTTGGTCCTCCGGGGCCGAACCGTCGGCCGTTCCGGGGGTCCCTCCGAGGGCCCCTCCGAGGGTCGATCCGCCGTTCGGACCTCGCTCCGGCGTCATGGCGGACAGCACCACAGCCCGGCTGGATGCTGTGGCGGCCCGCCACATGGGAGTGGGGCCGTCGGATTCCTACCGTTCTCGGCCATGGACACCTCTACTGCCCGCCCGCTCGCCGGCCGCACGGCCATGGTCACCGGGGCCGCCTCGGGCATCGGCCGGGCCTGCGCCGAGGCCTTCGCCGGGGCCGGCGCCCGGGTCTACGTCGTCGACCTCGCGGCCGGCCCGGCCGAGGAGCTCGCCGAACGGATCGGCGGCCGCGCGATCGTCGCCGACCTCGGCGACCCCGGGGCCGTGGACGCCCTGCCGGACGACGCCGACATCGTCGTCAACAACGCCGGCCTCCAGCACGTCGCGCCCGTGCACGAGTTCCCGCCGGACCGCTTCACGCTCATCCAGCGCGTCATGGTCGAGGCCCCGTTCCGCATCCTGCGCCGCACCCTGCCGCACATGTACGCGCAGGAGTGGGGGCGGGTCGTCAACATCTCCTCCGTCCACGGCCTGCGCGCCAGCGCCTTCAAGTCCGCGTACGTCACCGCGAAGCACGCGCTGGAGGGCCTGAGCAAGACCGTCGCCCTGGAGGGCGCGCCGCACGGCGTCACCAGCAACTGCATCAACCCGGGCTACGTCCGGACTCCGCTGGTGGAGAAGCAGATCGCCGGCCAGGCGCTCGCCCACGGCATACCCGAGGACGAGGTGGTCGAGCGGATCATGCTCGACCGCACCGCGGTGAAGCGCCTCATCGAACCCGACGAGGTCGCCCAGCTCGCCCTGTGGCTCTGCTCCCCCGCCGCCTCCTACATCACCGGCGCCAGCCTTCCCGTCGACGGCGGCTGGACGGCGCACTGAGCGGAGAGCGCTCCGCGATCCAGCCGCCCCTCTCATAGGGCGGGCGGACACATTCGACCCCGGGACTGCATGGGCCACCCACATAGTCCCGGGGTCGGGTGCTTCCTACCTTGTGGCGACATCGTCTCCCCCTGGTTCTGGAAGTGGTGACCATGAACGCCCCTGCACGTGGTTCGGCGGCGACCAGCTCACTCCCGAGAGTGGTGGCCGCGAGCCTGATCGGCACGACGATCGAGTGGTACGACTACTTCCTGTACGGAACGGCGGCGGCGCTGGTGTTCGGGAAGCTGTTCTTCCCGCACAGCGATCCGCTGACCGGGACGCTGCTGTCCTTCCTCACCTACGCGATCGGGTTCGCGGCGCGGCCGCTCGGGGCGCTGGTGTTCGGCCACTTCGGGGACCGGGTCGGACGCAAGAGGCTGCTGGTGGTGAGCCTGCTGCTGATGGGCGGGTCGACCACGGCGATCGGGCTGCTGCCGACGTACGACTCGATCGGGGTCGCGGCACCGGTCCTGCTGACGGTGCTGCGGCTGGTGCAGGGCTTCGCGCTGGGCGGTGAGTGGGGCGGCGCCGTGCTCCTGGTGTCGGAGCACGGCGACCGGCGGCGGCGGGGGTTCTGGGCGTCCTGGCCGCAGGGCGGGGCGCCGGCCGGGAACCTGCTCGCGGCCGGGGTGCTGTCGCTGATGACGGCGGTGCAGTCGGACGAGGCGTTCCTGGCGTGGGGCTGGCGGGTGCCGTTCCTGCTGTCGGCGGTGCTGGTCGTGGTCGGGATGTGGATCCGGCTCGCGGTGGACGAGTCGCCGCTGTTCAAGCAGGCGCTGGCGGCGCAGCAGCAGCGGCAGAAGGAGCGGCGGACGGCCGAACGGCCGCCGCTGGTGGAGGTGTTGCGGAACCACTGGCGGGAGGTGCTGGTGGCCATGGGCGCGCGGATGGCGGAGAACATCTCGTACTACGTCATGACCACCTTCGTCCTGACCTACGCCGTCACCCACGCCCACTTCTCCAAGCAGACCGCGCTGAACGCCGTCCTGATCGCCTCCGCGATCCAGTTCGCGCTGATCCCGCTGTTCGGCGCACTGTCCGACCGGGTCGGGCGCAAGCCGGTGTACCTGGTGGGCGCGGTCGGGGTGGGCGCCTGGGCCTTCGTCTTCTTCGGCCTGGTCGACACCAGGTCCTTCGGCTCGCTGGTCACCGCCGTGACCGTCGGCCTGGTCTTCCACAGCGCCATGTACGCGCCCCAAGCCGCCTTCTTCTCCGAGCTGTTCGCGACCCGGATGCGGTACTCGGGCGCCTCGATCGGGGCCCAGTTCTCCTCGGTGGCGGCCGGTGCCCCGGCGCCGCTGATCGCCACCGCGCTGCTCAAGGACTACGGCAGCGCCACCCCCATCGCGGTGTACGTCGCCATCGCGGCGGCGATCACCGTGCTGGCGGTGCTCTGCGGCCGGGAGACCAGGGGCCAGGACCTCGCGGAGGTCGCGGAAGGGGACGGGCAGGAGGCGGACGCCGCGGCGGCCGGAAAGCCCGCCGTCGCCTGAGGGCCCAGCCGATACGATCGCGCTTTCTCGGAACCCACGGAACCGACGCCGATTGGCAGCACGCACCATGAACCACCCTCACGAAAGCGCCGCGCCCGCGCTGCGGCGGCTGCTCGACCTGCTCGCCTCCGGCGCCGCCACCGAGGACTTCGCCGACGTGCTGGCCGACGCCCGCCGCCGCGGGGCGTCGGCCGCCGTCCTCGCCGAGATCGACGACGCCACCTGGCAGGCGCTGCGAGTCCATCGCACCCTGCGTCAGCACCGGCGCCGCGAAGCGGAGTTGACCGCACTGTTCGACACCGCCGGGGACCTCGCCGCCTCCCGGGACCTGGACACCGTGCTCCAGGCGATCGTCCGCCGGGCCCGGATGCTGCTCGGCACCGACACCGCCTACCTGACCCTGCCGGACGAGGCCGCCGGCGACACCTACATGCGCGTCACCGACGGCTCGGTCTCCGTCCTGTTCCAGACCCTGCGGCTGAGCCTCGGTGACGGCCTGGGCGGACTGGTCGCGCAGGCCGCCCGCCCCTACGCCACCCCCGACTACCGCACCGACGAGCGCTTCCACCACACCGGCACGATCGACGCGGGCGTGCTGGACGAGGGCCTGGTGGCGATCATCGGGGTACCTCTGCTGCTCGGCGGGCAGGTCATCGGCGTGCTGTTCGCCGCCGACCGCACGCCGCGCGCCTTCTCCCCCGACGAGGTCGCGCTGCTCTGCTCGCTGGCCGCGCACGCCGCGATCGCCCTGGACACCGCCAAGTCCCTGGCCGACACCCGGGCCGCGCTCGCCGAGCTGAACGCCGCCAACGAGCTGGTCCGGGCCCACTCCGCCGCCGTCCAGCGCGCCGAGCAGGCGCACGACCGGCTCACCGACCTGGTGCTGCGCGGCGCCGAGGTCCCGGACGTCGCCGCCGCCGTCGCCGCCCTGCTGGGCGGGGAGATAGCGGTCCTGGACGCCGAGGGCGAGCCGCTGGCCGGACGCTCCACACCCGCCGCCGAACTGGCCGAGGCGGTCGCCGCCTCCCGCGCCGAGGGCCGGTCCGTACGGCACGGCGAGCAGTGGGTCTGCGCGGTGCTGGCCGGGCACGACGCGCTCGGCACCATGGTGCTGCGCGGCCGGCCCGACCTCGACGACCCCGACCGGCGGCTGTTCGAGCGGGCCAGTGTGGTCACCGCGCTGCTCCTGCTGCTGCGCCGCTCGGTCGCCGAGACCGAGAACCGGGTCCGCGGCGAACTGCTCACCGACCTGCTGACCGCCCCCGAGCGCGACCCGGCCGGGCTCACCGCGCGCGGCCGCCGGCTCGGCGTCGACCTCGCCCGGCCGCACCTGGTGCTGGTCGCGGAACCGGCCGACGGGAAGGGAGACGACCGGGGCCGGCTGGCCGGCGCGGCCCGGCGCTACCTGTTCGGCTCGCGGGGCGTCAGCGCCGAGCACGCCGAGGCAGTGGTGCTGCTGGTACCCGTCGAGACCGGCAGCACCGACGACCCCGAGGGGACCGCCCGGCAGGCCGCCGAGCGGCTGGCCCGGCTGGCCGGGTTCCCGGTCACCGTCGGCGCGGGCCGCCCGGCCGCCGGGCCGTCCGCGCTGGCCGCCTCCTACGGCGAGGGCCTGCGCTGCGTCCGGGCGCTGCGGGTGCTCGGCCGCACCGGGGAGGGCGCCTCCGCCCGCGCGCTCGGCTTCCTCGGCGTGCTGCTCGGCGACGGCCACGACGTGGACGGCTTCGTCGGCGCGACGCTCGGCCCGCTGCTGGCGTACGACGCCCGGCGCGGCACCGAGCTGGTCCGCACCCTGCGCGCCTACTTCGACTGCGGCGGCAGCCTGACCCGGGCCAAGGACGAGCTGCACGTCCACGTGAACACCGTGGTCCAGCGGCTGGACCGGGTCGAGGCGCTGCTCGGACGGGACTGGAACCAGCCGGAGCGGTCGCTGGAGCTCCAGCTCGCGCTGCGGTTGCAGCTGCTCGCGCGGAGCTGAGCGGGGCAGCGGTCCGCGGGGAGCCGAGCGGGGCGGCGACGGCTGCTCACGGGCGGCTGCTCACGGGCGGGCTGAAGGGGTTCGGACAGGCTGGGCGTACAGTGGCGAGGTTGGTCTCGAACGCCCGGCAAGGAGTGCAAGACGGTGAGCGAGAACGTGCGTTTTGTTCGCATGGGCATAGGTGAGCGGACCGTGCCCTACCAGGAGGCCTGGGAGGAGCAGCAGCGGCTGCACGCGCTGCGGGTCGCGGACGAGATCCCCGACACCGTCCTGCTCCTGGAGCACCAGTCCGTGTACACCATGGGCAAGCGCACCAACCCCGCCGACCTCCCGCTGGACGGCACCCCGGTGGTCGAGGTCAACCGGGGCGGCGAGATCACCTGGCACGGCCCCGGCCAGCTGGTCGGCTACCCGATCGTCAAGCTGCCCGACCCGATCGACGTCATCGCCTACGTCCGCCGGCTGGAGGAGGCGCTGATCCGCACCGCCGACGAGTTCGGCATCGGGTCCACCCGGGTCGAGGGCCGCAGCGGGGTCTGGGTGCTGGGCGAGTCCATCCCGGACGCCGTGGTGGACCCGGCGCAGGTGGTGGACATCGGCAAGCTGACCCTGCGGATGGGCCTGCCCCTGGGCATCGACCCGCGGCTGGCCGGCCCCGAGTACGCGCCCTCCAACGCCGGTCAGCGCGGGGACGACCGCAAGCTCGCCGCGATCGGCGTGCGGGTCGCCCGCGGGGTGACCATGCACGGCTTCGCGCTCAACTGCGACCCGGACATGACCTGGTTCGACAAGATCGTCCCGTGCGGCATCCGGGACGCGGGCGTCGCCTCGCTCACCGGCGAGCTGAAGCGTGGACTGCCGGTCGCCGAGGCGGCGCCGGTGGTCGAGCGGCACCTGGCGGAGGTCCTGGCCGAACTGCCGGAGCCGGCGCCGAGCCGCTGAACATCGCCGAACCCCTACCCTTTGACGGCCGCCGGAAGTCCCGGCGGCCGCTGGGAATCTACTGACCGGTAGCCGTGTTGCCCTGCGATTGCGGGGCGGCAGCCCCGGCGAAGGCCGTACAACCACGGGCGTACCCTGGGGGTACCCCGTCTAGTTCTAGGAGTCGCACGTGTCCGCTGTCGCGCCCGACGGCAGGAAGCTTCTCCGCCTGGAGGTCCGCAACAGCGAGACCCCCATCGAGCGGAAGCCCGAGTGGATCAAGACCCGCGCGAAGATGGGCCCGGAGTACAACGCCCTCCAGTCGCTGGTGAAGAAGGAGGGGCTGCACACGGTCTGCCAGGAGGCCGGCTGCCCCAACATCTTCGAGTGCTGGGAGGACCGCGAGGCGACCTTCCTCATCGGCGGTGACCAGTGCACCCGCCGCTGCGACTTCTGCCAGATCGACACCGGCAAGCCCGCCGAGTTCGACCGCGACGAGCCGCGCCGGGTCGCCGAGTCCATCGTCACCATGGACCTCAACTACGCCACCATCACCGGCGTCGCCCGCGACGATCTGGAGGACGGCGGCGCCTGGCTGTACGCCGAGACCGTGCGCCAGGTACACGCGATGACCGCCGGCCGCGAGGCCGGCCGCACCGGCGTCGAGCTGCTCATCCCCGACTTCAACGCGGTGCCCGAGCAGCTGGCCGAGGTCTTCTCCTCCCGCCCCGAGGTGCTCGCGCACAACGTCGAGACGGTGCCGCGGATCTTCAAGCGGATCCGCCCGGCGTTCCGCTACGAGCGCTCGCTGGACGTCATCACCCAGGCCCGCGCGGCCGGGCTGGTGACCAAGTCCAACCTGATCCTGGGCATGGGCGAGACCCGCGAGGAGGTCAGCCAGGCGCTGGCCGACCTGGTCGGCGCCGGCTGCGAGCTGATCACCATCACCCAGTACCTGCGCCCCTCGCTGCGCCACCACCCGGTGGAGCGCTGGGTGAAGCCGCAGGAGTTCGTCGAGCTCCAGGAGGAGGCCGAGGAGCTGGGCTTCGCGGGCGTCATGTCGGGCCCGCTGGTGCGGTCCTCGTACCGGGCCGGCCGGCTGTACCGGCAGGCGCTGGAGCGGCGCGAGCAGGCTGCGGTCTGACGGTCCCCCGATCGGTTCAAGCCATGGGAAGGGCGGAGCTTCGGCTCCGCCCTTTTGGCTTCACCACGCTTTGACTGCCTGGTCACGGGCTGGTAACACGGAGTGGGGACTCTGGACGCCTGGTGAGCGTTCGATTCTTCTCAGCCATCTCAGCCAGGAGAGGAGCTGTTCGGCATGCGGATGCGGATCCGGTCGATGGGGGTGGCCCTGCGGTTCGCCGAGAGCGTGCTGCTGGCCCCCGGCCAGCAGCACGCCCGTCGCAACGCGTGGGCGGCGGTGTGCGAGAACCGCCGGTACGCGGCGGACCGCCAGCACGACGACGCGGCGGCGGGAGCGGCGGGGACCGCGGGGCCGGTGAGCCGACCGGTACGGCGCTGAGGCGTCGGCGTCGCTCCGCACGACGGGGATGGGGCGTCGGCGTCGCTCTGCGCGACGGCCGCACGGCCCCGGCGTCGCTGTGCGCGACGGCGTGCGGGCGCACGGGTCACGGTTGGGGCGAACGGGTACCCGGGCTTGGATATCCCGCACCCGTGCCACGTACCATGAGCGTTATGGCGAGGGAAACATCCGAGAACCCCGGACGGCTGAAGCAGATCCGTCTGGCGTACACCATGACCAAGAAGGTCGACACCAAGATCGGCCTGATCATCGCCGGCGTCGGCCTGCTGACCTTCGGCGTGTTCCTCGCCATCGGCTTCGCGATCGAGCACCCTGTCTACCTGGGCATCCTGGGCTTCATCGTGGCCGTGCTGGCCATGGCGATCGTCTTCGGGCGCCGGGCCGAGCGCGCCGCGTTCGGGCAGATGGAGGGGCAGCCGGGCGCCGTCGCGGCGGTGCTGAACAACATCCGGCGCGGCTGGAGCTCCAACACCACCCCGGTCGCGGTCACCCGTAACCAGGACGCGGTCTACCGCGCCGTGGGCCGGGCCGGCATCGCGCTGATCGGCGAGGGCAACCCGAACCGGGTTCGCCAGCTGCTGGCCTCCGAGAAGAAGAAGATGGCCCGCGTGGTCGGCGACGTGCCGGTGCACGACATCGTGGTGGGCAACGGCGAGGGCGAGATCCCGCTGAAGAAGCTCCAGATCCACCTGATGCGCCTGCCCCGCGCCATCACCGCCGCCCAGGTCACCGAGACCAACGACCGCCTGCGCGCGCTGGGCGACCTGCTCTCCAAGGCGCCGATCCCCAAGGGCCCGATGCCGAAGGGCGCCCGGATGCCCAAGGGCGGCCAGGTCCGCTGACCCCCCTCCCCTGACGACACGAGAACGGCCCCGCCGCGGAGCTTCCGCGGCGGGGCCGTTCGGCGTCTCGGGACCGGCGCTAGATCCGGACCTCGACGGTACCGACCGCCTTGTCGTGCAGGCCGCGGGTGTCGCGGTCCCAGACCAGCGGCGGCACCACCAGGCAGAGCAGCAGGGTGCGCAGCAGGACCTGCGGGATGGTCGCGCGGCGGCCGTCCAGGCGGACCACCCGGAGGCCGAACAGCCGCTTGCCGACCGTCGTACCGGTGGTGGACAGCAGCAGGGCCGCGACGACGAAGTACAGCGGGCTGCTCCACAGGTTGGCCTCGGCCTGGTCGCCGCGGGCGATCAGCCCGTACGAGATCAGGGCGACGAGCCAGCCGTCCACGAACAGGGCGCCGATCCGGCGGCCGGGGCCGGCGATCGAGCCGGGGCCCTCCTTGGGCAGCCCGAGGCGCTCGCCGCGATGGCCGAAGTCGGCGCCCATCTTCTCGGCGGCCGCCCGGGGGCCGTCGATCCACGATCCCAACGCTTCTCTGGTGTCCACGAATCCACACTAACCGGGCCGACGGCGTGCGCTGCCACCGGCTCCCCTCCGGCCGGGGCGCCACCCCCGACCGGGTGAATCGCCGTTCCGGGGGCTTTCCAAGTGGTCCAGACCACTTGCGGAAGAGTGCCCAGCCCGGCGGGGCGATTTGTACCGCCCCGTACGTCTTTGCCACCCGTCCGGCGGTCGTGGTTAACATCTAGGAAACGAGCGGGTCACCGACTGGAAACGACCCATTCCTATGGTGAGCCCAATTCGCACGCCGAGGAGGATGGATGTTCAACAACGCCGCCGAAGTGAAGCAGTTCATCCAGGACAACGACGTGAAGTTCGTCGACGTCCGTTTCTGCGACCTGCCGGGCGTCTTGCAGCACTTCTCCGTACCTGCGGCGACCTTCGATCCGTCCGAGATCCTGATGTTCGACGGCTCGTCGATCCGCGGCTTCCAGGCCATCCACGAGTCCGACATGGCCCTCGTGCCGGACCTCGCCACGGCCCGCCTCGACCCGTTCCGGGCCGAGAAGCACCTCAACATCAACTTCTTCATCCAGGACCCGGTCACCGGCGAGGCGTACAGCCGCGACCCGCGCAACGTCGCCAGGAAGGCCGAGGCCTACCTCGCCTCCTCCGGCATCGCCGACACCGCGTTCTTCGGGCCCGAGGCCGAGTTCTACGTCTTCGACTCGGTCCGCTTCGAGACCAGCGCCAACGCGTCCTTCTACCACATCGACTCGGAGGCCGGCGCCTGGAACACCGGCGCCGCCGAGGGCGACGTGCGCGGCTACAAGGTCAAGTACAAGGGCGGGTACTTCCCCGTCCCGCCGGTCGACCACTTCGCCGACCTGCGCGCCGAGATGTCGCTGGAGCTCGCCAAGGCCGGGCTGGAGGTCGAGCGCCAGCACCACGAGGTCGGCACCGCCGGCCAGGCCGAGATCAACTACAGGTTCAACACCCTGCTGCACGCCGCCGACGACCTGATGCTGTTCAAGTACATCATCAAGAACGTCGCCTGGCGCAACGGCAAGACCGCCACCTTCATGCCCAAGCCGATCTTCGGCGACAACGGCTCGGGCATGCACGTCCACCAGTCCCTGTGGAGCGAGGGCACGCCGCTCTTCTACGACGAGCAGGGCTACGCCGGGCTCTCCGACACCGCCCGCTACTACATCGGCGGCCTGCTGCGGCACGCCCCCTCGCTGCTGGCCTTCACCAACCCCTCGGTGAACTCCTACCACCGCCTGGTGCCGGGCTTCGAGGCGCCGGTCAACCTGGTCTACTCGCAGCGCAACCGCTCCGCCGCGATCCGCATCCCGATCACCGGCTCCAACGCCAAGGCCAAGCGCATCGAGTTCCGCGCCCCCGACCCGGCCTCCAACCCCTACCTGGCCTTCTCCGCCATGCTGATGGCCGGCCTCGACGGCATCCGCAACAAGATCGAGCCGCTGGAGCCGGTCGACAAGGACCTCTACGAGCTGGCCCCCGAGGAACACGCCAACGTCCCCCAGGTGCCCTCCTCCCTCCCCGCCGTCCTGGAGGCCCTGGAAGCCGACCACGAGTACCTCCTCGCCGGCAACGTCTTCACCTCGGACCTCATCGAGACCTGGATCGACTACAAGCGCACCAACGAGATCGCCCCGATCGCCCTCCGCCCCCACCCGCACGAGTTCGAGCTGTACTACGACCTCTAGAAACCCCCGCTGACCTGCGGGAACGGCAGGGGCCGGTGCCGGGCGGTGCCGGTCCCTGCCGGGTTGCGGGGAGCGGCCGCGCGCGGGGTTCCGGGCGGTCTCGGCCGGGCCGGTGCGCGGCCCGCTCACGCCAGGAGGCTCTGCGGCACGGTCCGGACGACGGCCAGGGAGGCCACCGCGGCCGCGAAGCCGAGCAGCGCGCCGGCCGCGATGTCGCCCGGGTAGTGCACCCCGGTGTGGACCCGGGAGTAGCCGACCGCCACCGCCAGCGCGCCGAGCGGCACCGCCAGCGGCGGCAGCAGCACGCCGACCGCGGTGGCGAAGGCCGTCGCCGAGGCCGTGTGCCCGGACGGGAAGGAGGCCGATTCCGGCATCGGCACCTGCCGGCCCACGACCACCCTGGCCTCCACCCGGTCGGGCCGGGGCCGGTGGACCAGCTGCTTGCCGACCAGGTTCGCCGCCACCGAGGCCAGCGCCACCGCGCCGACCCCGGCCACCGCCGCCCGCCGGGGGCGGCCGGGCCGCAGGGCGAGGAGCGCGGCGACGGACAGCGAGATCTTCGAGCGGTCGGCGGCCCGGGACAGCCGGCGCAGCGCGGAGTCCAGCGCCGGGGTGGGGGTGGCGGCGACGGCCGCGTAGACGGCCCGGTCGATCGCCCGCAGGTCGGTGAGCACGGCTCCGGCGGCCGAGGGCGGGGCCGCCGGGCCGGGCGGGGGTCAGGACCGGCGGCCGTCGCCGGGGCACGGCAGTCGCCCGCATCGGCGGCTCCGGGCGGGCCCGGCGCAGCGCAGCGCGGGCGAGCGCCAACGCGGCGCCCCAGACCAGGACGAGGACCAGGGCCGTCAGCCACAGCCTGTGGTGGGCGAAGAGCACCAGCACCGCGGCCGGCGCCGCGATCGCGACGAGCAGCCCGAACACCCGGACCGCGCCCCGGTGGGCCAGGAACCACCAGACGCCGACGGCCGACACGACCAGTCCGAACAGCCCCGCCGCGAGCACCAGCAGCCCGCCCTCCCCCAGCGCGAACAGCAGCACCCCCACGGCCCCCGCCGCCGCCGACAGGGCGCAGCGCGCGAGCAGCCGCGCTCCGGCTCCCCCGTCGGTGCCCGATGTCCGTGTTCCGTCGATCTCGTCCTCCCGCACCACGCCCTCGGGGCCCGGCCGGGCCCGGTGCCGTTGCCAGCAGCCTGCGCACTCCCGCATCCGACGGCATTCCGACGGGGCCGTCCGAGTGGCGGCTGACCCGGGGAAAAGCGGTTGCCGGGCCGGGTTGGATGGGTGCATGGCACACAAGGTGAAGGTCACGCCGACGGTGTACGTGTCGGTGGACGTGGAGGCGGACGGCCCGATCCCGGGGCCGTACTCGATGGTGAGCTTCGGGGCGGTGGTGGCCGGGTGGCACGACGGGGAGGGGTTCCGGCGGGCGGGCGCGGGTGCGGCGGCGTTCTACCGGGAGTTGCGGCCGATCAGCGCGCAGTACGACCCGGAGGCGCTGGCGGTGTCGGGGCTGGACCGGGCGGCGCTGGAGGCCGGCGGGACCGATCCCGAGGCGGCGATGCGGGAGTTCGGCCGCTGGGTGGAGCGGGCGCGGAGCGGGCCGGGCGGGCAGCGGTACCGGCCGGTGATGGTGGGCTACCCCGCCGTGTACGACTGGCAGTTCCTCTACTGGTACCTGGTGCGGTTCACCGGCTCCAGCCCGTTCGGACACTCCGGCTGCCTGGACCTGAAGACGCTGTACGCGGCGCGGGCCGGGGTGCCGTTCGCCGGGATCGGGAAGCGGTCGATGCCGCCGGAGCTGCTGCCGGACCTGCCGCACACGCACCATTCGCTCGACGACGCCCGGGAGCAGGCGGAGCTGTTCGCGAACCTGTGGGAGTGGGGCGGGGCTACGGGACGTCCGGTGTGAGGGCGAGGACGGCGAGGTCGTCGGCGAGCAGGCCGGCGTACCGGTGGACGTCCTGGGCCAGGAAGGAGACCACCCGGTCGGGGGCGGTGGTGCCGAGGGCGGCGAGCCGGGGGGCCAGCGGGTAGAAGGCGCCGGTGGTGTCGCGGGCCTCGCTGACGCCGTCGGTGTAGAGCAGGACGGTGTGGCCCGGGGGCAGCACGACGGCGATCGCCTTGCTGCGCTCGTCGGCGGGGCCGAGGTGGCCGAGGCCGAGCGGGAGTTCGTCGGCGCAGGACACCGGGGCTATGCCACCGCCGCCGAGGAGCAGCGGGGTGGTGTGGCCGCGGTTGACGATCTCCACGCAGTCCGAACCAGGCCGGTACTGGAGCAGGACGGCGGTGACGAACAGTTCGTCGTCGCCGCGGTCGGCGGCGTCGCGCAGCACCGCGCGGTCCAGCTGGTCGGCGAGTTCGACCAGCCCTGGGGTGTCGTGCGCGGCCGCCCGGAACGCGCCGAGGACGTCGGCGACGGTGCGGACCGCGCCCAGGCCCTTGCCCCGGACGTCGCCGAGCAGCACCCGCACGCCGAAGCGGGTGTCGCACACCTCGTACAGATCGCCGCCGACCAGGACGTCGGCCCGGGCCGGGCGGTAGAGGCCGGCCACCCGCAGCCCGCCGGCCCGCTCGGGCACCGGGCGCAGCACGGTGCGTTGCAGGGTCTCGGCGACCGTACGGGCCTGGAGCAGGTTGCGGTTCTGCCGGGTGCGCTGCCAGGACAGCGCGGTGCCCATGATGCCGGAGAGCAGGGTGGCGATGTAGACCCAGACGTGGTGCTGCTCGTCCACGTGGCCCGCGCGCAGCGCCAGGGCGAGCTGGAGCGCCAGGGAGCCGGCCGTGGTGACGGCGGTCAGCACCGGGCCGTAGCTGAACGCGGCCACCACCGGCAGTGCGGTCAGCAGGAAGCCGGCGGCGACGGCGTGCGGGACGACGGCCTCGGCGACCAGGTCCAGCACCAGCAGGAGCACCGGCAGCCAGGGCACCCACCGCGGCACCTTGGGCTCCAGCGCCGCGGGGCGCGGCGGATGGGGTGCGGTGGGCACGGTGGGACCTCCTGGCAGACGGCCGTTCCGGGCGATCAGCCTGGATTGGCCGGTTTCGTCCCTCCATGTTCTCGCACGGACGGCCCGGTCACGAACAGCCGAACGTCCTGCTCCCCTGGGCCGGAGGAGCCAGTTCCCGGCCCCGGGTACGGAGCGTCAGCGGACGGTCACCGGCAGGGTCTCGTAGCCGCGCAGCACCAGGCGGTCGCGCCGGGTGGGGACGCCGCCGGGGGCGAGCCGGGGGAAGCGGTCCAGCAGGGCGGGCACCGCGACCTCGGCCTCCAGCCGGGCCAGCTGGGAGCCCAGGCAGAAGTGTGTGCCGCCGCCGAAGCTGAGCGGCTGGCTGTCGGTGCGGGTCGGGTCGAACACCTCGGGGCGCTCGTACCGGGCCGGGTCGTGGTTGGCCGAGCCGATCAGCAGGGTCACCGCGCTGCCGGGCGGGATCGGCAGGCCCTCGACGGCCAGGCCCTCCTCCAGCGCGACCCGCCCGGTGGCCTGGACCGGGGAGTCGAAGCGCAGCACCTCGTCGGTGAACCCGGCCGGGGTGACCGCTCCGCTGCGCAGCCCGGCGGCCACCTCGGGGTGGCGGAACAGCAGGGCCAGGCCGTTGCCGAGCAGGTTGGTGGTGGTCTCGAAGCCGGCCACCAGCAGCAGCACCAGGTTGGCCAGCAGCTCCTGGGCGGAGAGCCGCTCGTCGTCCGCGGCGGCGATCCGGGCCAGGTCGCTGACCAGGTCGTCCTGCGGACGGGCCAGGCGCTCGGCGGCCAGCTCGGTGAAGTACCGGGCCAGCTCGTCGGCGGCCTCGTCGGCGGCGGTCAGCTCGTCCAGGTCCTGGATGATCTCCAGCGCGACGGTCAGGTCGGAGGCGAGGTCGCGGAAGCGGTAGCGGTCCTGCTCGGGGACACCGAGCAGCTCGCAGATCACCCCGACCGGCAGCCGGAAGGCGAAGGCGTCCATGAAGTCCACCGGCGATCCGTCGGCGCCCTGCTCGGCCATCCCGTCCAGCAGCCGGGCGACCGCCGTCTCCACGGCCGGGCGCAGCGCGGCGACCCGGCGGGCGGTGAACACCGAGGCGATCAGCGAGCGGACCCGGGGCTGGTCGGGGGCGTTGCGCTGGAGGATCGAGCGGCCGAACAGGGCCAGCGAGGAGTGCACCGCGTACTCGGGGGCCAGACCGGCCATCATCTCGGCGGTCGCGACGCCGAAGGCGGGCGTGCGCAGCACCTTGTTGACCGCCGCGTAGCCGCTCACCACGAACATGCCCTCGCCGGCCGGGGCCACCGGGCCCAGCTCGCGGGCCCTGGCGTACAGCGGGTACGGATCGGTCCTGACCTCCGTGGTCATCAGCTGTTCGATGATCGCCGCGCCGTCCATCCGGCACTCCCCTCCCGAGATCACGCTTCCTGCTCGGTCAACCACCGGTGGGCGCGGCGGAGTTCCCGGACGGATCGGATCGCGTGCCGGGGCGGGGGCGGATCCCGGGCGGCGCCGGATCCCGGGCGGGGGCGGATCCGGTCCGGATCGGGCGCGGCGGGTCCCGGGGCGGGCGGGGACGGCTCGATAGGGTTGCCGGCATGGAGATCTGGATCAACCCGCGGTGCAGCAAGTGCCGGACCGCGCTCGGCGAGCTGGACGACGCCGGGGTCGAGTACACCGTGCGGCGCTACCTGGAGGACCCGCCGACCGCGGCCGAGCTGACCCAGGTGCTGGAGCGCCTGGGCCTGGAGCCGTGGGACATCACCCGCACCGACGAGCAGGCCGCGAAGGACCTGGGGATGAAGGGCTGGCCCCGGGAGGCGGGTGAGCGGGAGCGCTGGATCGCGGCGATGGCCGAGCACCCGATCCTGATCCAGCGCCCGATCATCACCGCGGACGACGGGCACGCCGTCGTGGCCCGCACCCCCGAGGCACTCAAGTCCGTTCTGCCGTAGGGCCGGCGAGCCGCTCGGGCCGGTCAGTGGAGCTGGATCTTCTCCACCGGCCGGCCCGGGTGCCAGTTGTGGACGAGCAGGTGGTCGCCTTCCAGAGCGGTGTGCACCACCTGGTCGAGCTCCAGCCGGAATGCGTGGAACGGGGTGGGCGGCGGCTCGGGCAGATCGGCGGCGAAGGCGGCGAGTTCGGTCTCGTCGGTGATCTCCACCGCCCGGCCGGAGACCTTGGAGTCCCCGCCGGCCATGGTCTCGTCCCCCGGGTGCGCGTGCAGGGCGAAGCGGGCGTCGCGCCGGAGGTCACGCGCCTTGACCGCACCGTACATCGACCCGATCCAGAGGTCGGCACCGACGAAGTCGACCTCCGTCCCGCTCACCCGGGGCGCTCCGTCCTTGCGCAGCGTCGCCAGGACGTGGTGCTTGTTCGCCTCGAACCGGGCCCGGACCAGGGGCGCCAGATCGGGGGCCTCGTGCTCGAAATCCTGCCAGGTAGCCATGGCGCCAGTCTGGCACCCGGCACCGACAACCGCCTTGCGCGGACGGGCGAGCGGGGCGGCCGGGCGGGGCGAACAGGGCGGCCGGGCGGACGAGGAGCACCGGACCGCTGTCGGTGGCCGGTGCCACACTGGCGGGGTGACCACCACGACCACGTACATCGCCTTCCTGCGGGCCATCAACGTCGGCGGCCGGACGGTGAAGATGGAGCGGCTGCGGGCGCTCTTCGCCGAGCTCGGGCTGGGGAACGTCCGCTCCTACATCCAGACCGGCAACGTCTTCTTCACCACCGACGAGCCGGACCGCGCGGCGCTGACCCGGCGGATCGAGGAGCACCTGGACCAGTCGCTCGGGTACCCGGTGCCGGCGCTGCTGCGCACGGTGGACGAGGTGGCCGACCTGCTCGCCGCCGAACCGTTCCGGGGCGTCGAGGTGACGCCGGACGTCCGGCTCGTCGTCGCCTTCCTCTCCGAGCCGCTGCCGGCCGGGCTGACCTTCCCCCACCGCTCGCCGAAGGGCGACGTCGAGGTGCTCGGCGCCGGTCCGGGGGCGGCGTACGTCGTGATCCGCCTCCAGGACGGCAAGTGGGTCACCAAGGACATGTTCGGCAAGGCCTACCGGGGCGCGGTCACCTCCCGGTTCCTGCACACCACGGAGAAGATCCTGGCTGCCGCCCGCAAGGCCTGACGGTCCGTACCGCACTCCGGCACGGGCCGGACGGCACCCCCGGAACGGGCCGGGCCGCACGGCCGGAACGCGCGGAACCGCCCGGCCGGTAAGGGCGTCTGGACTGCCGTGACGTACGAACCCCGAGCCCGCGCACGGCGTGATCTGGACAGCCGGCGCCGGCCGCGCCGACAATTCGGCCATGACGCCTCCTGAGCTCCCCACCGGCGCGGCCGGGCCGACCGGCACGGTCCGGCCCTCCGACGCCGAACGGGAGCAGGCGCTCGGGGTGCTGCGGGACGGCGCGGGCAGCGGGAGGCTCTCGCACGACACCTTCCTCGGACGGATGGACATCGTCCTGCACGCCACCAGCCGCGGCGAGTTGGACGCGGCGGTGGCCGGGCTGCCGACCGGCGGACCGGTCGAGCGCTTCATGCTGCGCACGGTCGGCCGGGTCTCCGCCTTCGGCGACCGGCTGGGCCGGGCCTGGCGCACCGAGCGGCTGCCGGGGCTGAGCCTGCCGCAGGCCGGGGCCGGGCAGTTGACGATCGGCCGGCTCCCCGGCTCGGGGCTGCGGCTGCACGACGCCTCGGTGTCCCGGCACCACGCCGAACTGCGCCACGAACAGGACGGCTGGGTGCTGTACGACCTCGGCTCGACCAACGGCACGCACGTGAACGGGCGCCGGATAGCGGGCGGCGTACGGGTCCGGCCGGGCGACCAGGTGCGGTTCGGGAACCTGGAGTTCCGGCTCGCCGCGTTCTGACCGGATCCGCCGCCGCCCGGCCCGGGTGCCCCGTGTCCCGTGCCCCGCGTCCCGTGTCCCGGGTCAGTGCGGGAACTGCCGGGGCGGCCGCTGGCGGGGCAGCTCGTTCTGGAACTCCGCTATGACGGTGGCGATCTGGCGGGTCATCACGGTGTGCTCCAGCCGGTCCAGGTACCGGTGCTCGGCGGCCAGCGCATCGACCGTGACACCGAAGTAGAGCGCCATCAGCGGATTGACGAAGAGCTGCTCGCCCTTGGTCCGCTCGGTGAAGCGGACGTCGCCGAACTCGCCGCGCAGCGCCGCCGCCACCGAGCCGTTCACGATGCTGGGGTGTTCCGGGAAGGCGGCCCGGGCGTGCTCGACGGCGTCCAGGTAGAGCACCCCTTCCCGGCTGTCGCGTGGGATGGAGAAGGCCCCGAGGTAGCCTCCGGCCCGGTCGAGCGCGGCGAGGTTCTCCAGCACCAGGGAGTGGTTGACGCCGTGGTGGGCGTCGATGCCGAAGCCGAGGCAGGCGACCAGCCGCTCGGGCACCTCGGACAGGCCGGCCACCGCGCCCAGGCTCGCCATGTCCTCCTCCGGGGTTCCGAGCCCGACCTCGTCGCCGCGCATCAGGATGTCGGTGCCGCCGTCCACCAGCAGGATCGCGTCCACGCCCAGGCGGCCGACCAGCGCACGGTAGGCCTCGCGCAGCGGCTGCACGCCGACCGTCGGGAAGGCCCACACGGTGTCGGGCATCCCGTGCCGGTTCAGCCAGCGGGCCAGGGTGCGCTCCGGGAAGTAGCCCTCGGGGGCGGCGGTGTCCGGTCCGATCCGGGCCACGTCGGGCTCCGCCCAGACGTCGAGGGGCAGGCCGTAGAGGTGGGAGAAGGAGAGGTTGGCCAGGTGCACCTCCTTGCCCGCGGCCCGCAGTGCGAGGGCGATCGGCAGCCCGGCGTACACGTCGAAGCCGCCGCCGGCCCCGGCGACCAGGATGCGCTCGGCGGCCAGCAGCCGGGTGATCAGCGGTGGTTGCAGCAGAGAAGTCACCGGCGGACGGTAGCACCGGGCGGGCCGGCCCCCGCTGACCGCTGCCACTCCCGCTGCTCCGCCCGGCCGGGGCCTTGGGAACGGGCCCCGGCAACCGGACACAACAGCCGGAGGACAGCCCAGCAGGGCGTCAGTCAGTGGCAGAGCCACGACCACCGGGAACCCGTTAGCAGTATCGGTGTCAGTGGCGGGTGCGAGGATGCGGGCATGACCGAGGAGACGGTTCCCACCCCCGACGTGCTGCGCGAAGCCCAGGAGCATGCCCGCGAGTTGATTCGGTGCGGCTTCCAGGAGCCGGACGAGATAGCCGGGTCCCTGGTCGAGGTCCTCGACGGCCAGGGGCTGACGCAGGAGGAGGCGGAGCGGATCGTCGCTCCGCTGTGGACCGAGCGGCTGGCCGAGCAGGCGGCCTGGCCGGCGACCACCGACGTGGACCGGCTGGCGGACGCCTTCGACGCGCTGGAGGACCAGGGCATCGTCGCGGCGATGGACTTCACCTGCTGCGCGGGCTGCGGCTACGCGGAGATCGGCGGCGAGGCCGGGGAGGATTCGGTCGGCTTCGTCTTCTTCCACCAGCAGGACACCGAGGCGGCGGCTGCCGGGCGGGGGCTGATGCTGCGCTACGGAGGGTTCCGCGCCGGGGAGGAGTCGGCGGAGGTCTCGGAGAGCCGGACGGCGGAGGTCGGGCGGGCGGTGGTCGCCGCGCTGGAGGCGGTCGGGCTTGCGGCGGAGTGGGACGGCTCGCCGCACACGGCGATCCGGGTCGCCCCGTTGGAGTGGCTCAACCGCCTGCCGGAGTAGGCGCCGGGGAGCGCGTCCTCACTGTCGGGGCCGCCGGGGGCGCCGGGGACGGTCAGTCCCGCTCGACGTGCGCCTCGACGTAGTGGCGCTTCTTCTCCGTCTCGCGCAGGGTGACCCTGACGCCGCCGACGGAGGTTTCGGAGTTCTTGGTGAGGGTCTTCTTGCTGTCGCCGATGGTCACCTCGGCCGAGTTGTCGGTGATGTGGCCGACGGTCATGTTCATCGCCTTGTCGCCGCCGAAGACCTTGACGGTCTTGGAGTCGTCGTCACCGTCGGTCGTGACGGTGACGGTGCACTTGTGGTCGTCCAGGCAGAGTGCCACGGTGCCCTCGCAAGCGGTCAGTCCGGCGCCGAGCATCAGGACGGCGCCGGCGGCGAGGAGCGCCGGTCCGTGCCGGAAGCGTGTCCGGAGGCGGGTGCGGTGCGGGTTGGGGGTGCTGCGCGCTGTGGTCATGCCGTCGACGGTAGTGCGGCCGGAACGGCCCGTCATCAACCGCCGGCGTGACGCCTCCCCTGGTACGGCCCGGAGCGGCCCGGGCGGCCCGACCCTGAGGGCGATGGGTCGAATCCCCTAGGGGATGTGACCAGTTGACTGTCCGTCTGGAACTCGCGGGCGATCCGGCATATTCCGGAGGCCCGCGCCGGAGGCTCATGCCACGCGCGTAGATCCACGGCCCGCAAAAGTGCCCCGGAGTCAGTCGGCGATGCTCCCCAGGCCGCCGAAGCCGAGGCCCGTTCCGGCGCCCGAGGCCGGACCGTCCGCCGGGCCCCACAGCGGCGAGGTGCAGCGCTGATAGGTCGCGTGCCAGTGCGGCCAGTTGCGGGCCACGTCGTCGTCGCACTCGGCCAGCAGCCGCTCGACCAGCGCGGGCTCCACGCCCTCCAGCAGCCAGGCCAGCGCGTCCGCCATGCCCGGGCCGTCGGCCAGGCGCAGCAGGTCCAGCAGCTCGCCCAGCCCGCCGAGCCGGGAGCCCTCGGCGATCACCCGCTCCATCCGGGGCAGCAGCTGCCGCTCCTCGATCCGCAGGTGGGTCTCCAGCCGGGCCGCCAGGTCCTCCATCGCGTACGCGACCGGCCAGGCGCTGCCGGTGTCCCGGCTGGCGATCCGCACCAGCGTGGTGACCCGGGTGAAGGAGTGGTCCAGGTTGTGGTGGTCGTCCTCCAGCCAGTTGAGCAGCAGCCGCAGCTCCGGCGCGAAGCGGCGCACGATCGGCCAGAGCCGGGTGTCCTGCTGCTCGTGGTGGCAGGTGAGCATCGCGGTCATGAAGTTCCAGTGCCGCAGCAACGCCTCGCCCTTGTGGTCCTCGTCGGGCTGGAGCAGCCGCAGCGCGTTGGGCAGCCGGGCGAGGTCCCGGCGCATCGCGGCGTGGACCAGGCGCAGGCCGGCGAACCGCAGGGTGACCGGCTCGTCGTCCGCGGCCCGTCCGTACGCGTCCGCGCCCAGCGGGTCGGCTCCGGGCCGGCCCTGCGCGGGCACGGTGAGGGTGGACGGGGACACCAGGTGGATCGGCATGGCACTCTCTTCAAGGCTTGGGGCACGGCGGGTGGTGGCGGCCGGTGAGGACCGCCCCAGCCAAGGTGCTCACAGCCCATCAGAAGCGAATCAATGTCCGATTGACGCGCAGGTCACGGGCCTGCGGACGGGCACCGGATCTGCGTGGAGATCACCGGCGCCCGCCGGAAGGGCGCCGGAAAAACAGGACCGCCGGTGCCGGGAGCGCGAACGCGTCCCGGCACCGGCGGTGCGGGTGGGAGCAGGGGCCTCAGTCGGCCGCCGGCCCCGCCAGGTGGGCGGTGAGCCACACCAGGGTGTCCGGGATCATCTTCTTGAAGTCCGAGGTCAGGTGCTTTCCGCCGGGCTGCTCGTGGTATTCGAGGCTCACCGGCGGCACCGCCTTGGCCACCCAGTCCTTGACCACCTTGGTCTCGTACGGGTTGGCGCCGCCCGCGGTGACCAGCATGCTCACGTCGGCCTTGCCCTGGGTGACCAGCACGTTCGGGTTGTTGGCCTCGCGCTCGGCCTCGTGGCCCTTCCACAGCAGCGAGTCCGGTATGAAGTAGCCGTCGATCGGCACCGCGGCCTTGTAGACCTGCGGGTACTGGAGGGCGAGCTTGGCGCTGCAGAAGCCGCCGGTGGAGGCGCCCATCACGCCCCAGCCGTCGCGGCCCTTCACGGTGCGGAAGTTGGCGCGGACGAAGTCCGGGAGGTCCTCGGCCATCCAGGTGGCCATCTTGGGCTGACCCGGGATGTCGGAGCAGTCCAGCGCGTTCTTCTCGTCGCTGTTGAAGTTCTGCACGGGCATGATCATGATGAACGGATGGGACTTGCCCTCCTTGACCAGCCGCTCGTTCTCCTCCTGGATCGGCAGCTGGTTGTCGGTCCAGGTGTTGTAGCCGTTGCTCTGGCCGCCGGCGAAGAGGGTGAGCACCGGGAAGCCGGTCTTGGCGAACTTGGGGTCGTTGTACTCGGGCGGCAGCCAGACCCAGACCTGGCCGGTGACGCCGGACTTCGCGCCGGTCACCTTGGTCATCATGATCGGGCCGGCGGCGGTGTCCCGGACCTTGTTGAGGCCGGCGGCGGGCCCGGTGGGCATCAGCACCTTTCCGGCGGGGGCCGTGGTCGCGCTGCCGGTCGCACCCGGGGTGGTGCCGGTGGCGCTCGGGCTGCCCGCCGAGCTGCTGCTGCCGGCCGGGGTGGCGTTCGCCGTGGCGCTGTCCCCCTTCCCACCGCCGGAACTCCCGCAGGCCGCGAGCGAGGCGGCCAGGGCGAGCACGGCGGCGCCGGACAGGACGGCACGGGAACGGGACGACTGCCTAAGCACGGTGAGGACTCTCCGACCGATGTCGCGCCCGGTCCGTCTGACCGGGCGGCGGCCCCCCGGTGGGGCCGGACAGGCCCGGGGGCACAGCGATGAAGCGTCCCCCGGAGTGATGGCGCGCCGCCCCTCGCGGGGGTGCGCCTTCCTGCGATCTTATGACGTGGGCCGGGGTGGGCCGGTTGCGCGGTGACCGCTGGAAATCCAATGTTTGTTCGCAATCCGGTAAAGGCCTTCACCGATCCCCCCGGACGGCGGGGGCCGGATGGCGGGGGTGGCTGCCGGACTCCCGCCGAGCCGTCCGGATTCCGGGGTTTTGACCAGTGACGGCGGCCCGCCGATCCGCGACGATCACGAGGTACGCCCAGGTCCGGCCGGGAACAGTCACCGAGGCCGGAACAGTCATCGAGGAGGGTGCCATGAACCAGCGGATCGCCGTCGTCACCGGAGCCGGGAGCGGCGTCGGCCGGGCCGTGGCGGTCGAACTGGCCGCGGCCGGCTGGCGGACGGTGCTGGCCGGCCGGCGGTCCGGGCCGCTGCGGGAGACCGCCCGGCTCTGCGCCGCCCCGGCCGACGCGGTGCCGACCGACGTCACCGACCCGGCCTCGGTGGACGCGCTGTTCGCCGCGGCCACCGAGCACCACGGCCGGGTGGACCTGCTGTTCAACAACGCCGGCACCTTCGGCCCGGCCGTCCCGGTGGAGGAGCTGGCCGTCGAGGACTGGCGGGCCGTGGTCGACCTCAACCTGACCGGCGCCTTCCTCTGCGCCCGGGCCGCGTTCCGGCAGATGAAGGCGCAGGACCCGCAGGGCGGCCGGATCATCAACAACGGCTCGGTCTCCGCGCACGTCCCGCGCCCGCACTCGATCGCCTACACCGCGACCAAGCACGCCGTCACCGGCCTGACCAAGTCGCTGTCGCTGGACGGCCGCCCGTACCGGATCGCCTGCGGGCAGATCGACATCGGCAACGCGGCGACCGACATGACGGCGGCGATGGGCACGGGCGTGCGGCAGGCGGACGGCCGGATCGCCCCCGAGCCGACCATGGACGTGGCCGACGTGGCACGCACCGTGCGGCACATGGCCGGGCTGCCGCTGGAGGCCAACGTGCAGTTCGCCACCGTGATGGCGACGGCCATGCCGTACATCGGCCGGGGGTGACGGACGGTTCCGTCACCCCTCGTGCGAGTGCCGGTGGCGCAGCGCCCCGCCTCCCGCGTCCGGCCGGTGGACCCGGTGCCCGGCCGGGCGGTCCGGCCGGACCCGGGACCACGGCTCACGGCTCACGGCTCACGGCCGCCAGGTGTCGTTCAACGTGACGGTCCCGCCCGAGGGCACCGTCGCCGCCCGGTTGGCGCCGGACTCCCAGGTCACCGCACCGTTCGCATCCTTGCGGACGTACTTGTACTGGAAGGACGTGCCGGCCGGCAGCGACAGCGCCAGCGACCAGACCGGGTAGCCGGCCGAGGAGAGCGGCAGCGCCTTCGCCGGGTCCCAGCCGCCGAGCGCCGCGACGTCGCCGACCACGTAGAGGTTCTGGCCGTACGAGGTGGTGGCGTTGACGTTGAACGAGGCGCCGGAGACGCTCGCGCCGGACTGGACGTACAGCGCGACCGCGTCGCCCGCGCCGACCGTCGCGGTGAACTGCCCGTTGGCGCCCACCTGGTACGTCGGGCCGGTGCAGCCGCCGCCCGGCTGCGGGTCGCCGTGCTGGACGTCGCAGTAGGTGCCGGCCGGCAGCCCGGTCTGGAAGGTCCGGGTGATCGCGCCGCTCTCGTGGTTGATCGCGACGTAGCCCCTGTTGCCGCGGCCGAAGGCGATCGCGTTGTTGCCGTTGGACCACCAGTCGGTCACCCCGGTGCCCGCCACCGCGTTGCGGAAGCCGACCATGTTGGCGACCTGCCGCCAGGCGTGGGTGCAGTTCCAGCCGTCCTGGTAGCAGGCGTTGACGGTGCCGCCGTTCGGCGGGCCGTCGTCCTTGTTGGTGAAGGAGTAGCCGGAGTAGACGTTGGGGGCGCCGTACGGCGAGGCCAGCAGGAAGACGTTGGCCAGCGTGTAGGTGTTGCCGTAGGTGTAGTTGAGGGTGGAGCCGTTGCGCTCGGTGTCCCAGTTGTCGACGAAGCCGCGCGCCTGGCCGCTCGGCAGGTAGCCCCAGGAGGCGCCCCAGCCGCTGAGGTTGGCGAGCTTGTCGGTGGTGAACATCCGCTTGAGGTCGGTGCCGACCCGGAACTCGTCCAGGTCGCCGGTGCCGGTGTACTCGGTCGGCTGGATCGGCTCGCCGGCGCCGTAGATGACCTCCTGGACCCAGTAGGCCTTGGGGTTGGCCATCTTGGCCTTGATCGCCGCGAGGTCGGCGGCGGCGATGTGCTTGGCGGCGTCGATCCGGTAGCCGTCGACGCCGAGCGAGGCCAGGTCGTCCAGGTAGTGCGCGATGGTGGTCTGGACGTACGTGCTGCCGGTGTCCAGGTCGGAGAGGCCCTCCAGCTCGCAGTTCTGGACGTTGGCGCGGTCCTGGTAGTTGGTGATCGGCTGGCGGCAGGAGTGGAAGTCCTGGCTCTGGTACGTGCCGGGGTAGTCGTACTTGGTGTACGCGGTGCCGCCGGTGCCGGTGCCGGAGCCCGCCGACATGTGGTTGACCACCGCGTCGGCGATCACCTTGACCCCGGCCGCGTGGCAGGCGGCGACCATGTTCTTGAAGGACGTGCGGTCGCCGAGCCGTCCGGCGATCTTGTAGCTGACCGGCTGGTAGGAGGTCCACCACTGCGGACCCTGGATGTGTTCCTGTGGCGGGGAGACCTCGACGAAGCCGTAGCCCTTGGGGCCGAGGGTGGAGGTGCAGGCCTGGGCGACGGAGTCGAAGCGCCACTCGAAGAGGGTGGCGGTGACGTCCTTGCCGTTGTTCGCGGGCGGGGCGGCCTGGGCGGCGGGGGCACCGAGGGAGGTGCCGAGCGAGAGCGCGAGCGCCGCCGAGGCGGCGAGCGCACCGGCCGCGCGGGCGGGCCGGCGGGCGGGGGCGGGGGTGACCACGTCGTCTCCTGGGGGTGGCTGGGGTGGGGCAGCCGGAGGTGAGGTATGCAGGAAGTTTCTGTAACTTGCCGGAAACTTGCAGCGCTGAACCTAGGGGCGCCCGCAGAGGCCGTCAAGACCTTGCTCGAAACCGAGAGGATGCGGCTCGAGTCCCAGGAGATTCGCTTCTGCATTCATGCCGTCAGAGCCGGGTGGCCACAGCTCCGGAGGACACGACAAGGGCCCGGCAGCCGTAGCCACCGGGCCCCTCACCTGTCCTGGTTCACCGGCCCCTCAGGAGCCGGCCCGGGCTCAGCCGGTCTGGACGGCGGTGTCGTCGATCACGAAGCTGGTCTGGAGCGAGGAGTCCTCGGTCCCGGCGAACTTCACGGTGACCGTCTGGCCCGCGTAGGCCGACAGGTCGAAGGTGCGCTGCTGGTAACCGGCCGCGGCGTCCACGTTGGAGTAGGTCTTCAGCGTGGTGCCGTTCACCGACACGGTCAGCTTGTCGTACGCGGTGCTGCCCGACTCGGCGGTGTCGATGTGCAGCCAGAAGCTCAGCGTCGCCTTGCAGCCCGCCGGGATGCTCACCGTCTGCGACAGCGAGTCCGAGTGCGCGGAGCCGTAGCCGTTCAGCCACGCCTTCCACGAACCGCTGTGGGCCGCCTGCGAGGTGCTGCTGTCCACCACGCCGCTGGACGCCGTCCACGGGGTGGCCGTACCCGTCTCGAAGCCCGCGTTGCCCAGCAGCTGCGCCGGGGTGCAGCTGCCGCCACCGGCGGAGACGGTCCAGGTGAAGCTGGTCGTGCCGGTCTTGCCGGCCGAGTCCTTCACCGTGACGGTCACGTTGTAGGTGCCCGCGGTGGAGGCGGTGCCGGTGATCGCGCCGGAGGAGGAGATCGACAGCCCGGTGGGCAGGCCGGTCGCGCTGTAGGTCAGCGGGGCGGTGCCGCCGGTGGCGTTGATCTGGAGGTTCACCGCGCCGCCGACGGCGGTGGACTGGTTGCCCGGGTTGGTGACGGTGACGCCGCCCGAGGGCGCCGTGCCGACGTTGACGCCCGCCCAGGCGGTGCTGACCGCGGTCAGCTCGGCGCTGCCGGCACCGTACAGGTCGGTGGCCGCCTTCTCCGTCGCGGTGCGCGCCGCGGCGTAGTTGGTGCTGGAGGTCATGTAGGTGGTCAGCGCGCGGTACCAGACGGCCGCGGCCTTGTCCCGGCCGATGCCGGTCACCGTGATGTTGCCCTGGGTCGGCGAGTTGTAGCTGACGCCGTTGATCACCTTCGCGCCGCTGCCCTCGGCGAGCAGGTAGAAGAAGTGGTTGGCGACACCGGACGAGTAGTGGACGTCCTTGTTGCCGACGGTGGAGGACCAGTAGTCGGCCGAGGCGCCGTCCTTGGAGGGCTTGTCCATGTAGCGCAGCGGGGTGCCGTCCCCGTTGATGTTGATCAACTCACCGATCAGGTAGTCGGGGTTGTCGCTCGGGATGTTGGCGGAGAACTCGACCATCGTGCCGAAGATGTCCGAGGTGGCCTCGTTGAGGCCGCCGGACTCACCCGAGTAGGTCAGGTTGGCGGTGGCGGAGGTGACGCCGTGGCTCATCTCGTGGCCCGCGACGTCCAGCTCGGTGAGCGGCGCGGTGTTGTTGCTGCCGTCGCCGTAGGTCATGCAGAAGCAGGAGTCGTCCCAGAACGCGTTCACGTAGTTGTTGCCGTAGTGGACGCGGCTGTAGGCGCCGACACCGTCGTTGCGGATGCCGTTGCGGCCGAAGGTGTTCTTGTAGTAGTCCCAGGTGGCCGCGACGCCGAAGTGGGCGTCGACCGCGGCGGACTCGCCGTTGCTGACGGTGCCGTCGCCCCAGGTGTCGGTGGACTTGCTGTACATCGTGCCGGTGCCCGAGGTCCCGTGGTTCAGGTTGGTGGTGTACATCCCACCGCGGGCGCCGTCCTTCATCTGGTAGGTCGACCCCGACTGGGTCGTACCGATGGTGACGTTGCCGACGAAGACGCCCTTGCCGGAGCCGGTCTCGATGCCGTCCCACTGCTGGATGACCTGGCCGCTGGTGGCGTCGGTGACGACGTGCATCTTGCTCGGGGTGCCGTCGGCCTTGGTGGAGGAGACGACGGTCTCCCAGGCCAGCCGGGGGCTGTTGTCGGCGGCCCAGACGACCAGGCGCGGCGCGGTGTCGACCGCGGTGCCCGACTCGGCGGCGAGCGCGGCGCTCTGCGCGGCCGGCGCGGCCAGCTTCGGCGTGGTGTTCACACCGCCCAGCGGGGCCGTGCTGGCCCGGTCGACGCCCTTGGTCGCACCGGTGGGCGCCTGGTGCACCACCAGGTCCCCACCCAGGACGGGCAGTCCGTTGAGGGTGCGCTCGTACCGCAGGTGGCGGGTGCCGTCCGCGTCCTGGATGACGTCCTTGGTGACCAGCTTCTCCGAGCCGCTCAGGCCCAGGCTCTGGGCGAGGGAGGTGGTCTGCTGGTTCGCGGCGGAGATCAGCTGGGCGCGGTTCGCCTGCTGGGCCGCGACGGCGGCCGGCGCATCCGGCGTGGCCGCCTGGGCGATCACCGGTATGCCGGTGACCAGCAGCGCGGTGGAGGCGGCCATGACAACCGCCGCCTTCCGGGCGTGAGCGTAACGGGACATGCGGACTCCTTTTCCGACCGGCGCGGGGTCGCGCACGGTGGAGAGAAAACCTGGGCCGCGGGGTCGCGGCGCAGTGGGGGCCCCCGCCGGGTACGACGGGAGTGCGGATGCGGTGCTCACAACTCGTTTGCAGGGTCGGGACGCGCTGCACCTGAACTGGACCAGCTGCACCGGGGGGTGGGGCCCCCTCGACTACAGCCGGAGGAATCGTGGCAGCAAACGAGCCTTTAATGACAGATGCATGCCACGGATTGGCCGATTCATTACCGAAACCGTATGCAGGCCGGTTCGTCAGTTGTGTTACCCCACAACGGACTCGTGAACACGGTTTTCATGCCCCCGGCAAAGTTCGATCACTATCGGCGGTCGGTGACCAGCACTCAGAACCGCGGCGGGCGCCGACGGGTGGCCGGCAGCGCCCGGCGGCCCCGGCACGTCACAGTTCCGGCCGTGCCACCGAAGGTTTCCGGCCAATGTGCGTCCGGAACGGAACCGGGCCCCGCACCACCTGAACAGTGGTACGGGGCCCGGGAGTTGTCGGGGTGCACGAATCAGTGTTGGACGAACACCGCCACGGTGCGGCCCGGCACGGTGAAGGTGCCGGTCGCGGCGTCGAAGCCGGACCGCTGCACCACCCGGTCCGTCCCGCCCGCCTGGACGGGGTGCAGCGCCTGGCCGGTGCCCGCCAGCGCCGGCACGGTCTGCGCCTGCGCCGTGGGCGTGGCGTTGAAGACCACCGTGACGCCCTTCTCCGCCCCCGGCAGCCCGGTGCCGTCCAGGTGCAGGGTGATCACCCCGGGCGTCTCGCCGGCGGTGCCGGAGAGCGGGTAGGAGAGCCGCTGCTGGACGGCGGCCAGGGTGGGCAGCGAGAACAGCGGAGAGGACTGCTTGATCCGCAGGAACTCCTGGTACTGCGCCGAGGCCGCCCGGATGTCGGCCGCCCCCACCATCAGCCGCGGGTCGGCCAGCAGGGACCGGGCTGCCGTCCACTGCTCCTGGTTGTCCTTCGCCATCGGCAGGCCACGCCCCCAGCCGTTGCCGTCCACCGCCCCCGTCGAGGGATCGGGCCAGTGGATCGCGTTGAACCAGTCCCCCGAGTCGTAGGAGTTGGAGTCGAGCGACTTGGAGCGCAGCAGGTCGCTGCCGGCCTGGGCGAAGCCCGCGCCCTGGGTGAGCGCGGTGAGCGAGAGCCCGAACGCCTGCATCCGGGCCCGGTCGGCGGGCGCGGTGCCGGTCGGCAGCTTGTACGCGAGCGCGTCGAAGAGGTCGGTGTTGTCGTGGGCGTCCACGTACTCCACCGCCTCACCGGGCTTGGCCGCGTACCCGGTCGGGGCACCGTTGTAGTCGACCTGGGCGCCGGTGACGGACTTTCCGGAGCTGTCGGTGAAGGAGTAGCCCGCCAGGTTGCCGGTCAGCCCGACCTTCAGCTGGTCCATCTGGTGCAGCAGCCGGGCCTTCTGCTCCTCCGGGGTGCCGTTCGCGGCCGAGCCGTTCGGGTCGGTGTACAGACCCGACGCGAAGCCCTGCTGCTGGGCGGAGTTCAGCATGAAGTTGCCGCCGCGGGCGGCGTCCCGGATCCGGTCGTCGAAGGTGGCGATGCCGGTGCCGGCCATGTTCTGCTGGGTGGCCTGCTCGAAGCGGGCGTTGTCGGCGACGACGCCGAAGTTCCAGCCCTCGCCGTACAGGAAGACGTTCCTGCCGTCCACGCCGTCCGAGTCCGGCGTCATCTTCCGCAGCGCGGCCTGCACGTCCAGCATGGTGGACTTCGGGTCCAGGCCCATCAGGTCGAAGCGGAAGCCGTCCACCTTGTACTCACGGGCCCACAGCGTCACCGAGTCGACCACCAGCCGGTTCATCATGGCGTGCTCGGGCGCGGTGTCGGAGCAGCAACTGTCCGTCGTCACCTTGCCGTTGGCGTCCAGCCGCTGGTAGTAACCGGGCACCACCCGGTCCAGCACCGAGTGCTCGGCCTGGCCACTGGCGGCGGTGTGGTTGTAGACCACGTCCAGCACCACCCGCAGCCCGGCCGCGTGCATCGCCTGCACCATCTGCCGGAACTGCACGGTGCGGGCCACACCGTTCGGATCGGTGGCGTAGGAGCCCTCCGGCACGTTGTAGTGCAGCGGGTCGTAGCCCCAGTTGTACGCGTCGTCGGCGGCCACGGCCGCCACGCACTCCTGCTGCTTCGGGCCGTCCGGCGGAAGGGACTTGAGGTCGCAGGCCGGCAGCTTCTGGTCCGCCCGGTTCTCCCGGATGGTGGCGATGTCGAAGGTCGGCAGCAGGTGCACCGTGGTCACCCCGGCCTTGGCGAGCTCCCGGAGGTGCTGCATCCCGGCCGAGTTCGACTCGGTGAACGCCAGATAGGTGCCGCGCTCGGCCACCGGGACGGTGGGGTCCTCGACCGAGAAGTCCCGGACGTGCAGCTCCTGGATCTGCTGCTGCGCGGGCGGGACGGCCTGCGGGCGGGCGTGGTCGTCCCAGCCCGCGGGCTTGAGCGCCTTGGCGTCGAGGTCGGCGACCAGACTGCGCCCGGAGTCGGTGGAGAGCGCCACCGAGTACGGGTCGGTGACGGTGTTGACCACCAGCTGCTGCGTCGAGGGCGCCCAGACCTTCACCTGGTACAGGTAGTACTTGCCGTCCAACTCGCGCTTGTCACGGACGAGTTCCCACACACCGGTCTCGTCGTCCAGCTTCAGCGGCAGCGTCTTCGGGGTGCCCCCGGTGGCGCTGTCGAAGACCTGGACGGAGACCTCCTGCGCGGTCGGCGCCCACAGCGACAGCGCCACCTTGCCGTTGTAGTAGGCCGGTCCGAAGTCCACCTTGCCGGTCCGCCCGGCGTACAGGTCGTCCAGCACGCCCGGGATCTGCACCCCGGTGGCGGCCGGCACGGCGCCGCTGGGCAGGTGCTCGGTGAACAGCAGCTGGCCGCGCAGCGCGGCCGGGACGCGGGCGGCGTCCCGGGCGTCCACGGTGAAGGCCCGGTAGCCCGCCAGGTGCGGGTACTTGGCCTTCTGTGCGTCGGTCAGCCCGCCCTTGACCGGGGTGAGCCGCAGCCACTTGCCGGGCTTGGTCAGCGTGCCCCGGTCCGCCCGGATGCCGCCCTCGGGGTCGTACACCAGCTGGGCGCTGGTGCCGCCGGCCAGGGCGTCGTCTCCCGCGCCGAAGTTCGCCGGGACGACGACGGTCCTGGCGTCGATCCACTGGGCCTTGGCGCCGGTGAGGTCGATCTGCGAGGAGGCGGCCGGGTTCTGCGGCAGCAGGTAGCCCTCGCGGCCGCCGAGGATCCACACCTCCTTGCCGTTGACGGCGAAGTCCAGCGACTGGTCGGTGGGCAGGTCCTTGTCGTTGCCCTTGTGCAGGATGTAGCTGAGGCTGGTCGCCCCGGGGGCCAGCGGCACCTCGAAGACGGCGCCGAAGGCGTCGCGGCGCGCGGGCAGCAGCGGCTTGCCCCAGTCCGTCGGGGTGGCCGCGCCGGTCCAGTCGTGCAGGCCCCAGCCGTCGTAGTCGCCGTCGGCCCGGTTGTAGTGGATGACGGCGGTGTTCGCGGGCTGGCCGTTCGCCGGCCCGGGGTTGGCGGTGCGCACGGCCGGGTCGCCCTGCTTGAGCCACACCTCGCCGGTGCTGCCGACGTCGAGGTGCCGGTCGGCGTCGACGTCCTTGACCCCGTCCTTCTCGACGATGAACCCGACGTCCGAGGCGCCGGGCTTGAGCCGCACGTACGCGAAGGCGCCGTACGCGTCCCGCCCGGTGAAGGCGTGCCCGGCCGGCCACTGGGTGGTCTCGCCGTCGGCGAGGTCGCCCCAGGCGTAGAGGTTCCAGCCGTCGTAGTCGCCGTCCGGCCGGTTGTAGTGGACGACGGCGTACGGGCGGGAGCCGGCGGCGGGCACCGGCTTGGGCGCGGGGGTGCCGGTGGTGAAGCTCGCGGTGGCGGAGCGCAGGTGGCCACTGGAGTCCTGCACGACGGCCTTGTAGCGGACCACCGTGCCGGGGGCGACGGCGGCCAGGTCCTGGGTGACCGCGAAGAGCCTCTGGCTGTCGGAGCCGGACTTCCCGGTGTCGGCCGTGCCCAGCGTCTGCCAGGGCCCGCTGCCGATCTGGGCGGCGAAGCTCACCCGGTTGAAGCCGCCGCCCGTCGTGGCACCGACCGTGACCAGCCCGGTCGAGCCGTCCGCCGGCGGCTGTACCGCGAGCTGCGGCGCGGCACCGACGGCCGCGAGCCTGCCGCCCGCCTTGAACACCACGGAGGAGAGGGCCGGCACGGTGACCGTCACCTTGCGGTCGCCGCCGCTGGTGATCCGATCCCCTGCGGAGGGGTAGATCCGGTCGAAGCCCATCCCCGCCGAGAAGGTGTCCAGGGTGACGGTCTTCGCCTCGGTGGCGTTGTTGACCGCGGCCAGGTACTCGACCTGCTGCCCGGCGTCGATCCGGGAGAAGGCGTACACGCCCGCGCCGTCGGCGGCGTAGCGCTCGATCTGGGCGCCGTCGGCCAGCGCCGGGTTGTCCCGGCGCAGCTTGGCCAGCCCGGCGATGCCCTGGTAGAGCTCGCCGCCCTGCCCGTACCGGTCGGCCGGGCCGGAGGGGCCGCCGAGCACCCGGTCACCGTTGTACGAGGCGGACTTGGAGGCGAACAGGTCCTGCCGGGCGTCCTTGTCGCCGCCCGCGCCGGTGAAGCCCTGCTCGTCGCCGTAGTAGACGACGGGCTGGCCGCGGGTGAGGAACTGCAGCTCGTTGCCGAGCCGGTCCTTCTTCAGCAGGGTCGCGTCGTCGGCGCCCGGGTTGTCGGCGAGCAGGAAGGAGCCGAAGCGGCCCATGTCGTGGTTGCCGAGGAAGGTCGGCAGCTCGTACGCGTCGGTGTCGGCGCTGGTGTAGCGGTAGTCCTGGGCGTAGACGTCGGCGAGGTTGCGCGCCGAGCCGCCCTGCGAGACGTAGGAGCGGGCCGCGCCCTGGAACGGGAAGTCCAGGATGGCCTGGAGCCTGCCCTTCGTGACGTACGGCGAGGTGACCGCCGGGTCCCCGGAGTAGACCTCGCCGAACATGAAGAACTTCCTGTTGCCCTGCTTGGCCGCGAAGTCCTTGAGCGCGGGCGCCCACTGCTGCCAGAACGCCATGTCGACGTGCTTGACGGTGTCGATCCGGAAGCCGTCCACGCCGGCGTCCTTGACCCACTGCTGGTAGACCTTCTCGAAGCCCTTCACCACCTTGGGGTTCTGGGTGTCGAGATCGTCCAGGCCGCTGAAGTCGCCCTCGGTGGCGGACTCGCCGGCGAAGGTCGAGTCGCCCCGGTTGTGGTACAGCGCCGGGTCGTTGAGCCAGGACGGGGTCTTGGCTCCGGCGTCGGCCGGGTTGCGGAAGACCGGGGTATAGGGGAAGGAGTCCTTGGTGATCTTCGGCCAGGGGGATCCGGCGTCGGCGATCGCGGTCTCGTCGACCGGGTTCCCGTCGGCGTCCAGCGTCGGGTACGCGCCGGTCGAGCGGTAGCCGTACTGCTTCTCGGCGTGGTCGATGACGTCGGCGGTGTGGTTGGTGATGACGTCGAAGAAGACCTTGATGCCGCGGGCGTGCGCCTTGGCTATCAGCTCCTTGAGCTGCTCGTTGGTGCCGAAGTGCGGGTCGACCTGGGTGAAGTCGGTGATCCAGTAGCCGTGGTAGCCGGCCGAGGCGTCGGCCCCGCTGCCCTGCACCGGCTTGTTCTTGAAGATCGGGGCCATCCAGATCGCGGTGGTGCCGAGGTTCTGGACGTAGTCGAGCTTCTGGATCAGGCCGGCCAGGTCGCCGCCGTGGTAGAAGCCCTTGTCGGCGGGGTCGAAGCCGTTCTCCAGCCGCCCGCCCGTGATGCCCCCGGTGTCGTTGGCGGTGTCACCGTTGGCGAAGCGGTCGGGCAGGACGAAGTAGAACTGCTCGCGGGTGAGGTCGTGCCGCCCGGCGGTGGCCGCCAGCGCGGCGTCCGAGGGCGGGGCCGGCGGGGCGGCGGCGAGGGCCGCGGGGGCACTGCCGAGGGTGGCGGCGGTCAGTGCGGCGGCCAGCAGGACGGCCGTGCGGCCCGGTGGTCTGCGGCGGCCAGTGGTTCGTCGGGCAGTGCTCCGTCGGGGGCGGAGCGGGACATCGGCCACTGAGGGCTCCCTTAGGGGAAGGGGCGATCGATTTCCCAGGAAGCTAGCGGCCTGCAATATGTTTCAGCAAGATGCAGAAACCGTTTCGTGCCGGGAAATTCCAGGTGGGCGACCGTCTCCGACCACCCCGATTACTCCTCCGGAGCGACGGGCGTGACAATGGGACCCATGTCCGTCCCACCGGTACGCACCGAACCCCAGAGCACCCCCTACCCCGGTGGGAGCCGGCCCGTACCCCTCAAGGGGGACGGGCGGTGAAGAATCCACTGCCAGAGGATGAGCAGACGGCTACGAGTGGTCTGGCAGACTTGCCGTCCATGGGGGAACCGACCGAGATCCAGCGAGGCGACGCCGGACGCGCCGACGCGGCCAGTGGTGGCGGTTCCGAAGCAGCGAAGGCCGTCCCCGGCCGCCTGCCCGAGGGAACCACCCGTGCCGCCCAGTCCCGTACCGTCGCACTGCGCGACCGCATCAGCGCCCAGCGCCGATCGCCGGCCCGGCCGCGGATCTGGTTCGAGCTGGCACTGATCGGGATCAGCTACTGGATCTACTCGATCGTGCGCAACGCGGTTCCCGAACAGGAAGCGATAGCCCAGAAGCACGCACGCTGGATCTGGGACCTGGAGCAGCACCTCGGCATCGCCGTCGAGCACTCGATCAACCACGCCGTGGACAGCGTCGGGTGGCTCATCACGGGCATGAACTACTACTACGCCACCCTGCACTTCGTCGTCACGATCGGCGTGCTGGTCTGGCTCTACCGCCGCCACCCCGGCCGCTACGTCGCGGCCCGCTCGGTGCTGTTCGTGACCACCGGGATCGCCCTGGTCGGCTTCTACTTCTTCCCGCTGGCCCCGCCCCGGCTGATGACCGACGGCGGCTTCATCGACACCGTGAAGGCCCACGGCACCTGGGGCTCGATGGCCTCCGGCCCCGCCGCGCACGTCTCCAACCAGTACGCGGCGATGCCCTCGATGCACATCGGCTGGTCGATGTGGTGCGGCCTGGCGATCTTCTTCCTGGCCCGCCGGAAGTGGGTCAGGGCGCTCGGCCTGATGTACCCGGCCGCCACCCTGGTGGTCATCGTCTCCACCGCCAACCACTTCTGGATGGACGCCGTCGGCGGCGAGCTCTGCCTGGCGCTGGGTTTCCTCACCGCCCGCTGGATGTACCACGAGTGGGTCTACAAGCTGCCCAGGGTGCCCGCCCGGGAGACGGTGGCCGAGCAGCCGATCACCGTCCCGGAGCAGTGGAGCGAGCCCGCGGTCAGCACCGCGCGCCGCTGACCGGCCGACCTCCCGAAGGGGCCCCGAAACGGGGCCCCTTTCGCGTACCCGCCGGAGCCGCGGACCGACCCGGTCGGTCGGAGCCGCGGGCCGGCCCGGTCAGTCGGAGCCGTAGAACAGCCGGACCACCACCGCCCGGGCCCGCCGGGTGACCCGCCGGTAGTCGTCCAGCAGTTCGCCGCTGTGCCCCGAGCCGTACCCGAGGTAGCGGGCCACCCCGGCCAGCTCCCGGGCCTCCCCCGGGAAGCTGTCCCCGGGCCGCCCGCGCACCAGCATCACCGCCGCCCGCACCCGGGAGGCCAGCACCCAGGCCGTGTCCAGCACCTCGGCGTCCTCCGGCCTGACCAGCCCGGCCTCGACGGCGGCCGCCAGTGCCGCCCTGGTCCGGGTGGTGCGCAGGGCCGGCACGCCGTGCCCGTACTGGAGCTGGAGCAGCTGCACCGTCCACTCGACGTCCGCCAGCCCACCCCGGCCGATCTTCGTGTGGGTGGTCGGGTCGGCCCCGCGCGGCAGCCGTTCGGCCTCGATCCGCGCCTTGATCCGGCGGATCTCCACCAGGTCCCGCTCCGGCACTCCGGTGCCCGGGTAGCGCAGCGGGTCGATCAGCTGACGGAACCGCGTGCCCAGCTCCTCGTCCCCGGCCACCGGCTCGGCCCGCAGCAGCGCCTGGCTCTCCCAGGCGTGCGACCAGCGCCGGTAGTAGGCCGCGTACGAGGCGAGGGTGCGCACCAGCGGGCCGCTGCGGCCCTCCGGCCGCAGGCCGGCGTCGACCAGCAGCGGCGGCTCCGTGGAGGGCGCGCCCAACTGGGTGCGCAGCTCGTGGCAGACCGCCTGGGCGGCCCGGGCAGCCTCCTCCTCCAGCGAGCCGAGCAGCGGCTCGTGGACGAAGAGCACGTCCGCGTCCGAGCCGTAGCCCAGTTCGTGGCCGCCGAAGCGGCCCATCGCGATCACCGCGATCCGGGTCGGCAGGTCCCCGTGCTCGGCCTCCCACCCGGCGACGCAGGCGCGCAGCGCGCCGCCCATGGTGGCGGCGTTGAGCGCGGTGAGCGCCTCCCCCGCGGTGTCCAGCGCCTCGGCAGGGTCCTCCCCGAGCCGCCCGAGCACGTCCGCGGCGGCGGTGCGGAACAGCTCCCGACGGCGCACCGACCGGGCGGCGGCCACCGCGGCGGCGGTGGACCCGGCCCGGCCGACGGCGGCCCGGATCTCCCCCTCCAGGGCGGCCCGACCGCGCGGTTCCAGACCCTGTGGGTCCCCCAGCATGGCCACCGCCTCGGGGGCGCGCAGCAGCAGGTCGGGGGCGAGCCGGCCGGCCGACAGCACCCTGGCCAGCTGTTCGGCGGCGGCGCTCTCGTCCCGCAGCAGCCGCAGGTACCAGGGGGTGCGGCCGAGCGCGTCGGAGACCTGGCGGAAGTTGAGCAGCCCGGCGTCCGGATCGGAGGACTCGGCGAACCAGCCGAGCAGCACCGGCAGCAGGGTGCGCTGGATCGCGGCCTTGCGGCTCACCCCGGAGGCGAGCGCGCTGATGTGCCGCAGCGCGGCCGCCGGGTCCGCGTAGCCCAGCGCCTCCAGCCGGGCCCGGGCCGCGTCCGGGGTCAGCCCGGTGGCGCCCGGCGGCAGTTCGGCGACGGCGTCGAGCAGCGGCCGGTAGAACAGCTTCTCGTGCAGCCGCCGGACCTCCACCGCGTGCCGCTTCCACTCGCGGTGCAGCGCGGCCACCGGGTCGGCGCGGGTGTCGTCGTTGATCAGCGCCGCCAGCGAGCGGGCCAGCCGGCGCAGGTCCTCGGCCCCGGTGGGCATCAGGTGGGTGCGGCGCAGCCGGTACAGCTGGATGCGGTGCTCCAGCGAGCGCAGGAAGCGGTACGCGGCGTCCAACGAGGCGGCGTCCGCCCGGCCCACGTACCCGCCCCGGGAGAGCGCGGCCAGCGCCTCCAGGGTGTTGCCGCTGCGCAGCGCCGGGTCGGTGCGGCCGTGCACCAGCTGGAGCAGCTGCACGGAGAACTCGACGTCGCGCAGGCCGCCCGGGCCGAGCTTGAGCTGGCGGTCCAGCTCGGTGACCGGGATGGAGTCGACCACCCGGCGGCGCATCTGCTGCACGTCGGTGACGAAGTTCTCCCGGGCTGCGGCCTGCCAGACCATCGGGGCGAGCGCCTCGACGTACGCGGCGCCGAGCTCCGCGTCCCCGGCGACCGGGCGGGCCTTGAGGAGCGCCTGGAACTCCCAGGTCTTGGCCCAGCGCTGGTAGTAGGCGAGGTGGCTGGCCAGGGTGCGCACCAGCGGGCCGTTGCGGCCCTCGGGGCGCAGGTTGGCGTCCACCGGCCAGATGGTGCCCTCGCCGGTGGTGTCCGCGCACAGCCGGGTGAGGGCGGCGGCCAGCCGGGTTGCGGCCTTGAGCGCCTCCTGCTCGTCCACGCCCTCGCGCGGCTCGGCGACGAACACCACGTCCACGTCCGAGACGTAGTTGAGTTCGCGGCCGCCGCACTTGCCCATGCCGATCACCGCGAGCCGGCAGGCCGCGGCCGCCTCCGGATCGTGCTCGGCGGCGAGGTCCAGGGCGGTCTGGAGGGTGGCGCCGGCCAGGTCGGCGAGTTCGGCGGCGGTCTGCGCGAGGTCGGTGGTGCCGGTGAGGTCGCGGGCCGCGATGGCGAGCAGGCAGCGGCGGTAGGCGACGCGCAGCGCGTCCGCCGGGCCGCGGTCGCCGGTGCGCACGCCCTCGCCGAGGGCGTGGCGGAAGTCCTCCGGGCCGGGGTGCATGTCACGCAGTTCGAAGGTGACCAGCACGTGCCAGTCGTGCGGGTGCCGGGCCAGGTGGTCACCGAGCGCGGTGGAGACGCCGAGCACGCCGAGCAACCGGTCGCGCAGCGGCTTGGAGGTGGTGAGGGTGTCGCGCAGGGTGTGCCGGTCGGCCTCGTCGGCGGCCTCCAGCAGCCGGGCCAGGCCGAGCAGCGCGAGGTCGGGGTCGGCGGTGGCGCCGAGCGCGTCCAGCAGCAGGGGGTCGTCGGCCAGGCCCTCCAGCCCGGGGCCCTCCAACAGCCGCACCGCCCGTGCCGGGTCGGTGAACCCGCGCCGGACCAGCCGGTTCTCCGGCCGGCTGACCCGGCTCCCGGCCCGCTGCTCGTCCATCGCCATCGGCCCCTCCGTCCGCCCGCCCCAGCAGGTTACGCGCCTCCGGGGCCGGCCGCCGGACGGCCCACGGGCCGGGCCCGCCCGGTCACGGGGCGGCCGGGCGCGGGGGCCGGGGTGACGGCGTGGCGTGTCGGCTTGCCCGCCGGCTCACGGGCACGGTGGAGTACGCGCATGACCAGCCAGGACGCCCCCAGTGGCGGCCCCCCTGCCAGGTGCCGCCCTGCTCTGATCCGCCACCGCCGCCGTCCGAGGGGACGACCGATGGCGCCCGAGCATCCGGCCGAGGAGCGAACCCCGCGCCGCCGCCCCCTCCAGGTCGCGGCCGGCGTGCTCGGCGACCTGCTGTTCACCGTCGGTGTGCTGCTGGCCCTGCTGGTCGTCTACTCGCTGTGGTGGACGAACCTCACGGCCGGCCGGCACGCGGACCGCTCCGCCGAGCGGCTGCGCCGGGCCTGGTCGGCGGCGGCCCCGACGGCCCCGACGGCCTCGCCGACCGGCGCCGCGAGCACCGCCGCACCGCCGCCGTACGAGGCGGGCGGCGGCATCGGCTTCCTCCACGTGCCGGGCCTGGGCGCCGGCTACCAGGTGCTGATCGAGGCCGGTACCGACAAGGACACCCTCGCGGACGGGGTTGCCGGCGTCTACACGGCGCCGTACCCGTCGGCCATGCCCTGGGACGCGCAGGGCAACTTCGCCCTCGCCGCCCACCGCGACGGGCACGGCGCGAAGTTCCACGACCTGGACCGGCTGAAGCCGGGCGACCCTCTGGTCGTGGAGACCCACGACCGCTGGTACGTCTACCGGGTCGACGCCACGCTGCCGGAGACCTCCAAGTACGACACCGGTGTCATCGCCCCGGTGCCCACCGGCTCTCCGTACACCGAGCCGGGCCGCTACATCACCCTGACGACCTGCACGCCGGTCTACACCTCGCTGTACCGGATGGCCGTCTGGGGCAGTCTGGTCCGGGAAGAACCGATGGACCCGGGCCGCACGCCGCCCGCCGAGCTGCGCTGAGCCGCTCCGACGAACACACGACCGACGGGCGGTGCGCCGTGCGCGCACCGCCCGTCGGTCACTGAATGCTCCGGCCGCCGCCGGCGCTCACCCGGCGCCCTTCGGGCCGGGCCCGGTCATGCGGAGCGTCGGCTGACCCGCATGGCCACAGCGCCCGCCGCGAGGAACGCCGCCGAGAAACCGAGCAGCGCCGGAGACGCCCCGCTCCCCGTCTCGGCCAGCTCCCCGTAGTGGTGGCCCTTGTGCTCCTCGTGGCCGCCCTGGTGAGCCTTGTGCTCCTCGTGGCCACCCTGGTGGTGGCCCTTGTGCTCCTCGTGGTGGCCCTTGTGCTCCTCGTGGTGGCCCTTGTGCTCCTCGTGGTGGCCCTTGTGCTCCTCGTGGCCCTGGTGGACCGGCTTGTGCGGCGCCTGCTCCTCCACGCTGAACTTGACCTTGTTCACGGCCGTGTTCTGCGCCGAGTTGTTCGCGCTGTTGTCGAGGTCGTTGTGGACGGTGTTCTGCATGAGGACCGTCACGTTGACCTGCTGGTCCTGGCTTTGCTGGCCGTTCTGAGCCTGGTCCTGGCTCTGGGCCTGGGCCTGGTCCTGGGCCTGCTCCTGGGCCTGGTTCTCGGGCTTGTGCTCGGGCTTGTGCTCAGGCTTGTGCTCGGGCTTGTGCTCGGGCTTGTGCTCGGGCTTGTTCGACTGGTCGCCGTGGCCCTCGTGACCCTCGTGGTCACAGGGGCATTCGGGGGCGTGGTGGTCCTTGTGGTCCTTGTGGTCCTTGTGGCAGTGCTTGCCGGTGCGGGAGGACAGTTCGTCCAGTCCGCCCAGCTTGTCGAGGAACCCGAGCGTCGACGGCCGGGCCGCGGGCCGACCGCGCTCGGAGTCGTCCACGCCCGGCTGACCCGCTTCGGCCTGGTCGGTTCCTTCCTCGGCCGGCTGAGCCGCCGCGCCTGGCTCGGCGGCGACGGCCGCCTCGGTGCCGGCGCCCGCCTCGGCGGGGTCGTCCGCCCGGTGGGGCTGACGGGCCGCCAGCTTGGGCGGGATGGCGTCACGATTGCCGAAGGTCCAGGCATGGGTGGCGTTGCCGGCGCCCTCCGCGGCACGGAGGAGCCCGTCGACCCAGCCGCCCTGGGCGTGCGCCGATTCGGCGGCTGCGTGGTGGTCGGGGGAGGGCGAGGCGTAGGCCGCGGAGCCGGCACCCCACACTAGGGCGGCCGAGGTCAGTCCGGACAAGGCCAGGATGGTGATTCGAGTACGCATGACACTCCAGAATGATCCGCAAAACGGATCTTCTGAATACGCCTCTTCGTCACCCCGCCACGGCTCGCACCGCTGCAGAGTAACCGCATTGGCCCAACGGATTAACGTGCGTGGGGTACACCGCCGGCACGGCCTACGCCAGCTGACAGGCCGTCAGAGAACCTGGAGGTTCTTCCGTAGCTCGAACGGCGTCACCTCGGAGCGGTACTCCTCCCACTCCTGGCGCTTGTTGCGCAGGAAGAAGTCGAAGACGTGTTCGCCGAGGGTCTCGGCGACGAGTTCGCTGCGCTGCATCAGGTCGATGGCCTCGCCGAGGTTCTGCGGCATCGGCTGGATGCCGAGGGCCCGGCGCTCGGAGTCGGACAGCGCCCACACGTCGTCGTCGGCGCCGGGCGGGAGCTCGTAGCCCTCCTCGATGCCCTTCAGGCCGGCCGCGAGGGTGACGGCGTAGGCGAGGTACGGGTTGCAGCCGGTGTCCAGGGAGCGGACCTCGATCCGGGTGGAGCCCTGCTTGCCCGGCTTGTACATCGGCACCCGGATCAGCGCCGAGCGGTTGTTGTGGCCCCAGCAGATGTAGGACGGCGCCTCGCCGCCGGCCCCGGCGGTGCGCTGGGAGCCGCCCCAGATCCGCTTGTAGGAGTTCACCCACTGGTTGGTGACTGCGGCGGTCTCGGCGGCGTGCTTCAGCAGGCCGGCGATGAAGGACCGGCCGACCTTGGACAGCTGGTACTCGGCGCCGGACTCGTGGAAGGCGTTGCGGTCGCCCTCGAACAGCGAGACGTGGGTGTGCATGCCGCTGCCGGGGTGCTCGGAGAACGGCTTGGGCATGAAGCTCGCGTGCACGCCCTGCTCCAGCGCGACCTCCTTCATGACCAGCCGGAAGGTCATGATGTTGTCGGCGGTGGACAGCGCGTCGGCGTAGCGCAGGTCGATCTCCTGCTGACCGGGGGCGCCCTCGTGGTGCGAGAACTCGACCGAGATGCCCATCGACTCCAGCATGGTGATCGCCTGGCGGCGGAAGTCGTGGCCCACCCCGCGTGGGGTGTGGTCGAAGTAGCCGGACTGGTCGGCGGGGATGGGCGGGGTGCCGTCGCCGGGGAGGTTCTTCAGCAGGAAGAACTCGATCTCCGGGTGGGTGTAGAAGGTGAAGCCCTGCTCGGAGGCCTTCTCCAGGGTGCGCTTGAGCACGAACCGCGGGTCGGCGTAGGAGGGCGAGCCGTCCGGCATCAGGATGTCGCAGAACATCCGGGCGGTGCCCGGGGTCTCCGAGCGCCAGGGCAGGATCTGGAAGGTGGTCGGGTCCGGCTTGGCGATCATGTCGGACTCGTACACCCGGGCGAAGCCCTCGATCGCCGAGCCGTCGAAGCCGATGCCCTCCTCGAAGGCCTGCTCCAGCTCGGCCGGTGCCACCGCGACCGACTTCAGGAACCCGAGCACGTCGGTGAACCACAGCCGGACGAACCGGATGTCACGCTCTTCGAGCGTCCGAAGCACGAACTGCTGCTGCTTGCCCATGGGGACAGTCTCACCTCTGCTCTTTACGCTCGTGTTACGCCCCGGAGTCCCCGGAAGGACCTCGTGGAGCGGATGCCCCCATCATGGCCGATCCGCACCGTGCGCCGCAGTGCCGACCCCCGCCGTCGGGCCCCGCCCAGGACATTGCGTCAGTTAGACGATTAGACTCGGGGGCATGCCCACTCTCCGTCTCGCCCTGAGCCAGATCGACCCCTGGGTCGGTGACCTCGCCCGCAACAGCGATGAGGTGGTGCGCTGGACCAGGCAGGCCGTGGAGGCCGGCGCACAGCTGGTGGCCTTCCCCGAGATGGCCCTCACCGGGTACCCGGTGGAGGACCTCGCCCTGCGCCGCTCCTTCGTCGAGGGCTCCCGCGGCGCGCTGGTCGAGCTGGCCGGCCGGCTGGCGGCGGACGGGCTGGGCGAGGTCCCGGTGGTGGTCGGCTACCTCGGGCGCTCCGAGCACGCCTCGCCACGTTTCAACCGCCCGGCCGGGTCCCCGCAGAACTGCGCCGCGGTGCTGCACCGGGGCGAGGTGGTGACCCGCTTCGCCAAGCACCACCTGCCCAACTACGGCGTGTTCGACGAGTTCCGCTGGTTCGTCCCGGGCGACCAGCTGCCGGTGCTGCGGGTGCACGGGGTGGACGTCGCGCTGGCCATCTGCGAGGACATCTGGCAGGACGGCGGCCGGGTCACCGCCGCCCGCGAGATCGGCGCCGGGCTGCTGCTGGTGGTCAACGGCTCCCCGTACGAGCGGAACAAGGACGACCAGCGGCTGGAGCTGGTGCGGCGCCGGGCGGCCGAGGCGGGCTGCACCCTGGCGTACGTCAACATGGTCGGCGGCCAGGACGAGCTGGTCTTCGACGGCGACTCGATCGTGGTCGGCGCGGACGGCGAGGTCCTGGCCCGCTCCCCGCAGTTCGAGGAGCACCTGCTGGTGCTGGACCTGGACCTGCCGGCCGCCGGCCGCGACCACACCGACGGCCTGCTGCTGAGCGACGGGCTGCACCTGGTCCGCACCGAGCTGGACGGCGAGCCGCAGGCCGCGCCCGCCATGGGGATCCCCCCGGGCGAAGGCCGGGGGAGGCTCACCGCCGAGGTGGCGCCGCGGATCTCGGACGAGGCCGAGATCTGGGCCGCGCTGGTCTCCGGCACCCGGGCGTACGTGACCAAGAACGGCTTCGAGTCGGTGCTGATCGGCCTCTCCGGCGGCATCGACTCGGCGCTGGTGGCCGCGATCGCGGTGGACGCGGTCGGCGCGGAGAACGTGCACTGCGTCTCGATGCCCAGCCGCTACTCCTCCCGGCACTCCCGGGACGACGCGGCCGAGCTGGCCCGCCGCACCGGGCTGCACTTCCGGACCGTCTCCATCGCCCCGATGTTCGACGCCTACCTGGGGGCCACCGAGCTGACCGGCCTCGCCGAGGAGAACCTCCAGTCCCGGCTGCGCGGCACCCTGCTGATGGCGATCTCCAACCAGGAGGGGCACATCGTGCTCGCGCCCGGCAACAAGAGCGAGCTGGCGGTCGGCTACTCGACCCTGTACGGCGACTCGGTCGGCGCCTACGGGCCCATCAAAGACGTCTACAAGTCGCTGGTCTTCCGGCTGGCCCGCTGGCGCAACGAGGAGGCCGAGCGGCGCGGCGAGGTGCCGCCGATCCCGGAGCACACCATCACCAAGCCGCCGTCCGCCGAGCTGCGGCCGGACCAGGTGGACACCGACTCGCTGCCCGACTACGACCTGCTGGACAGCGTGCTGGCCCGCTACATCGAGGACGACGAGGGCCGGGACGCGATCGTGGCGGCCGGTTTCGACCCGGCCGTGGTGGACCGGGTGGTACGGCTGGTCGACACCGCCGAGTACAAGCGGCGCCAGTACCCGCCGGGCCCGAAGATCTCGGTCAAGAACTTCGGCCGGGACCGCCGTCTGCCGATCACCAACCGCTGGCGGCGCGGCTGAGGCGCACGGCCTAGCGGACCGGCTGGTACCGGTAGGTGGCGGCCACCGGAAGGTGGTCGCTGCCGTCCCGCGGCAGGGTGCGGGAGTCCAGCGGGTCCAGCCCGCCCTTGCTCATGATCTGGTCGATCCGGGCCATCGGGAAGGCGGCCGGCCAGCTGAAGCCGAAGCCGTCACCGGCGGCGCCCTGGGCCGAGCGCATCTGCGAGGTGACCGGCGCGAGGCTGCGGTCGTTCATGGTGCCGTTGAGGTCGCCGAGCAGCAGGACCTTCTTCAGCGGCTCGGCCTGGATCGCGTCACCCAGCGCCTGCGCGCTGACGTCCCGCTGGTTGACGGTGAAGCCGCCCTCGGCCTTCAGCCGCACCGAGGGCAGGTGCGCCACGTACACCGCGAGCGGGCCCTGCGGGGTGCCGACCTGGGCGCGGAAGGCCCTGGTCCAGCCCATCCTCAGGTCCACCGGGGAGACGTCACTGATCGGGTACTTCGACCAGAGTCCGACGGTGCCCTGCACCTCGTGGTACGGGTAGGCGCCGGCCAGCCCGGTCTCGTACGAGCGCAGCGACTTGCCGGCCAGCTCCTGCAGGGCGACGATCTGGGCGCCGGAGTCCACCAGGGTGCGGATGGTGCCGGGCACGTCGGTGTTGGCGGCGGCGACGTTGTGGCTGACCACCGTCCAGTCGCCCGGGCCGCCCCGCTTGTCGCTCAGCAGGCCGCCGAACAGGTTGACCCAGAGCACGACGGGCAGCAGCAGGGCGAGCAGCGCGGTGGCGGAGCGGCGCAGCAGCGCGGGCACCAGCAGCACCGGGACGGCCAGGCCCAGCCAGGGCAGGAAGGTCTCCAGCAGGCTGCCGAGGTTGCCGACCTGGTTGGGCACCTCGGCGTGGAAGGCGAACAGCACGGCCGTGAGCACGGCCAGCGCGGCGATCACCAGGCCGCGCCGCCAGGTGCTGCTGCCGCGGGCGTCCCGGCCCCAGTGGCGCAGGCCGAGGAAGCCGACGCGACGCGACGCGGGGGCCGGATCGTCGGCGCCGCTCCCGGGGGCCACGATCCGCTCGGTCCTGTCCGCCTGCGCCATCAAGTGGCTCCCGTCGCTCGTGCCGCCGCCGGTCCGGTGCCGGTTCGACCGGATACCCGGCTCAGCCTATGCCGGGACAGACGTCGGTCCCCCGGAGCGGGTTCCGGCGTGGCCCGGTTTGGTGAGCGAGGCCACGTTCGGCCGGATCAGCGGGGCGCGAGGCCTTCGAGCATGGAGTCGACCAGCTTGCGGGCCAGGTCCGGGTCCTCCAGGTCGGAGTCGTCCCACAGGATGCTGCGGTAGAGGATCGGCCCCATCAGCAGGTCGTTGAGCAGGTCCAGGTCGAGGTCGTCGCGGATCACGCCCTCGGCGACGGCCTGGCGGATCAGACCGATCCCGACCGCCCGGCGCGGCTTGATCACCCGCTCCCGGTAGGCGGTGTACAGCTCGGGCAGGGTCTGCATCTGGCCCATGGCGGCCTTGAGCACCCAGCGGGTGCGCTTGGCCAGGCCGCGCCGGCGGACGTGGTCCACCAGGGCGATCAGGTCGGCCCGGGCGCCGGCGCCGGTGGGCTCCGGCAGTGGCTCCTCCAGCCGGCTGACCACGTCGACCAGCAGGGCCTCCTTGTTGGGCCAGCGCCGGTAGATGGTGGCCTTGCCGACGCCGGCGGCGGTGGCGATGCCCTCGATGGTGAGCTCGGACAGCGCGGTGCCGCCGGCCATCAGGTCCTCGACGGCCGTGAAGATGGCCTGCTCGGCGGCCTCACTGCGGGGCCGGCCACGGCGTACCTCCGCGCAGTGCTGCCCGGTGCCGGCGGTCGGCGTGTCCGTCTTCATCCCCGCTGTCTCTCCCTCGCTGTCCCCGGTCGCGCAGGCGCCGTGGCGTGTCCCTCGATGGGTCCGCGGCAGGGGGCCTGCCCTGGACGCGGGGCCCTGCCACCCGGGGCGCACCCGGGCGACAGGGCCATTGTCACTCAGCCGCGGTGCGGCCCGGCCACGGATCAGGCGTCCGCGGCCGCCGCCTCCCGCTCCTGACCGCGCTGCTCGGGGACCTGGCCGCCCGGACCCGCGGGGGCGGCCGAGCGGCGCGGCAGCAGGAACCAGGCGACCGCGGCGCCGATCACCGAGACGCCCACCGAGAGCGAGGCCACCACGTGCATGGCGTGGATGAAGGAGTCCTTCGCGGGGGTGATGAGCGCCTGGCCGCCGGGGAGGCGGTCGGCGATGGCCAGGGTGGCCTCCAGCGACTCGCCGGCCTTGTCGCGCAGCCCCTCGGGCAGGTGGGTCAGGGTGTCGGCCATCCCGTCGCGGTAGGTGGTGGAGAGCACCGCGCCGAGCACGGCGACCCCGAGCGAGCCGCCGACCTGGCGGAAGGTGTTGTTGACGGCCGAGCCGGCGCCGGCCTTCTCCCGGGGCAGCGAGGCCATGATCGCGACGGTGACCGGCGGCATGACGTGCGCCATGCCGGCGCCCATCACCAGGCCGAGCACGATCAGCACCCAGATCGGGCTGGTGGCGGTCAGCACGGCGTAGCCGACGAAGCCGAGCGCGACCAGCAGCATGCCGCCGGCGGCGGTGGCGGCGACGCCCAGCCGGTCGACCACCAGCCGGGCCCGCGGGGCGAACAGCAGCTGGGCCGCGGCCATCGGCAGCATCAGCATGCCGGCCTGGAGGGCGCTGTAGCCGCGCACGCTCTGGATGTAGAAGACGCCGAAGAAGGAGACGCCCATCAGCGCGAAGAAGATCACGCCGACGACCACCACGGAGGCGCTGAACACCTTGTCGCGGAACCAGGTGACGTCCAGCGCGGGGAACGGCGTGCGGCGCTCGAACCAGACGAAGGCGGCCAGCGCGACCACGCCGACCAGGGTCGGCGCCCAGGCCTCGGCCACGGTGAAGTCGGCCAGCTCGCCGCCCTTGATGATGCCGTAGATCAGCGCGACCAGCCCGACGATCGACAGCAGCACGCCGACCGGGTCCATCCGGCCCGGGTTGGGGTCCTTGGACTCGGGGACCAGGATCACCATCGCGATCACCGCGACGACCACGATCGGGACGTTGACCAGGAAGACCGAGCCCCACCAGAAGTGCTCGATCAGCAGGCCGCCGGTGATCGGGCCGATGGCGATGGCCAGGCCGACGGCGCCGGCCCAGATCCCGATCGCCTTGGGCTGTTCGGAGCGCTCGAAGACGTTCATGATGATCGCCAGCGTGGCGGGCATCGCGAGCGCGCCGCCGACGCCCATCAGGGCGCGGTAGCCGATGAGTTCACCGGGCGAGGCGGCCAGCGCGGACAGCAGCGAGGCGATGCCGAAGACCGCCATGCCGGCCAGCAGCGCGCGCTTGCGGCCGAACCGGTCGCCGAGCAGGCCGGAGGTGAACAGCAGCCCGGCGAAGACCAGGGTGTAGGAGTTGATCGACCATTCCAGGTCGCTCTGGGTGGCCCCGAGGCCGACCGGCGCGGGGGTCGCGATGGTCTTCATCGCGACGTTGAGGATCGAGTTGTCGAGCACGACGACGAGCAGGGCGAGCAGCAGGGTGCCGAGGATCGCCCAGCGCCGTCGGTGGATGGCTTCCGGCACGCGAGGTGGCGCGGCTGCGGTGGTCATTGGTCTTCCCGTCCGTGTTGGCGTTGCACTGGCGGGCATTCCGAGCCGCATACGTCTCGTAACCCCCCGCACCAGAGTAGCGGCCCATACGATACGAGACGAATCCGTTTCGTAAAGAGAAGGCAAATTCGGAGGCCTCCCGCGCACCCCGGCGCGGGCGGGCCGCCCGCGCCGGGGTGTCGTGGATCCCACCGGGACGCACGCACCCCTCTTTGCGCGCGCGCCGGGGCGTGCAAGCATGGAGGGAATCCGGGGACGCCGTACGGCGCCACGAGACGACAACCCTTCAGGAGTCCGTTCGATGAACGCTTCTACGCCTTCGCCTGCCCAGAACCAGGCGTCGACCACCACCCTCTACGGCGGGGTCACCAACCGCCGGGTCACCGTCCGCGACCTCGCCGCCGCCAAGCAGCGCGGCGAGAAGTGGTCGATGCTCACCGCCTACGACGCCCTCACCGCGGGTGTGTTCGACGAGGCCGGCATCCCGGTGCTGCTGGTCGGCGACTCGGCGGGCAACTGCCACCTCGGCTACGAGACCACCGTCCCGGTGACCATGGATCAGATGGTGATGCTCTCCGCCGCCGTCGTCCGCGGCACCAAGCGGGCCATGATCGTCGCCGACCTGCCGTTCGGCTCGTACCAGGAGTCCCCCGCCCAGGCCATGCACAACGCGGCCCGGCTGATGAAGGAGGCCGGGGTCGGCGCGGTCAAGCTGGAGGGCGGGGAGCGCAGCGCCCGCTCGATCGAGCTGCTGGTCGAGGCCGGCGTCCCGGTGATGGCCCACATCGGCCTCACCCCGCAGTCCGTGCACGCCCTCGGCGGCTACCCGGTCCAGGGCCGCGGCGACGAGGCGGCGCACCAGCTGCTGCGCGACGCCAAGGCCGTCCAGCAGTCGGGGGCCTTCGCGGTGGTGCTGGAGGCCGTCCCGGCCGAGCTGGCCGCCCAGGTCACCGAGCAGCTGGCGATCCCGACCGTCGGCATCGGCGGCGGGCCGGACACCGACGCCCAGGTGCTGGTCTGGACCGACATGGCCGGCATGACGGCCGGCCGGGTGCCGAAGTTCGTCAAGCAGTACGCCGACCTGCGGACCGTCCTCGGCGACGCCGCCCGGGCGTACGCGGAGGACGTGCGCACCGGCGCCTTCCCGGCGGCGGAGCACAGCTTCCGCTGACGCTCCCCCTCGCGGCCCCGCTCCCCCACCGGGAGCGGGGCCGCTGCCGTTCCCGGCGCGACCGATGACAGCGGCGTGACAGCGGGCCGACAGCGCACCGCCCGGGCCGACAGGGAGCTGGCAGCCGGGGCGGACAGCCTGGAGGCATGACACGAATCGCGACGGCCCCGAACGACCGGGGAACCACCTCCGGGAACGCCGTGGAGGTGCACGGCATCGTCAAGCACTACGGCACCACCAAGGCCCTCGACGGGGTCGACCTCACCGTCGAGGAAGGCACCGTCCTCGCCCTGCTCGGCCCCAACGGCGCGGGCAAGACCACCCTGGTGCGCGTCCTGTCCACCCTGATCAAGCCGGACGCCGGCACCGCGCTCGTCGGCGGCTACGACGTGCTGCGCCAGCCCAAGCAACTGCGCCGCACGATCGGCCTCACCGGCCAGTACGCCTCCGTGGACGAGCTGCTCTCCGGGTACGAGAACCTCTACCTCATCGGCCGGCTGCTCGACCTCCCCCGCCGGGAGGCCAAGGCCCGGGCCGCCGAGCTGCTGGAGCGCTTCTCCCTCACCGAAGCCGCCAAGCGGCCCGCCAAGACCTACTCCGGCGGCATGCGCCGTCGCCTCGACCTGGCCGCCAGCATGATCGGCCGCCCCCGGGTCCTCTACCTGGACGAGCCCACCACCGGCCTGGACCCGCGCACCCGCAACGAGGTCTGGGACGAGGTGCAGCGGATGGTCGCCGAGGGCAGCACCGTGCTGCTGACCACCCAGTACATGGAGGAGGCGGAGCAGCTCGCGAACGAGGTGACCGTCATCGACCGCGGCCGGGTGATCGCCAACGGCGCCGTCTCCGAACTCAAGGCCAAGGTCGGCGGCCAGACCCTCCAGGTCCGCCCGGCCCACCCGGCCGAGCTGCCCGAGATGGCCCGCTGCCTGCACGAGAGCGGCATCCTCAACGCCACCGTCTCCACCGACACCGGGCTCCTCGCGGTGCCGATCACCGGCGAGGAGCAGCTGACCACGGTGATCGGCGTGCTCGGCACCCGCGGCTTCGCCGTCGCCGGCATCGACACCAAGGTGCCCAGTCTGGACGAGGTCTTCCTCGCCATCACCGGCAAGCCCGCGTCCGCCGCGGAGCCCGCCCCCAGCCTCGCCAAGGAGCCCGTCGCATGACCACCGCCACGCTCACCCCCTCCGGGGCCCGGGACACCCGGCCACCGGCGGAGGACTCCCGGATCGGCCTGGCCGGCACCCTGCGCCACGTCGGCGCGCTGACCCGGCGCAACCTGATGCGGATCAAGGCCGACCCGGAGTCGATGTTCGACGCCGTGCTGATGCCGATCGTCTTCACCGTGCTGTTCGTCTACGTCTTCGGCGGCGCGATGGCCGGCGACCAGGACACCTACAAGCAGTACCTGGTCCCCGGCCTGCTCGGGCAGACCGGCCTCACCCTCGCGATGGCCGTCGGTACCGGCCTCAACAGCGATTTCCAGACCGGCGTGATGGACCGCTTCCGCACCCTGCCGATCGGCCGGGCCTCGGTGCTGCTCTCCAAGATCGTCGCCGAGACCCTCCGCGGCCTGCTCTCCTTCGCGATCCTGATCGGCTTCGCGATGTGCATCGGCTTCGAGGTGAAGACCGGACCGCTGGAGGTGCTGGCCACGATCGGCCTGGGCCTGGTGTTCGGCATGTCGATCGTCTGGATCTCGATGCTGCTGGGCATGGCCCTGCGCAGCGCCCAGGCCGTCCAGGGCGCTGCCATGCTGGTCCTGATGCCGATGCAGTTCGGCAGCTCGATCTTCGCCCGGACCGACACCATGCCGGGCTGGCTGCAGTCCTTCACCAAGGTCAACCCGCTCTCGGCGCTGGCCGACGCCTCCCGTGCCCTGCTCAACGGCGAGGGCCCGGTGGCCCACCCGGTGATGATCGTGCTGATCTGGTCGGCCGCCGTCACCGCGGTCTTCGCCCCGCTGGCGGTCGCCCGGTTCCGCAAGCGGACCTGACCCCCCGCGACCACCGCCGGCCCCGTCGGGGGAAGGGCCGGCGGACGGGACGGCCGGCCGCCCGGGACAGGCGCCGGCCGCAGTACGGGCCCGTGCGGCCGGTGACCAGGGGACGGGCACCGGCCGCACGGGCCCACGCGCGGGCTAGCCGATCAGCCCGTCCAGCAGTTCGAAGGCCTGCTCCTGGGTCATCCCGACCCCGTCGGCCCGGACCTCCTCGTACCCGGCATCCCCCATCAGCTCCCGCAGGACGGCCTCCGAACGCGCGCGCTCGACCCGGTCCAGGTAGCCGCCCTTGGGGCCGTTCAGCCCACCGTGCGCGCCGGTCAGCACGGCCGCCGCCCGGGCCCGTTCCAGGTCGCCGTCGCGCTGGGCGAAGGCGCACAGCACCGCCGTCACCGCCGGCACCACCAGGACCGTCATGTGTTCGAAGAAGCCGCTCGCGGCCGTCACCGCCCGCAGCTGCCGCCAGCCGTCGCGCAGCAGCTCGAACCCCGCCTCCGGGTCCCCGGCCCAGGCGGTGATCCAGCCGCGGGAACTCAGCAGCATCCCGGTCACCAGGCTCGGCGCGAAGCCACCGACCCGGACCGTGTCCAGCTCGTCCAGCTCGGCCAGCGCCCGCTCGAACTCGCCGCGCTGGGCGTGGATGGCGCAGAGCGTCAGGTGGCCGAACATCAGTGCCCCGGTGGTGGACTGGTTGAGCCCCGGGGTGTCGATCGAGGCCAGCGCCTCGCGGATGACCCGCTCGCCGCCGTCCATGTCGTGCTCCAGCAGGGCGCTGCCCAGGTTCACCCGCAGGATCGGCACCTCCTGCGGTGCCCCCAGCTCCTCGACCAGCTCGATCGCCCGCGCGTACGCCTCGGCGGCGGCCACGGACTCGCCCCGGTTGGCCAGCGACTCGCCGTGCGCGGACAGTGCCTGGGAGATCCCCCAGAGGTCGCCCGACTGCTCGTACAGCTCCAGCGAGCGCTCGCCGTCCTCGATGCTCTGCTCCGCGCCACTCGGCCAGTCGTTCATCATCCTGGCCCGCACCTGGAGGATGAACGCCAGGTCGCTCACCCCGCCGTACTGCTCGCAGCCGCGCACGGCGTCGTCGATCAGGTCCTTCATCACCTCCAGGTGGCCGGCCAGGAAGGCCCCGAACACCCGCATCAGCCCCGGGAAGCGGTAGGCCTGCGGCAGCTCCGGGGTGTAGGCGTCCATCAGCCGCTGGGCGACCTCGATCGCCTCCGGGTCGCCGAGGACGTCCAGGTTGCCCTCGAACAGCCCGATCAGCCGGTACATCGCAAGCAGCCGGCGGGCCTCCTCGACCACCCCGGCGGACAGCGGCAGCTCGTACGCGAACACGCTGTACTCCAGCGGCACCGGCCGCGGGGCGTCCGGGCCGAACGGGTCCGGGCCGAGCGCGGCGACCGCGTTGTACCAGGTGCGCGCCTCCAGGCTGTAGCCGCGCAGCGACCAGTACCAGCTCATGCCGACGGCGATGAGCAGCGCCTGCTCCTCGTCCCGCAGGTCGATCGCCCGGCGCAGCGCCGTCCGGATGTTGTCCTGCTCCCGCTCCAGCACGGCCAGCCAGTGCAGCTGCCGGGGGCCGTGGATCTGCCCGTCCGAGACGGAGACCATGGTGCGGAAGTGCACGAGGTGACGGGCCTCGGTGGCGGTGCGCTCGGCGGCGGACCCGGCGAGGCGCTCGGTCGCGTACTCGTGGATGGTCTCCAGCATCCGGTAGCGCGGCAGGCTGGCCCCGTCCAGATCCGCCACCAGCAGGGACTTGTCGACCAGGGACAGCAGCAGGTCGGCGACCTCGCCGGGGGCCACCTCGACGCCGTCGGCGCAGACCGCCTCGGCGTCCTCCAGCTGCCAGCCGCCCGCGAACACCGAGAGCCGGCGCAGCACCGCCCGCTCCTGCTCGCCCAGCAGGTCCCAGCTCCAGTCGACCACCGCGCGCAGGGTCTGCTGGCGCGGCAACAGGGTGCGGCTGCCCGCGGTGAGCAGCGAGAACCGGCCGTCCAGCCGGTCGGCTATCTGGCGTGCCGTCATCACCCGCAGCCGGGCGGCGGCCAGCTCGATGGCCAGCGGCAGCCCGTCCAGCCGGCGGCAGATCTCGGCGCAGGCCTCCGGATCGCTCTGCGGGTCGAAGCCGGGACGGGCGGCGGCGGCGCGCTCGGCGAACAGCCGCAGCGCCACCGGGTCGGGCAGCGGCTCGACCGGCAGCACCGTCTCCCCGGGCACGCCGAGCGGCTCGCGGCTGGTGGCGAGCACGGTCAGCCCGGGGCACTCGGCGAGCAGGACGTCGGCCAGGTCGGCGGCGGCCTGGATCAGGTGCTCGCAGTTGTCCAGGACGAGCAGCATCCGGCGGTGGCGGCAGTGCTCGACCAGCCGGCGCACCGGGTCCTCGGCCCGCTTGTCGATCACCTCGGCGACCATGCTGGTGCCGTGCAGCACGATCTCGCGCAGGCCGAGCGCCGAGACCACGGCGGCGGGCACCGCGTCCGGGCTCTCCAGCGGGGCGAGTTCGGCCACCCAGACGCCGTCCGGCCAGCCTCCGGCGGACTGCTCGGCGCGGCCGGCCTCCGTCGAGAGGCTGGTCTTGCCGGAGCCGCCGGGGCCGGTCAGGGTGACCAGGCGGCGGTCCGTCAGCATGCCGCGCAGCCCGGCGAGATCCTCCTCGCGGCCGACGAAGCTGGTCAGCCGGCCGCGCAGATTGCCGCCGGAGCGCGGGAGTTGGGGCGCGGCAGCGGGCGCGGGCGCGGGCACCGGCACCGGCACCGGGGCGCGGACGGGCTCCGGCTTCGGCGCCTCGTGAGCGTCCGGCGCGAGCAACTCGGCGTACAGGGACCGGAGTCCGCGGCCCGGGTCGACGCCGAGCTCCTCGGCCAGCGCGCGCCTGGTCCGTTCGTAGTGGCGCAGCGCCTCGGCCGTCCGCCCGCTCTCGTGCAGCGCCCGGATCATCAGCAGCTGCAACGGCTCGTCCAGCGGCTGCCGGCCGCACAGCTCGGCCAGCTCGGCGACCAGCTCGGCGGCCCGGCCGAGGCCGAGGTCGGCGGTGATCCGGTGGCGGCGGGCCTCCTCGCGCTGGGCCTCCAGCCGGGCGGCCGGGCCGGTGCGGTCCGGCAGGTCGGCCAGCGCGGGGCCGCGCCACAGCGCCAGGGCGGCGCCCAGCTTCCCGGCGGCGAGCGCGTGGTCCCCGGCGTCGAGGGCGCGGCGGCCCTCGCCGGTCAGCCGCTGGAAGTCGGCGAGGTCGGTGGCCGGGCCGGTCAGCCAGTACCCGGCCGGGCCGGAGCCGACCTCGTCCCGGCCGATGGTGCGGCGCAGCCGGCCGACCAGGGTCTGGAGCGCGGCGGAGGAGTCCTGCGGCGGCTCGGCCTCCCACACCTCGTCCACCAGCACGTCGGCCGGCACCGGCCGGCCCTGCCGCAGGGCCAGGGCGGCGAGCAGGGCCCGCAGCCGGGCGCCGCCGATCGGTACCGGGGTGCCGTCGTCGTGGTGGGCCGTCGTCGTCCCGAGGATGCCGTAGTGCACCGGGCCATTCTGGTCGATCGGCGGGGCAAGGGCCGCACAATTGTGCTGGCCCGTCCCGGCCCCGGCGCGTGGGGCGGAACGCCACCGCGCGCCCGGACGTTCACCCGGAGCGGCTTGTCCGGTCACCGCCCCGCCCGGCATGATCGACCCCGGCCCACGCCCGCCCCTCTTCCCCCTGCCCACGGAGCACCCACACCATGACCTTCGCCGCCACGCCGCGCTCCCGCAGCGAGGACCGCCGGATCAGCCCGGTGTTCTGGGTGCTCCTCGCCGTCCTCGGCACCTCCGGCTGGGGGGTGTACCAGGGCTACGGCAACGCCTCCTTCGGGGTGTTCCTGTTCGTGGTCGCGGGCTGGATGGTCTCGCTCTGCCTGCACGAGTACGCCCACGCGCGCACCGCGCTGCACGGCGGCGACATCACCGTCGGCGCCAAGGGCTACCTCACGCTCAACCCGCTGAAGTACGCCAACGTGCTGCTCAGCTTCGTGCTGCCGATCGTCTTCGTGATCCTCGGCAACATCGGCCTGCCCGGCGGCTCGGTCTGGATCGAGCGGAACCGGATCCAGGGCCGGCTGAAGCACAGCCTGATCTCGGCGGCCGGTCCGCTGGTGAACCTGGTGATCGGCGCGGCGCTGCTGATCCCGATCGGCGCGGGCTGGCTGGACGACCCGACCGTGCACACCTTCTGGAACGGCTACGAGCTGCCGTACTCGCCGCTCTCCGGGGCGCTGGGATTCCTCGGCTCCCTCCAGCTGAGCGCGGCGGTGCTGAACCTGCTGCCGGTGCCCGGCCTGGACGGCTACGGGATCGTCGAGCCGTGGCTGTCCTACAAGACCCGGCGTGCGGTCGAGCCGTTCGCGCCGTACGGGATGCTCGCCGTGTTCGCGCTGCTGTGGCAGCCCCAGGTGAACCAGTTCTTCTTCGGCATCGTCCACGGCCTGATGAACCTGTTCGGCGCGGACCAGAACTACGCAGCGCTCGGCCGGTACCTGTTCGCCTTCTGGAAGAACTAGCCCTTCCGGAAGCCTCAGCCCTGCTCGGCCGCGGCGGCGGCCTGCGTCAGCTTCTCCCGGCGGCGGTTCATCCACAGCACGTTGCTCGCCACACCGGCCAGCGGGAGCCAGATCAGGCCCAGCCAGAGGCCCTGGGTCAGCGAGAAGACGGCGGCGACCAGCGCGAGGACGACGACGATCAGGGCGAGCAGGGACGTGCGGGGCATGGCGGCGGACTCCTAGGACCGGGTGCGGGCGGCCGGGGTGCGGCCGGAACCCATTGTCGCCGACCTCACCTCCGGAGCAGGTCCGGGGTGAGGTCGACACGGCATCCGATGGTCAGACGTCGGTGATCCGCAGGCCCGCGTGGGCCTTGTAGCGGCGGTTGACCGAGATCAGGTTGGCGACCAGCGCCTCCACCTGGTGAGCGTTGCGCAGCCGGCCCGCGAAGATGCCGCGCATCCCGGGGATGCGGGCGGCCAGGCCCCGGACGACGTCGGTGGCGTCCCGGTCGTCGCCGAGCACCATGACGTCGGTGTCGATGGTCTCCACCGACTCGTCCTGGAGCAGGACCGCCGAGAGGTGGTGGAACGCAGCGGTGACCCGGGAGTCCGGCAGCAGTGCGGCGGCCTGCTCGGCGGCGCTGCCCTCCTCCGGCTTCAGCGCGTACGCGCCCTGCTTGTCGAAGCCCAGCGGGTTGACGCAGTCGACGACGATCTTGCCCGCGAGCTCCTCGCGCAGCGCGGTCAGGGTGGCGGCGTGGCCGTCCCAGGGCACCGCGATGATCACCACGTCACTCTCCCGGGCGACGGTGGCGTTGTCGGCGCCGCGCACGCCGAGGCCCAGCCCGGCCGCCGAGGCCTCGGCCCGGGCGGCGTCGCGGGAGCCGATGATCACCTGCTGACCGGCCTTGGCCAGCCGCAGGGCCAGGCCCCGCCCCTGGTCGCCGGTGCCGCCGAGGACACCGACCACCAGCTGCGAGACGTCCGGCACCTCGTGGGCCGGGTTTGTCGCTGAATCGAGGGAAGTCATGGGCCGATCCTGCCAAATCCCCGGCCCGGCGGGACATTCTGGCCCGCATGGACGCGGTGAGAGTTTCGGCACTCCGGGAACGGCTGACGGGAACGGGCTGGCTGGAGGCGATCGGCGGCTTCGCCGGGTCGCTGCGCCGCTCGGTGGAACGGCGCGGGGCGAGCGGGCTGCTGCTGGTCGGCACCGAGGGGTACGAGCCCTGGCACCTGGCCGCCCACCTGGACGACGAGGCCGCCTGGTCGGACGTTCCACGGCTGGCGCCCACCCTGGTGCGGCACCGCCCGCCGGCCGACGCCCCCGCCCACCTGACGCACGACCTGCGGCGGCTCACCGAGGCCGGGCGCGGCGCCACCGTGCTGGTGGTGGCCCCGGAGGCGGTCGGCGCCCCGCTGCTGGAGCGGGTGCACGACGCCCGGCGGCACGGCGCGACCGTGCTCGCACTGGACGGGGGCGCCCCGGCCGTGGCCGGTGGGCCGGGTGATCCCGGCGGCCCCGGCGATCCCGGCCGCCTCGGTGGCTCCGGCAACCTCGGCGGCTCCGGCGACCTCGGCGGCTCCGGCGACCTCGGCGACCTCGGCGACCTCCGTGAGCTCGCGCACGAGCGACTGGCCGTCGGCACCGCCGCCGGGGAACCCTTCGACCTCGCCCAGCACCTGGTCAGCGCCGCCGCCGGGCAGCGGGCCGGCCGCCGCTCCGTCCGGGACCGGCTCGCCGAACTCGCCGGGCGGCTCACCTCGCCGCCCGCGATCAGCCGCTGGTAGCCGGGGCCGGCCCCGGGCTCGCCGGACGGTCGGTTCGCCGGCGGTCGAAAACCCTTTGCGGGAACGGCGGCCGCCGTCCGAGGATGACGGTCCGTGGACGTCGACGAACCCCCGCATCCCCCCGTGCCCGGTCGCGCCCGGACGCTGCTGCGCTCGCTGACGCCCGACCTGTCCCCCTGGCGCGCCTCGCGCGACTTCCGCTACCTGTGGACCTCCGGCTGCGTCACCAGCTTCGGCGGCTTCCTGACCCTCGTCGCCGTGCCGATGCAGATCAAGGAGCTCACCGGGTCCTCCTTCGCGGTCGGCCTGATCGGCGCCGTCGAACTCGTGCCGCTGATCGTCTTCGGCCTGTGGGGCGGTGCCCTCGCCGACGCCCTGGACCGCCGGAAGCTGGTGCTGCGGGCGGAGGTCGCGCTCGGCCTGCTGGCCGGGCTGCTGCTGCTCAACGCCCTGCTGCCGAACCCGCTGCTCTGGCCGATCTACCTGGTCGCCGCGCTGGTCGCGGCCGCCGACGGCATCCAGCGCCCGGCGCTGGACTCGCTCCTCCCCCGGCTCGTCCCGCACCAGCACCTGACCGCCGCGTTCGCCCTCAAGTCGCTGTACCACAACGCCGCTTCGGTGGCCGGCCCGGCGCTGGCCGGGGTCGTGGTGGCCTTCGCCGGGGTGCAGACCGCGTACGCGCTGGACGTCCTCTCCTTCACCGTCTCGCTGCTGCTGCTCGTCCGGATCAAGGCCGTGCCGCCGCTCACCGGCGCCGAGCGGCCGTCCCTCCGGGCGGTGCTCACCGGCGTCCGCTACGCGTGGAGCCGCAAGGACCTGCTCGGCACCTACGCGATCGACCTCTGCGCCATGCTGTTCGCCTACCCGGTGGCCGTCTTCCCGTTCCTGGCCTCGGAGTTGGGGGCGGACTGGGCGCTCGGCCCGATGTACGCGGCCTCGGCCCTGGGCGCCCTGCTGGTCGGCGCGACCAGCGGCTGGACCTCCCGCGTCCACCGGCACGGGCGGCTGCTGGTGGTCGCCGCCGTCGGCTGGGGCGCGGCGATGGCGCTCGCCGGACTGACCGAGCACATCTGGCTGGTGCTGTTCGGCCTGGCGCTGGCCGGCGGCGCCGACGAGATCAGCGGGCTCGCCCGCTCGACCATGTGGAACCAGTCCATCCCGGACGAGGTGCGCGGCCGGATGGCCGGCGTCGAACTGCTCAGCTACTCCGTGGGCCCGCAGCTCGGCCAGGTCCGGGCCGGCACCATGGCCGGACTGGTCGGCGTGCGGGCCGCCGTCTGGGCCGGCGGCGCCGCCTGCGTCGTCGCCGTGCTCGCGGTCGCCGCCGCCCTGCCGAAGCTGCTCGCCTACGACGACCGCACCGACCCGCACGCCGCCGCCGTCCGCGCCGAGCACGAACGCGCCGAACGGGAAGCCGCCCCGGCGGCGTGACCGGACCGGGCGGCTCCGGCGTTCCGATCGCGTCGGCCGCGCCGGCCGGGGGCTACTCGCCCTTCGGCTCGCCCGACGGCTCGTCCTTCCAGCGCGGGTCGTTCTGCCACTCCCGGTTGCGCTCGTCCGCGGTCTGCAGCGCGTGGGCGGCCTCCTCGGGGGTGGCGTACGGCCCGAGGCGGTCCTTGGCCGGGCACTCGGGGCCCTCCTCGACCTTGCCGTGCTTGATGCAGTAGAACCACTCGCCGGGCTGGCCGGTCGGCTTGCGGTGGAATCCCAGGGGCATGGCGCTCTCCTGTTCAGACGGATGGGTCGGTACCGATCATTCCCCGCCCCGGGCGGGACCGCACACCACCCGGGGCGGTGGGGGCCGACGACTAGACTCGCGGCATGGCTCTCGTACCCGGCATCCAGTCCCCCACCCGCAAGGTCCCGGCGCACATCGCGCGCCCCGAATACGTCGGCAAGCCCGCGCCGACGCCGTACACCGGGCCCGAGGTGCAGACCGCCGAGACGATCGAGAAGATGCGGATCGCGGGCGGGATCGCCGCCCGGGCGATGGAGGAGGCGGCCAGGCTGATCGCCCCCGGCGTCACCACCGACGCGCTGGACGCCGTCGCCCACGAGTACATGTGCGACCACGGCGCCTACCCGTCCGACCTCGGCTACCGGGGCTTCCCCAAGTCCGTCTGCACCTCGATCAACGAGGTGATCTGCCACGGCATCCCGGACTCGACCGTGCTCCAGGACGGCGACATCGTCAACATCGACGCCACCGCGTACATCCACGGGGTGCACGGCGACCTCAACGCCACCTACCTGGTCGGCGACGTGGACGAGGAGTCCCGGCTGCTGGTCGAGCGCACCCGGGAGTCCCTCAACCGGGCGATCAAGGCGGTCAAGCCGGGTCGTCAGATCAACGTCATCGGGCGGGTCATCGAGTCCTACGCCAAGCGCTTCGACTACGGCGTGGTGCGGGACTTCACCGGACACGGCATCAACACGTCGTTCCACTCCGGCCTGATCATCCCGCACTACGACAGCGAGCGGGCCACCGAGGTGATCAAGCCGGGCATGACCTTCACCATCGAGCCGATGCTGACCCTCGGCACGTACGACTACGAGATCTGGGCGGACGGCTGGACGGTCGTCACCAAGGACCGCAAGCGCACCGCCCAGTTCGAGCACACCCTCGTGGTCACGGCGGACGGCGCGGAGGTCCTCACCCTGCCGTAACGCCGCGACGCCGTGCCGCCCGGGCGTCGTCAGCCGATCAGCCACTGCTCCTCGGCGACGGCGCCCACCTCGGTGCAGGCGTCGGTGAGCACGTCCAGGACGCGCAGCGGGTCCGGCAGCGGCTGCTCGGGCCCGCGCAGCCACTGCACCCGGGAGCCGTCCGGCAGCGCCGCCGGCGGCAGCAGGGTGTACGAGCCGCGGCAGTGCCAGCGCAGCCCGGGGTGCTCGGACATGGTGTCCGGGGTGGAGTCGAGCGCGCTCGGCCACCACTCGTCCTCGTCCTGCGGGGTGCCGCGGGTGGCGGTGAAGAACAGGTAGCGGTCCTCGCCGACGGCGGCGACCGGTCCGTCGACGCCCAGCGCGGTCAGCCGCTCCAGCGCCAGCCGCCCGGCCTCCGCCGGGACGTCCAGCACGTCGTGCACCCGGCCGGTGGCGGTGACGAAGTTGGCCTGCGGGTCCCGGGCGAGCCAGCGGGAGAGCTGCTCGGGGTCGGTGGTGGCCTGGGTCTGCCAGGCGAAGGAGACCGGGTGCTGGGCGGGGGCCGGACAGGCCACCCGGTCACAGGAACACCGGTAGCCGGCCGGATGGGCGGCGGGCGCGAGCGGGAATCCGGCGCGCACCGCGCCGAGCAGCTGATCGAGTCCGGCGGCCGGGCCGTCCGCGCCCCCCGCCCGCTGACGATCACGCTTCTGCCACCAGGTCGTCCACCTGCTGCCGGCTTCCATCGGGCCCCTTCCGCGCAACTGCCGTGCCCGGTGCGACACAGCGTTCGACGTTCCACTCCGACGCAACGCACGGCGCCCCCGGCTGCTTCCCGGGGTGCTCGGCCCTGACGTCCGCGCCCCGCCGGCCGCGGCCCGGGGTCACCGGACGGCCGACGCCCGGGTCACGGTACGCAGTCACGGCAGCACGCTGTCCGCGCCAAATCGGCCGGAGGGCGCGCGAATTCGCGCCTCGCCCGGCCCGTACGGGCCCGCTGACCCGGGTGGACCCCGAGGGCGTAACAGGAAGGATAAGGGTGCGGAGAGCCTTCGGATGACCGGGGGCAGTGCCTCTCCGGTCACACTGGCGGTGACGCCCGCGGGCGCACCCCGGGCACACTCCCGGCACGCCGCCCTCACGCGGCCTCCCGCCCGCCCTCCCGCCCCGGAGCCCACGGTCGCCCCGGCTCCCCCTCCCGCATCGGGCCGGTCCCCGGTCACCCGCGGAGGTGAGACCCTGGAGGGATGAAGAGCGCGGACACCGAATTCGTCGGCGGCCCCCTGGACGGGAGGATCCTCCCCATCCCACTGGGGCCGATGCTCGGCGTGCCCAAGAAGTACAAGGTCCCGGTCCCCGCGCACGGCGAGGCCCCCGCGCGCACACTGGTGTACGTCCGGAGCAAGCAGGTTCGGGGCCTGAGCTGGTTCTGGCGCTACGAGTACGACGAGGCGGCCACCGTCCGCGCCTCCGGCTGACGGGCCGCGCGCTTCGTCGTCGCCCTTCGTCCGTCTCCCGGGGAGGTCGGCATGGCGAGGACGGCACGGCACCCGAGGAACCGCTCGCGGGCGGTCGGGCACCACAACCGGCAGGTCGCCGGTGTCACCGGGGTGCTGCTCCTGGTGGTGTGCCTCTACAGCGTGGTCATCGAGCCGAACGCCTGGCTCTGGTTCGGCTGGGCGGTGCTGCTGCTGGTGTGCGTGGCGCTGTTCGTGGTCCGGCCGTGAGGCCCTCCCCCGGGCCACCCGGGCAGCAGCACCGCCCGTCCCGCTCCCCCGCGGGCTCTCCCCTTGCCGCTCCCCCCGGGGCGGTCAGTCATCCTCGGCGAGGATGAGGTACAGCTTCTTCCGGGCCTCGACCAGCACCGACAGGCCCTTGGTGCGTTGCGCCTCGGTGCCGGTGGCCATGACCTGGCGGATCGCCTGGTCGACGGCGCCGAGTGCCTGGCCGACCTCCTGGACGGCCTCCCAGTCGACCTCCCGGCCGGCCTCCGCCCACGGCTCGGCCGGCCCGGCGTCGGCCTCGGCCCGGCCCGCCTCGGTGAGCGACACCAGCCGCTTGCCGCCGACCTCCTCCGCGGTGATCAGGCCCTCCTCCTCCAGCAGCTGGAGGTTGGGGTAGATCGACCCTGGGCTGGGCCGCCAGGCCCCGCCGGTCCGCTCGGTGATCTCGGCGATCATCTCGTAGCCGTGCATCGGCCGCTCCTTGAGCAGCGCCAGCAGCGAGGCCCGGACGTCGCCGCGCCGGGCCCGCCCGCCGCGCCGTGGGTGCGGGCCACCGCGCCGGCCACCGTGCCCGCCGAAGCCGTGGCCGTACGGGCCACCCATCGGCCGGCCGGGGCCGCCACCACCGAACGGCGGGCCGAAGCCGCCGAACGCCCCCCGGCCCTCGACGCCCTCGCCGGGCATCCCCCGGAACTCCGGGCCCGGGCCGCGGCGTCGACCGCCGCCGCGCGGACCCTCCCAACGGAAACTCATTCCCTGACGTTCTGAGCGCATTGCGCCCACCTCCTCGGATCTCCGAGTTGAACGAGTCAGTCGAGTCACTGTCTCGATATTTCGACGATATATCGGCGACTGTCGCTCGTCAACGGATTCCGACACGCCCGCGGAGCACGCCGCATCCCCCGTCCAGCCGCTACGGTGGCGGGCATGGCCGCAGAACGAGACCTTGCGACGCTGCTGCGCGGAATGAGCCCGCAGCTCAACCCGGGGCGGTACGTCTACTGCACGCTCCCCGCTCGGGTGCCCGCCGGCATGCGGCCGGTGGTGACCGTCGCCGAGCCCGAGGGGGTGACGATGGTGGTCGCCCAGGAGGAGGCGGACGCGCTCGGGCTGCGCTACGAGTACGTGGCGGCCTGGATCACCCTGCGGATCCACTCGGCGCTGGAGGCCGTCGGGCTGACCGCCGCCGTGTCCGGCCGGCTCGCCGAGGAGGGCATCAGCTGCAACGTGGTGGCCGGCTTCCACCACGACCACCTGTTCGTCGCCGCCGACGACGCCGACCGCGCCGTCCGCGCCCTGGAGGACCTCGCCGCCCGCTCCGTCTGAGCCCGCCCCCGCCCCTGCCGCGCTCCTCCGCGCTCCTCCGCCCGACAGTCCCTCCGGGTGGCCGTGACCGACCGGCCCTTCGACACTGGGAAACGAGCCACCCCGCCCCGGGGCGGCCCCACCGGAAGGAGACGGCCGCCATGGCCATCTGCGTCACCTGCGGCAACGACTACTGGCTGGCCTTCGAGATCAAGACGGTCACCGGCGACACCTACACCTTCGACAGCTTCGAGTGCGCGATGGAGAAGCTCGCCCCGCGCTGCGAGCAGTGCGACGTCCGCATCGTCGGCCACGGCGTCGAAGTGGCGGGCATGTTCTTCTGCTGCGCCAACTGCGCCCGCGTCAACGGCGGCCTCGGCGACCAGATCCGCGACGCCGTCGGCGCCCGCCCCGCCTGACGGGGCCCCACGCCGGACGGCAGGAAGGAAAGGGGGCGGAAGAGTCGGCCTGTACGCCGGGCATAGTCTCCTTAGGGGCACTGAGCTGGGCGAATGCCCCAGGGAGACTTCCGATCGCCACGCAATCGCCACACCCTCGGCGCCCCCACTCAGTTACCGAAGGGCAACCTGCGCCACATGACTCGCAGAGTGGAGGTCGTGGTCTTCGGTTCGTTGCAGTTCGACCGGCGCTTGTCAGGCCGCAATCGGCACTTCCCTGACAGTCGCGGTTCCGGTGGCGGCCGGATGCCTTGCGCGGTGTCGCTCAGACGGTGGCGGTACAGACGAATCCAAGGTCGGCCAGGCCCTCACTCTGGCACAGCCGGTCAGATGCGCCCCCGGCAGCTGTCTGCAGAAGCTGGTAGCCAGCGCCGTTCACCTTGCCCCAGTGCATCGCCGAGCGCCACAGGAGCCGCCCGAGGCCGAGGCCTCGGTATTCCGGCAGAACACCGAAGTACTGCGGGAGGAGTCGGCGCTTACCGACGGGGTCCGCCATGGTCTCCATGGGGCCGATTGCGCCTACTACGCGCTCGTCCTGGACAGCGACCAGCACGGGGCCGACGCTGTCGATCCGGGAATGCAGGAACACGAAGCCCTCACTGGCCAGCTTCTCGGCGAACTCGGGGAAAGTGGTCCGAATAGCTTCGGGCTGTTGGCTGAGTGCCTCGATTCCCTCGACGGCAGGTACTTCCTGGTCGAAGGTGCGGAGCTGTACGCGGGTAGAAGCGGCCACTGGGTCGGCGGCGTCCTGGAACCACACCACACGGGTTTTGGATACGTCGTGCTCGGCCGTGAGCTTGGCGGCCAGTTCCTCGGCCTCGCGGACGTGCTCGCGGGCGCCGTAAAGATGGGCACTCAGGACGCCTCGACCAGTGATGGTGGGGATCAGAGTTCGAGCCTGATCCTGGACGATGGCGTCCACCAGGACATGCTCATCCTTGTGGTTAGACCACCGGCGGTCCTTGTCGTGCGGCAGGAACTCTCCGGTGCCAGCGACGGCGAACACCTGGGCCAGAAGCGCAGCGGAGACAGCTTCGGGATGGAGCGGCCCCAGCGTCGGGAGATGGGGGACGCACATCACGGGGCGCAGCAAGTCCCAGCGCAGATCCATACCCGCACCCTACTCGCCCGCCCCGCACGGCTCAGGCCCCAACGCGGAGAACGCCGGGGCCTGAGCGTTACTGATCAGGTGCGATCAGCGGGTGGTTCAGTGGGGGTTGTCGTCGCCCGCGTTGCACGAGCACTTCACGCTGTCCATGACGTCGTCCAGGTCGGCGACGCCGACGATCTCGGTGATCGGCTCGGTGGGGGCCAGACCCCGCCTCGTGAGGTACGGCAGGCGCTGGGCCGGGCCGTCGTCCGGGAGCGGACGCCTCGGAGAGAGTTCGACAGCTACAGCGGTCATGTCACCCTGCTTTCTTGATCCCGTGCTGGCAGTAACTTGCGAGTGGTGCCTTCGCCTCCTGGTAGTGCTTGGCCAGCGGTCGGCAGACCGTGCACGAGTCTGAGAGCTGGCAGCCGGAGCAGCCACCGGTGCGAAGCATGAGGCGATCGGCGATGGCGCCGAGCCGGGCGAGGCCGTCGATCCCCTCGGTGGGAAGACTGATCTGGTCGTCACGGCCGATCTTGCAGATGGACACCAGCCCGTGTGGGTCGGCGTGGAAGAAAAGGTGTGTCCGGCGTTGCAGCCACCGAACGGCCTGCGCATCCGCAGGTGCTCCTTGGACTGCGCGGTCAGCGACTCCGCGCCGCCATAGATGGTCGGCGTCATGTTGGTGAAGACGTTGTACTCCAGGTCCCAGCCCTCGCACAGGCCGATCATCGCCTGTTCCTCGGTGGCGTTGTCCTCGGTGACGATGATGCTCATCCGCAGTGGGAGCCTGGCGCGGCGGGCGGCGTTCATGCCCTGGATGAACAGGTCCCAGGCGCCCTGCCGCTGGGTCAGCTCGTCGTAGCTGGCCTTGGTCGCCCCGTACATCGACACCGTGACCCGGTAGGGCGGGCACTCGCGGAACATCTCCAGCAGGTTCTCCCGCCACAGCAATGAGGCGTTGGTGGAGACGGTGATCATCATGCCCAGCTCGAACGCGCGACGATACGAGGGCATGAAGTCCCGGTCCACGGTGGGCTCGCCCCCAGTGATCTGGAGCCAGAGGACACCGGCCTCGGCCATGATGCCCACGCAAGTGAGCTTGTCCGCGAGCGGCATACCTGAGTTGACCTTGAGCCCGAGATAGCAGTGCTTGCACTTGTAGTTGCAGCCGAGGTTGATCTCCCAACTGGCCCGCGAATAACCCCAGGTGGAGGGCTGGCGGACCAGCAGGAAGTCACTCGCAGGACGGCCGGTCACGTCCAGGTCGGCCCACTGGGCGCGCACGGCATCCGCGAGCCACGAGGGGGCGGTCTCGGCGGTGCCCAGGGCGCGCAGATCCTCGTACTTGGCCCACGGGAGCCGGAGACCACCCCGGCCGCCGGGGCGCACCAACAGGTATCCGTCCAGGAACGGGCTGGCGATCAGGTCATGCACGTGTTTCCTCCTTCGCTGAGCGGTATTCGGTAGCTGTGATGCCGTGCTGGCCCACCTGCCGCAGTGCGTTTGGTGGGGTCAAACGATCTCGGCCCAAACCCATTTGCCGAATGGGGCTTCATCGACGCCCCAGCGGTTGGCGATGCTGTCGACGAGGCCCATGCCGCGCCCGGACGTCTCGGTGACCCCGCTCTTGATGACCACGGGCAGAGTGCGTGACGAATCGCGGACCGCCAGTCGGAGCCGGTCACCGTCCAGGCCGAGTGCGACACACAGCCGGGTGCAACCGGTATGCCGGGCTGCGTTGCCGACCAGTTCCGAGACGATCAGCCGAGCTTCTTCCAGTAGATCGAGGCGGCCCCACTCGGTCAGCTTCTCCTGGACCAGGTGCCGAGCACTCCTCGCCGACTCGGGGGCGCAGGGCATGTGCCGCATGCAGCGGCGGCGCTGCGTGGTGGGCACGTCAAGTGCGGTGGCCACCAAAGAAGTGTCGGCATGGATCGGGCCGTGCTTTGTACGCGGCAGCGTCGTCCTGGTCGTCACAGCGGCCTCCGGTAGTCAGGGGCCGCCCGGCGCTCTTCCATGGAGCCGAGGGGGATCGGTGATTCCTCGCGCCGGGCGGCTGTTAGTCATTGAACGGCGCGGGCATGCCGTAGGAGAGGGGCCACGAAGGGGTGCATTTTCTAGCAGGGGGCCGCCAACGGGGCCAGAATTGATGCGCTGTCAACTTCGATCGAGAGGCCACTTGTGAGCGGTGTCAGCCCGGACGGGATCGGCCGACTGCTGCGGGAGATCCGCGAGGCGCATCCGAAGAAGACACGCGCCGAGCAGGCAGAGTTAGTCGCCGCAGCAAGTGGTGAGTGGTGCGACTGGGAGACCATCAAGCGGTGGGAAACGGAGAAACGAATTCCACAGAAACCCTCGTACCAGGGGATCGCCGACGCCTACGGTCTGACCGTGGACCAGGTGGCCGAGGCCGCCGCCGCCTCGCGGCGGTACCGGAGTGAACGCAGCACGAAGGGCTACAGCGTGGACAGGCGGAAGTTCATCGGAGCAGGGATAGGAGCAGCCGCCGGCATCGTCGTGCTGCCCGATATCGCGCAGGCCCGCGAGGGGATCGCCGCCGCGCTCAGGCCATCCGGAGAGGGCGATCTCGCCTACCTGGAGTCGGCGTTCGAGCGGCACCGGGGCGGCTACCGTGGCCGGGCACCGGAGGCGGTGCTCGCCGAGATGATGGGTGATCTCGATCTGCTGGGCGAGGTGCTGAACCGCCCTCACCCGGCGCGTACCCGTGCAGACCTCGCCCGGACGGCGGCAGGCATTGCGGGCTTGGTGGCGATCGTCCAGCACGATCGCGGCGACCAGCGCGACGCCTACCGGTGGTTCGCCACCGCCGAGCAGGCCGCGCGAGAGTCCGGTGATCAGCGGATGATCGCGTGGGTGCTGGCCCGGCATGCCATGGTCCCGCTCAACTACGGCGCTCCTGGGGCTGCGGCTCGGATCGCCGAGCGGGCCCGGCGGGAGGCGGGGAGCAGCCCAACGGCGGCAGGAGCACTCGCTGCGGCCGTCACCGCGCGGGCTCAGGCGGCCTCAGGAGACCTTGATGGGGCCCGGCGAGCACTGGACGACGCACGCAATCTCGCGGAGCGCCTGGATGGCGCCGAGGCGGCCGACACCTGGTTCGGCTACCCCGAGCAGAAGCACCACGTGCACCTGTCGCAGGCGTACACGCTGCTGGGGGACACGGGCAGCGCCTACCAGGCGCAGGAGGACGCCCTGGCGCTCACGGATTCTCCGTCGGTGATGGTGCGCGCCTTGCTGGCAGTGGACACCGCCGCATGCCTGCACGTCGACGGCGACCCGACCGGTGCCGCCGAAATGGCGTCCGGGGTGTGGGAGCGGCTGCCAGCCACCTACCGTGAGGGTCTGATCCGATCCCGCACCGAGACGCTGCATCGCCAGCTCACCGGTCGGCCATACGTGCTGCTCGGGGAGGCGCTGGCCAGCTGAGTCGCGCGAGCACAGCGAGTGCTGTCGTGATCAGCGCATGGGTCTCGGATGGTTGTTTCGACAGTTCTCACCGCCACGCGATCGCCACAGCACACCCAGAAACAGGCAGGAACAGAAACGAAAACTGATCAATCAGATACAGTTTCGCCGGACAGGCAAAGGCCCCCTGACCTGCGAAGTTGCAGGTCAGGGGGCCTTCCCTAGGTCGGCGACGGAAGAGTCGGCCTGTACGCCGGGTTCTGTCTCCCGGGTTGCTTGCGCGGCCCGGGGAGGCGGCCATCCATCTAGGGCTGCCGTTGCCGACAGCCTCGTGCGGTCCACCCGCGGACTCGGGCGAGCAGCCTTCAAACGTCCGCGCACGGCGCCCGAGGGCACCGATCTTGACCTTGCTCCAGGTGGGGTTTACCTAGCCGGCCGGGTCACCCCGGTCGCTGGTGGTCTCTTACACCACCGTTTCACCCTTACCCACCACGAAAAGCGGTGGGCGGTCTGTTTTCTGTGGCACTGTCCCGCGGGTCACCCCGGGTGGGCGTTACCCACCACCCTGCTCTGTGGAGCCCGGACGTTCCTCGGCGGGTCTGGGACCCGTCGCGACCGCCCGGCCGGCTCTTCCGCCGTAGTGGTCATCGTAGCCGCTCGGGCGGCGCCTCCCGCACACCGGACCGGACGGCCGGTGCCTCGGCGCCGAGGCGGGCGGCCACCCGCGCGGCCGTCCCTCTCGCCCAGGCGGTGGTGGTGACCAGGCCGAGCACGAGGACGGCGCCGCCGAGGCCGACCAGGATCCACCAGCCGGCGTGGCTGGCCGGGGCGAAACCGGTCGCGATCGGGCCGACCACGGCCGAGGTGACGACCGTGCCGATCACCGCCACGCCCAGCGACTGGCCGACCTGCCGGCTGGTCGAGGCGACCGCGGCCGCCACGCCCGCCTGGGCGCGCGGCATGCCGGCGACGGCGGCGTTGGTGATCGGCGCGTTCACCATGCCGAAGCCGAAGCCGAACAGCGCGTACGCGACCAGCAGCAGGGCCGGCGGGGAGTCGGCGGTGAGCCGGGTGAGCAGCAGCCCGCTCGCGGCGAGGCCGAGCCCGGCCGCGACCAGCGGCAGGCGCGGGCCCCGGCTGCCGACGATCCGCCCGGACAGCGGCGCGCAGACCAGCATCATCCCGGCCATCGGCAGCGTCCACAGGCCGGCCTCGACCGGCCTGTAGTGGCGGACCTCCTGGAGGTAGAGGGTGTTGAGGAAGAGGAAGCCGCCGAGCGCGGCGAAGGCGCAGACCGCGGTGACGGTGGCGCCGGTGAACGGCGCGCTGGCGAAGAACCGCGGGTCCACCAGCGGATCGGCCACCCGCCGTTCCCAGAGCGGGAAGGCGATCAGCGCGGCCAGCGCGGTCGCGGCCAGGGTGAGGATCAACGGGGAGGTCCAGCCGTTGGCCGGGCCCTCGATGATCGCGGCGGTGCCGCAGCCGAGCAGCACGATCATCAGCAGCTGCCCCACCGGGTCCAGCCTGCGCGGCCGGGGCGCGCGGGACTCCGGGACGTAGCGGGCGGTCAGCGCGATGGCGGCGAGCGCCACCGGGACGTTGATCAGGAAGATCGACGGCCAGCCCGCACCGTCCACCAGGAGGCCGCCGAGCAGCGGGCCGAGCGCCATCGAGATGCCGACCACGCCGCCCCAGACGCCGATCGCCCGGGCGCGTTCCTTCGGGTCGGTGAAGGTGTTGGTGATGATCGACATCGCCACCGGGTTGAGCATCGAGCCGCCCACCGCCTGGAGCGCCCGGAACGCCACCAGCCAGCCCAGGCTCGGCGCCTGGCTGCACAGCAGGGAGCCGAGCGCGAAGCAGACCAGGCCGGTCTGGAAGACCCGGCGGCGGCCGAAGCGGTCGGCCACCGAGCCGAACAGCATCAGCAGCGAGGCCAGCACCAGGGTGTAGGCGTCGATGATCCACTGCAGCCCGGACGGCGGGGCGCCCAGGTCCCGCTGGATCGCCGGCAGGGCGATGTTCACCACGGTGTTGTCGAGGCCGACGATGAACAGGCTCAGGCAGCAGATCGCCAGGACGAGCAGGCGGTGGCGGCGCCCGAGCGCGGGCCCGGGCCCGGGGGCGGGCGCGGGCGCGGGTACGGCGGCGCGGGGCTGGGGGTCGGGCACGGACCGATCCTCCCACCGCGGGGCGGGCCCGGGCAGGTGGACGGCGCGTCCGGGTGGCGGTGCGGATCTCCGGACGGGTGCGGAGCCCGGTCGGCTCGGTGCTGATCCGGGCGGAGCCGGCGGCCTGGACGCGCGGTCTTCGGCGAGGCACGAACACCAGGATGGAGCGGAATCGGGTGGTTCCGGCCGGAGGCTCAACGCCCCAGCAGGGACTCCTCCACGGCGTCGCCGTCGCCGGGCACCAGGTCCAGGGGGCGCATGGTCATCGTGTTCACTCTCCTCGCCGCTCACCGTAGTGGTGAACGCCGCAGCGGCCCACCGAATTGCCGCAGCCTCCGGGGCGCGGTGTAAGCACTCGTACGGTGGGGAGCGGGTGACCGTTGACGGAGGGAGTTCGTGGGCGATGGGCGGGATCAGGGCGACCGGGGCGGCGGTGTCGGCGACACTGGCGGCGGTGGGGGCGCTGCACGCGGTGTGGGCGGTGACGCCGTGGCCGCTGCGGACACCGGAGGAGTTCGCGGACACCGTGGTGGGGGCGGGCGAGGGGGTGCCCCCGGCGGCGTCCTGCGTCGCGGTGGCGGGGCTGCTGGGGACGGCCGCATACCTGGTGGGGGCGGAGGCCGGGGTGCTGCCCGCGGTGGGGCCGCGGAGGTTGCGGCGGGCCGGGGTGCGGACGGTGGCCGGGGTGCTGCTGGCGCGCGGGCTCGGCGGGCCGGTGCTGTTCGGACGGGTGAGTGAGCGATCGGACCGGTTCCGGCGGCTGAACGTGCGGTACTACTCGCCGCTTTGTGCGGCGTTGGGGGCCGGGGCGGCCGTGGTCGCGGGGGCGGGGGTCGGGCGACGGCCGCAGTAGGGTTGCCGGGTTCGTCCGTCACGAAGTGTTGAAGGAGTCCGCTGTGCTGGTGCTGTTGCCGCCCTCGGAGGGCAAGGCCGCGTCCGGGGACGGCTCGCCGGTCGCGCTGGACCGGCTGTCGCTGCCCGGGCTGACGGCCGCCCGCGGGGCGGTGCTGGAGGCGCTGGTCGGACTCTGCCGGGGCGACGAGGACACCGCCGCCGAGGTGCTCGGCCTGACCCCGGGCCTGCGGGGCGAGATCGCCAAGAACGCCGGTCTGCTCACCGCCGGGGCCCGCCCGGCGGCCGAGGTGTACACCGGGGTGCTGTTCGACAACCTGGGCCTGGCCACCCTGGACGCCGCCGCGTACGGCCGGGCCGAGCGCTCGCTGCTGGTGTTCTCCGGCCTGTGGGGCGCGGTGCGGGTCTCCGACCGGATCCCGTCCTACCGCTGCTCGATGGGCGTGAAACTCCCCGGTCCGGGGGCGCTCGGAGCGTACTGGCGGAGCGCGATGGCCGACGTGCTCCCCGAGGTGGCGGACGGGCTGGTGCTGGACCTGCGCAGCTCCGCGTACGCGGCGGCCTGGAAGCCGGCCGGCGAGGTGGCCTCCCGGACCGCCACCGTCCGGGTGTTGCAGGAGCGCAACGGCAAGCGCACGGTGGTCAGCCACTTCAACAAGGCGACCAAGGGCCGGATCGTCCGGGACCTGCTGGTCACGGGCGCCGAGCCGAAGACGCCGGGCGAGCTGATGGACGCGCTGCTGGAGCTGGGCCACCGGGTCGAGCCGGCGGCGGAGGGCACGGCGCGCAAGCCGTGGCAGCTGGACGTGGTGGTCACCGAGGTGCACTGAGCACCCCGGTGACGGACGCCCCTACCGCAGGTGCGAGGTGTCGTTGAGCAGCCGCAGCGAGGCGTTGCCGTCCGCGTAGTACTGGACGGCGCAGATCGAGGCGGCGGACAGCTCCATCCGGTACATCGAGTCCGGCGGGGCGCCGAGCGCCAGCCGGACCAGGGTCTTGATCGGGCTGACGTGCGAGACCACCAGCACGGTCTTCCCCGCGTACCGGGCGAGGATCTTGTCCCGGGCGATGCCGGCCCGGTGGGTGAGCGTGGCGAAGCTCTCGCCGCTGCCGGTCGGCCTGGCCTTGGCGGAGCCGAGCCAGGCGGTCAGGTCGTCCGGGTACCGCTCCCGCACTTCGGCGAAGGTCAGGCCCTCCCAGTCGCCGAAGTCGACCTCGCGCAGCCCGTCCTCGTACCGGACCTCCAGGCCGAGCCGGGCGGCGACGGTCTCGGCGGTCTGCCGGGTGCGGCGCATCGGGGAGGCGACGACCGCCTGGACGCTGCCGCGCGCGGCCAACGCCTCGGCGGCCCGCTCGGCCTGCCAGCGGCCCTTGTCGGAGAGCTCCGGGTCGCTGCCGCCGCTGCCGGAGAAGCGCTTCTCCGGGGTGAGCGGGGTCTCGCCGTGGCGCAGCAGGACGAAGGTGGTCGGGGTGCCGAGGTCGGCCGGGGCGGTCCAGCCGGCCTTGGGGGCGACGGTCTCCAGCGGGGGTTCCGCCGCGGTCCGTGAAGCCTTGGGCTCCCACTGGCGCCCGGCCTTGCCGGCGTCCATCGCCTCGTTGGCCAGCCGGTCGGCGTCCTTGTTCCGCTCACGCGGGATCCAGGTGTACGTGACCCGGCCGCGCGGGAAGAGGGTGCGCGCCTCGGCGGCGAGCGGCTGCATGTCGGGGTGCTTGATCTTCCAGCGCCCCGACATCTGCTCGACGACCAGCTTGGAGTCCATCCGGACGTCCACCGAGGCGTCCGGGTCGAGCTCGCGGGCCGCCCTGAGCCCGGCGATCAGACCCTTGTACTCGGCCACGTTGTTGGTGGCGTGGCCGATGAACTCGGCGGCCTCGGCGACGATCTGCCCGGTGTCCCCGTCGCGGACCACCGCGCCGTAGCCGGCCGGCCCCGGGTTGCCCCGGGACCCGCCGTCAGCCTCGACGATGAAGCGCGCCGTCACCGGCTCAGACGCCCGAGTCGGAGGTGCGGACCAGGATCCGCGAGCAGTTCTCGCAGCGGACCACCTTGTCGGCCGGCTCGGCCTTGATGGCGTTCAGCTCGGTGATCGAGAACTCGGTGCGGCAGCCCTCGCAGCGGCGCTGGTAGAGGCGGGCCGCACCGACGCCGCCCTGGGTGTCGCGCAGCTTGGTGTAGAGCTTCAGCAGGTCGGCCGGAATGACGGCGGCGACGGTCTCGCGGTCGCGCTTGACCTTCCCGGCCTCCTCGTCGATCTCGGCGAAGGAGGCGTCGCGGCGGCCCTCGGCCTCGGTGAGGACGACGGTGGAGTGCTCCAGGCGGGCGGACAGCTCCTCGACCCGGGTGGTGGCGCTCTCCTGGCGCTCCATGATCTCCAGCACGACCTCCTCCAGGTCGCTCTGGCGCTTGCCGAGCGAGCCGATCTCGTGCTGGAGGTTCTCCAGGTCCTTCGGCGAGGTGATCGCGCCGGAGTCCAGGCGCTGCTGGTTGCGGGCGGCACGGGCGCGGACCTGCTCGACGTCCTGCTCGGCCTTGGTCAGCTCGCGGGCGGTGTCGCCCTTCTGGGCCTCGGCGGCGACGACGAGGTCCTTGAGCGCGGTGTGGTCTGCGGTGACCTTCTCGATCTCGGCGTGCTCGGGCAGGCTCCGGCGCCGGTGGGCCAGCTGGTCGAGCTTCGAGTCGATGGCCTGGAGGTCGAGCAGGCGGATCTGGTCGGCGGGCGCGGCGTTCAAGCGGAGGGCTCCTGTGAATCGGGTCAGGCGGTGAAGGACATGGGGGCGTGCGCGGTCCACGGGTCGGTGACCCGGTGGGAGACCTTGGTCTCCACGGCCCAGCCGCACTCGTCGGCGGCGGCCAGCAGGGCCCGCTCGGCCAGGGTGAGCCAGGGCCACTCGGTGGCCCAGTGGGCTGCGTCGAGCAGTGCGACGGGCGCCGCCTCGGTGGCCTCGGAGGCCGGGTGGTGACGCAGGTCGGCGGTCAGGTAGGCGTCCACGCCGGCCGACCGGACGTCGGCGAAGAGGCTGTCGCCCGAGCCGCCGCACACCGCGACCCGGCTGACCAGCCGGTCCGGGTCGCCGGAGACGCGGACGCCGGCGGCGGTGGCGGGCAGGCCCCGGGCGACCTGGGCGGCGAAGGCGGAGAGGGCCAGCGGGGGTTCCAGCAGGCCGATCCGGCCGGTGCCGCGGCGGCCCAGCGGGTCGGTCGGGTCCGGCACCAGCGGGCCGGTCACCCGCAGGCCCACCGCCGCGGCGAGCGCGTCCGAGACGCCGGGGTCGGCGTGGTCGGCGTTGGTGTGGGCGACGTGCAGGGCGATGCCGTTGGTGATCAGCGTGTGCACCACCCGGCCCTTGAAGGTGGTGGCGGCGACGCTGGTGGTGCCGCGCAGGTAGAGGGGGTGGTGGGTGACGACGAGGTCGGCGCCCCACTCCACGGCCTCGTCGACGACCGCCTGGACGGGGTCGACGGCGAACAGCACGCGGTTGACCTCGGCCTGAGGGTCTCCGCAGACCAGGCCGACGGCGTCCCAGGACTCCGCCCACTGCGGCGGGTAGACCTCTTCGAGCGCGGTGATGACGTCGGACAGTTTCGGCACCTGTCGAGACTACCGTGCGCGCGGGGGCGGTCGGGCCTCGGCCGTTCGGGTCCGGGCCGGGCGCGGGGGCGGGTGGCGGGGTGAGCGGCGAACGGGGCGCGGGGTGGATGCCGGCCGGGCGCGGGGCGGGCGGCGTGGGGGACGACGTTCGAATCGCTTGCCGCCTGCGCGTCGCCCGGCCGCTCCGGGTGTTCGGACGGGGGTGCCGAGGGCGTACGGATGCGCGTCAACCTGCGGCCGGACGGGAGTCGACCCGCGGAGGGGGGCGCTCGAACCGCCCCGCGCGGACCGTGCACACCGGTGCGCCGGGGTCCCACTGCTCACATCAGTGCGCTCGTACGAATTCGAAACCGTCGCTGGATCACCCTTAAGAGTGAAGTGACCGGCTCTGCGTTGAGCTGCCGGTTTTCTCGAAACTAACTTCAGTCCTGCGAACGGGAGTTGCCCCGGCAGTAGCCCCTACCGGGGACGCCGAGGAAGGGCACTCCGCCGGAGCGGGCCGCGGGCCCGCCGGACCGCACGGTCCGCGCTCCCACCCCTCTCGGGGTGGCCCACAAGAGGGAACCGATCAGGCCGGGCCGTACGCCCCGGTGCCACGAGCAGTGGGCACCCGGGGCGGCGGCCACGACGAAGGGATGTGGTGGCGAATGGGGGCGGGCACATCGCTGCGTACGGCCGGGGGCAGGGGATCGGTGGAGCGTGGACCGGGTGCGGCGGGTTCGTGGCCGGAGACGACGCGGGCGGCACTGGCCGGTGCCGGAGGCCGGGGAGGCGGCGGGGACTGGGACGTCACCGTCGGCGGCTTCTGGTGCACGGCCAGGCCGCCCGCGTCCTCGCCGCTGCCGGAGCAGGGGTGGAAGCTCCATGTGAGCGCGGCCTCGGCGGCGGGCGAGGCGGTGCTCTCGGCGGTGGTCCGGGTGCTCGCCGAAGACCCGTGCAGCTTCAAGTTCGCCGCCGCGCAGGAGCGCCTGAGCGAGCTCAACTCCCGTAACAGCGACCGCGGCTCGGCGGGCAAGTTCATCACCGTCTACCCGGCCGACGACGCGCAGTTCCAGCGGCTGGCGGCCGAGCTCGACCGGGCCACCGCCGGGCTGCCGGGGCCGGTGGTGCTCTCCGACCGGCCGTACCGGGCCGGGAGCCGCGTGCACTACCGGTACGGCGCGTTCGCGCTGCCGGCGGAGCTGGGCAACGACGGGGAGTACCGCTCGGTGCTGCGCGGGCCGGGCGGGGAACGGGCCGAGGACGTGCGCGGGGGGTCGTACCGGGCGCCGGGGTGGGTGCGGGACCCGTTCGCCCCCACCCCCTCGGCCGGCGCGGGTACGGGCTCGGGTGCGGCTGAGGGCCGGCGCCGGGGCGGGGTGCTGCTGGCCGGGCGGTACGCGGTGACGGCCGCCGTCCGGCACGGCGCGAAGGGCGGGGTGTTCCTCGGCCGGGAGGCGTCGAGCGGCGCCGAGGTCGTGGTCAAGCAGGCCCGGGCGCACATGGAGGTGGACCGGGCCGGCACCGATGCCCGCGACGCGCTGCGGCACGAGGCCGCGCTGCTCGCCCGGCTGGCGGGGCAGGGGCTGGCGCCGCGCGCCATCGAACTGATCGAGCAGGAGGACTCCGTCTTCCTGGTGCAGGAACGAATCGCCGGGCAGCCCTTGGGCAGCTGGGTGTCCGCCCGCCTGCGGCGCGACGGCAGCCCCGACGTCGACTGGGCCGAGGCCGGGCCGGTGGCGCACGGCCTGCTCGACCTGGTCGAGCGGGTGCACGCCCAGGGGCTGGTGCTGCGCGACCTCTCCCCCGGCAACGTCATGGTCCGCCCGGACGGCACGCTGCGGCTGGTCGACCTCGAACTCGCCACCCGGACCGGACGCCTCGCGGGCTCGGCCGGCACCCCCGGCTACCGTGCCCCCGAGCACGGGCCCGGCCGACTCGCCGCCGTCCGCAGCAGCGTCGCCGACCCGGCCGTCGACCTGTACGCCCTCGGCGGGCTGCTGTTCCTGCTGGCCACCGGCCACGACCCGCTGCTGCCGGAGGACCTCCCGCAGGCCCGCCCGGTCGCCGACCGCCTCGGCCGCTGGCTCGCCCTCGCGGCCCGCACCGGCGGGACGGCGCGACGGCTGGCGCCGGCGATCCTCGGGCTGCGGGCCGAGGAGCCGCAACAGCGATGGGGGACGGCCCGGGTACGGGCGGCACTGCGCGAGGGCGATCCGGACACGGGCGGCGCCGGGACCACCGCCGTCACTCCGCTGTGGCACGCCCCCACCCGTCAGGGAGCGGCCTCGTGCGCCGCCCCGTCCCTCGACCGCGTCCTGCACGACGGCCTGCGCCACCTCACCGTCACCGCCACGCCCGGGCGCCGGGACCGGCTGTGGCCGGTGGTGCCCGCCGGGGAGCGGACCGACCCGTGCAATGTGCAGCACGGGGCCGCCGGGGTGCTGGCCGTACTGGCCCGGGCGGTGACGGCCGACGGGCTGCCGGAACGGGTACGGGAGGAGGCCGCGGCGACGGCCCGGACCGCCGCGGACTGGATCGAGCGGCGCGCCGCCGCCGAACCGGTGGTGCTGCCCGGACTGCACTTCGGACGGTCCGGAACGGCCTGGGCCCTGCTGGACGCCGCCCGCGCCCTGGGCGACGACGCGCTGGCCGGCCGCGCCGCCGGGCTCGCCCGCCGGATCCCCGTCGCGTGGCCCAACCCCGACGTGTGCCATGGCGCTGCCGGCTCCGGCTTCACCCAACTCCGCTTCGCAGTCGATGAGTTCGACGGACCCGGGTTCATCGGCCGGGCCGCCCGGTGCGCCCGCACCCTGCTCGCCGCCGCACGCCGCGAACCGTACGGGACGGTCTGGCCGGTGCCCGCCGACTTCGACTCCGCGCTCGCCGGGATCACCCACCTCGGCTTCGCCCACGGCGCCGCCGGCGTGGGCGCCTTCCTCCTCGCCGCCGCCGGGGCGACCGGCGACCGGGCCCTGCTCGCCGGGGCCGCCCAGGCCGGGCGGACGCTCGCCGCCACCGTACGGTGGGGCGGCGAGCGCGACACCGCATGGTGGCCGCAGAGCGCGAGCGATCCGGAGCACGTTCGGCTCTCCCACTGGTGCAGCGGATCCTCCGGCGCGGGCAGCTTCCTGCTGCGGCTCGCCCGCGTCACCGGCGACACCGGCACGCTCGACCTCGCCCGCGCCGCCGGACGCGCCGTACTGGCGGCCCGCTGGCACGGCGGGGCGAGCGCCTGCCACGGACTGGCCGGCGACGGGGAGTACCTGCTGGACCTCGCCGAGACCACCGGAGAGTCAGAATTCCGCACAGGAGCCGAGGAGTTGGCCCAGCTGATCGCCGCCCGGGCGGCCGTGCGCGACGGCCTCCAGGTGCTCCCGGACGAGACCGGCACCGGCTGCGCCGCCGGCTACGGCACCGGCACGGCAGGCCCGTTGGCCTTCCTGCTGCGGCTGCGCCACGGCGGGCCCCGGCTCTGGCTGGATCCGGCGCCACCGACCGTACGCCGGCTCCCGTCCGGCGCCACGGGCCCGTCCGGCAGCGCAGGCCCGTCCGATGCCGTGGCCCCCTCCGGCACCACCGGGGTGAGCGGAGCATGAACGTGGCCACCCGGACCGTCACCCAGGCCCTGCGCCGGCTGAGCTTCACCTTCGCCGCCGACGGCAGCCACGCCGCCTGCCTCGCATCCTCCGCCGACAGCGGCTGGTACGTGGAGAGCTGGCGACTGCCGCAGGACGGCGAGCCGGCCACGCCGACCGCGCTGCCGCTGCCCGGCAACCGCTCGGAGAGCCTGCGCTCACAGCTGGTCGCGCTGCCCGACGGCTCGGTGCTGACCTGCCGGCACGACGGCGATCGGCACGACCTCGTCCGCCTCTCGTTCGGCGAGAGCGGCACCCTGGAAGAGCAGTCGGGCTCACTGCGGATGGCCGGACTGCGGGTGCTGCCGCTCCCGGCGCAGGCCGGGGCCGGCCCGCGGACGCCGGTGGCGGTCGCGCTCGGCAGCGACACCCGCCCGGCGACCACCGTCTGGCTGGTGCGCACGGACGGCAGCGAGCCCGAACAGGTCGCCGAGATCCCGGGGTTGCACGGCGGCGGCACCTGGCTGGACCGCACGGGCACGCTGCTCGCGCTGGACCGGGTGAACGCGGGCGTGGTCCGCAGCGTGGTGCTCGACCTGCGCAACGGCCGCACCACCCCACTGCTGGAGATCGGTCCGCACAGCAACGACCGCCTGGTGCTGTTCGACCCGGACAGCCGGTTCGCGATGGTGCGCAGCGACGCGCCCGGCACCGACCGGCTCGGCTGGGGCGTCCTCGGCACCGGCGAGCCGCTGCGGTTCCCGGAATGCCTGCACGTCGCGGGCATGTTCCTGCGGCCGGTCGCACTGCGGGTGGCGGCCGACGGCCCCCGGGTCGCGGTGCAGATCGACCACGGCGCGGGTTCGGCGCTCGCGCTGTGGCGGCCCTCGGCCGGGCGGCTGGACCCGCTGCCGGTTCCGCCCGGGCGGCTCGGCGCGGTCGGGCACTGGAGTGCGGCGGGGCTGCGGCTGCCGTACTCCTCGCCCGACCACCCGGCGGCGCTGGCCACCCTGGACGTGGACGCACTGCTGGCGCACGGCCCCCTCCCGGCCGCCTCCGGCCCGATGCCGCTGCCGCTGCAACTCGCGCCGCTGGCCTCGGGACTGCCCGGCCCGTGGCGGGACACCGTACTGCCCTGGCAGCCCTGCGGGGTGCGCCCGGTGAAGACCGCGCCGCCCGGCTGGCAGCTGGACGGCAGCACCCCGCCCGGGGACGGTGGCCGCTGGCATCCCGCACAGAGCCTCGAACTCGCGGGCCCGGCAGGCCCGTTGGAGGCCGTGGTGTACGGCGGGGACGCCTGGCTGAGCAGTCCGCACCTGGTGCTGGCGCTGCACGGCGGCCCGGCCGACGCCTGGCGGCTGGAGTTCGACCCGGCGCTGCAGCGGATGGCCGCCGAGGGCCTTGCCGTCGTCGCGCCGAACCAGCGCGGCTCCACCGGCTACGGCGTGGCGCACGCACTGGCCATCCGGGGCGCCTGGGGCGGGCCCGACCTGGACGACGTCCTGTACCTGCTGGACGGCATCGCGGGCCAGCGTGCCGCCCTCGGCCTGGAACCGCCGGCCCTCTTCGGGGTCAGCTACGGCGCCTTCCTGGCGCTGCTGGCGGCCGCACACGCGCCGGCCGAGCAGGTCGCCCGCTGCGCGGTGGTCGCGCCGTTCCTGTCCGGCGCCCGGCTCCTCGCCGAAGCGGCGCCCCCCGTACGGGCGTTGACCACCCGCCTGGGCGGCGGCGAACCGGTCGCCGACGCCCGCGGACCGCGCGACGTGCTGCAACTGGCGCACCGGCTGAGCGCGCCACTGCTGGTCGTGCACGGAAACCGGGACGAGGTCGTGCCGGTGAGCCAGTCCCGGTCACTGCGGCACGAGCTGCTGCGGATCGGCCGGGTCGAGGGCCAGGACTTCCGGTACGTCGAGGCGGCCGGCTCCGGGCACGAGGTGCTCGCCGACGAGGGCGCCGCCGTGCTGCACGAACTGCTGGCCGCGTTCCTGCGGACCGGCCGTCCGGGCTGATCCGCCGCCCGCACTTCACAGTTCACGGACTCCCGGGCCCGCTGAGGCCCGGGGCATCAGCCCCGGCGCGGTGGATGGAGGCCGCCCGGGGTGCGACACCTGGCGCCCGCACGCAGATCGCGGCGGGCGGATACCTCAACGGGTACCTCAAGGGGAGGAAACAATCATGGAGAACATGGTGGACTTCGAGACCGACCTCGCGGCGCTCCAGGACCTGCCGGAGACCGAGTCGGTCGAGCTGACCGGCCACGGCAACGGCTGCCAGTACACCTGTCTCATCCTGACCTGCCTGCTCTTCACCGTCAGCTGACCAGGCGGTAGCCACCGGATGCCGTCCCTGCCTGTCCGGACAGGCAGGGACGGCACCGGCCTTCCCGGACACCGTCCCGGGCCACCCGGACTCCTGAGCCCTTGGAACCACCGGAACTATCAGAACTATCAGACGGGAGCTTCCAGTTGCCCCGCCGCGCCACCGGCCGGCCCCTCGCGCTGGGCATCGCCCTGCCGGTCGAGGCCGCCACCACCCTCGCCCTGCCCGGCGTACTCGCCGGGGCCGTCGACGCCGCCCTCGGCCGGCGCTCCGGTCCCGGCGCCTTCCTGCTGCTCGCCCTCCTCCTGGGCGCGGCCGCCGCCGCCAACGCCACCGCCGCGGCGGCCGGACCGGCCTGCGCCGCCGAGGCCACCGCCGCCCTGCGCGGACGCCTGGTCCGCCACCTGCTCGCCCTCGGGCCCGGCGGCCGGCTGCGCGGCGGACCGCCGCCCGGTGACCTCGCCGCCCGGCTGCTCGGCTCGGCCGGGGACGCGGGCGGGCGGCTGCCCGCCGTCCTGGGCGCCGCCACCGCGCTGCTCACCTCGGTGGGCGCGATCGTCGGGCTGGCGGTGCTGTCGCCGTGGCTGGCGCTCGCCTTCTTCGCGGGCGTGGTGCCCGGGGTGCTGCTGATCCGCCTCTTCCTGCGGCAGGCCGGGCCGGTGTTCGCCCGCTACCAGGAGGTCCAGGCCTCGATGGCCGCGCTGCTGAGCGGCGCCCTCGGCGGGCTGCGCAGCATCCACGCGGCCGGCGCCGAACAGCGCGAGGCCGCACGGGTGCTGGCGCCGCTTCCGGAGCTGTCGGCGGCCGGGCACGCGCTGTGGGCGGCGCAGCGGCGCACCGCCTGGCAGGCGACGCTGCTGATCGCCCTGGTCGAGGTCGCGGTGCTCACCACCGCCGGCACGCTGCTCGCGGACGGTGCCCTCGCCCCCGGTGCGCTCGCCGCGGCGGCCGGCTGGGCGGCGCTGGGCGCGGGGCTGTTCGAGCAGATCGAGGCGCTGGTCGGAGTCGCCCACGCGCGCGCCGGGCAGGCCCGGGTGGACGAGTTGCTGGCGCTCCCCGCCGCGCCCTGCGGCACGGCCGGGCTTCCACCGGGCGGGCCGGGGGAGGTCTCGTTCCGGGGCGTGGTGGTGCGCGACGGCGACCGGGTGCTGCTCGGCCCGCTCGACCTCACCGTCCCCGGCGGCCGTACGGTCGCGCTGGTCGGCCGCTCCGGCTCCGGAAAGTCCCTGCTGGCCGCACTGCCGGGGCGGCTGCGCGACGCCGACGAGGGCGCCGTGCTGATCGACGGCGTCCCGGTGGTCGCTCTGGCACCGCCCGAACTGCGGCACGCGGTCGGCTACGCCTTCGCCCGGCCCGAACTGGTCGGCCGTACGGTCCGCGAGGCGCTGGCGGGCGCCGGCCCGGCCGAGGCGGCGGCGGCCCGCGCGGACGGCTTCCTGCGCCGGCTGCCACACGGCTGGGACACCCCGCTGGACGAACTCCACCTCTCCGGCGGCGAGTTGCAGCGCCTCGGGCTCGCCCGGCTGCTGGCCCGACCCACCCGGGTGGTCGTCCTGGACGACGCCACCTCGGGTCTGGACCTCGCCACCGAGTACCAGGTCACCGAGGCCCTCGACCACGCCACCCACGGCCGCACCCGCCTGGTGATCGCCCACCGCGCCACCATCGCCGCCCGCGCCGACCTGGTCGCCTGGCTGGACGCCGGGCTCCTCCGCGCCCTCGCCCCGCACAACACCCTGCTCGCCGACCCCGACTACCGCGCCGCCCTCGCGGACACCGCCCTCCAGGCGACGGCCGCCGCGTGACGGCCCGCACAGGAAGCCGGCCGGCCCGACTTCTCGTGCCGCGGCCGAGAGATGAGTCCCCCCACAGTGAGCCCGCACAAGAAGTCGACGGGCCCGACTTCTCACGCAACGCCCGAGCCCGCCCACAGCCGAGAGACAAGCCACCGTGCAGCCCACACCACCACGCCGCCCCCTCACCCCACCCGGCCGCGCGAAAAGTCGGCGGCATCGACTTCTCACGCCACCAGCTCCCTCCTCCGCCCCGCACCGACGCCACCGCACACACGGCCCCGCGCCGCGGCCTCCCTTGCACGCCCGCACGGGAAGTCGGCCCGGCCGACTTCCCGCGGTCGGCGATTCGCCCGGGTGGGAGTTGCTGTTGCGGCAGTTGGCGGTCACGCGGCGGCCGTTGGTGCGGATGCTCCTGTGGTCCGGAGTGGAGGCGCTACCGCCGTTGGTGTCCGGGCTGCTCGTCTCGGCCGCCGTCGACCAGGGCTTCCTGATCGGGCGGCCCGGGGTCGGGATGGCCTGGCTGGGCGGGTTCGGCGCGGCCATGGCCGTCCGGGCGTACGCGACGCGGGCCGGGTTCCCGTACCTGGCGGGGGTGGTGGAGCCCCTGCGGGACGCCCTGGCCGAGCGGGTGGTCCACAGTGCGCTCGCCCGGCCGTCGGCTGATCCGGCCGAGGTCGCCAGGCTCACCGAGCAGGTGGAGTCCGCACGGCAGTTGACCGCGACCCTGCTCCGCACGCTGCGCGGGGTGGGGGTCACGCTGGTCGCCGCGCTGGTCGGGCTGGCGCTGCTCGCACCCGCCGTACTGCCACTGGTCGTGCTGCCGCTGCTGGCCGCCGGGCTGCTGTTCGCGCGGCTGCTGCGCCCGATGGTGACCCGCCGGCGGGCGGTGGTCCTGGCCGAGGAGCGGCTGGCCGCCGAGGCCGGGCGGGCTCTGCACGGGTTGCGCGACGTCCAGGCCGGCGGCACCGGGGAGGAGGTCGCCCGCGCACTGACCGAGGCCGCCCGGGCGAGCGCCGCCGCCTCCCGCGCCCTGGGCCGTGCCTCGGCCCTGCGTGCACTGGTGGTGGCGCTCGGCGGGCGTCTGCCGGTCCTGGCCGTCGTCGCGGCGGCACCCTGGCTGCTCGCCCACCGCGCCCTGACCCCGGGCGAACTGCTCGGCGTCGCCACCTACCTCGTCCAGCAGTTGGACCCGGCCGTCAGGACTCTGGCCGGTACGGTCGGCGGCTGGCTGCTCAACCTGGCCGTCATCCTCGACCGCCTGGTCACGACCACCGGGCACACCCGACCTGCCACGTGGACCGGCACCGACACCCCGAACAGCAGCGGCGCATCCGGCCGAGCCGCGGACGCAGAGCCCCCGGGCGGCCGACACCGAGCAGTCGGCGGCGCGGGCGGAGCGGGCCGACCGCCCAGCCCTCGGACGCCGGAGCCGCTGTTGCCCGGGGGCGGAGCGGATCACGCCCGCCCCGCCCCCGGGATACGGCTGGTGGGGGTCCGGTACGGGCACGGTGGCGGTGCCGTGCCGGTACTGGACGGGGTTGATGCCGATGTCGGGGCCGGGGAGCACGTGGCGGTCGTGGGGCCCAGCGGGGCGGGGAAGTCGACGCTGGCGGGGTTGCTCGCCGGGGTGCTGGTGCCGACGGCGGGCCGGGTGACGGTCGGTGGTGCGCCGCCCGGGCGGGCCCGGCCGGTGGCGCTGGTGCCGCAGGAGGCGTACGTGTTCCCGGGCACGGTCCGCGAGAACCTCACCTGGCCCACCGGGCACGCCCCCGACGCCCGCCTCGCCCGCGCCGTGGCCCTGCTGGGCGCGGAGCGGCTGGTGGCCCGCCTGGGCGGCCCGGACGCCGTGCTAGGCGATCCGAGTGAACTCTCCGCGGGTGAGCGCCAGTTGTTGGCCTTGGTGCGGACCTACCTGTCCCCCGCCCCGGTCGTGGTGCTGGACGAGGCGACCTGCCATCTGGACGCCGCCGCGGAGGAGGGGGTCGAGCGGGCCTTCGCGGCCCGCCCGGGAACCCTGGTGGTCGTTGCGCACCGCATCAGTTCCGCGTTGCGGGCGGACCGGGTGCTGCTGCTGGACGGCGGGCGCGGGCTGCTGGCCCGGCACGGCGATCTCCAGGTACTGTCCCCTCTCTACCGCGAGCTGGTCGGCCACTGGCTCGGTTCCAGGCCCCGGACCAGCACAGGACTCGCGTCGTGATCTCGATAGGATCTCGTCCGCCCCGGCCGTTATGGTGGCCGGGGCACGGGCCGCGATCACCGGCTACGGGCGCGTACCGAGCGCCCGATCGGGGACCCGACCGTGCGCCACCGGCGCCGGCCGGGCGCCGATGACCTGCACCCTCCGCACGGAAAAGACGATTCTCATGTCCGACACCCTCACCGACACCACCGGACCCGCGGTTACCGGGACCGACGCCGACGAGAAGACGGCCAAGGACACCGTGTCGCACGGCCGCCACCGCGGTGGCTCCGCCGCCGACGACAGCCCGGAGACCGACCCGCACGGCCGCCACCGCGCGGCCGGTGCGCTGGGCTGACCGCACCAGCATCAGGGCAGCACGCGGCAGCACCTCGTACGAGGGCCCGCCGGGAGGGCACGGACTCCCCCGGCGGGCCCTCGCTTCTTCCCGCAGTCCGCTCCCGGCCCGGCCCTCGGCCCCTCGTCATGACCGGGCCTCAGCCCATCGTCACGACCGTCCGCAGCGCCTCGCCGCTGCGCATCTGCGCGATCGCCTCGTTGACGTCCGCGAGCCCCACCCGGTGGGTGAGCATGCCGTCGAGATCGATCCGCCCGGCCCGCCAGAGGTCCACGACCAGCCCGATGGTGCGCGCCACGGTCGCCCCGCCGTAGAGCGAGGGCAGCAGGCGCTTCTCGTTGAAGAACAGCTCGCCCATGGTGAACTGCGCGAGGTCGTCCTGCGCGCCCGCGCCGATGACCACCACCGCGCCGCCACGCCGGGCGGCCTCGTAGCCGGCCCGGACGGTGGCCGCGCGGCCGACGGCCTCGAAGACGTAGTCGAAGCCGCCGCCGGGCAGCTTCTTGGCCACCGCCTTCAGGTCCTCGGGCGCGATCGCCTCGGTGGCGCCGAAGGCCAGGGCGCGCTCGCGGCGCGAGGCCACCGGGTCGACGACGGTGATCCGGCCGGCGCCGCAGACCCGGGCGCCCTGCACGGTGGCCACGCCGACCCCGCCCGCCCCGATCACCGCGACACGGGCGCCGGGCTCGACCCGGGCGGTGTTCACCGCGGCGCCGATGCCCGTGGTGACCCCGCAGCCGATCAGGGCCGCGGCCTCGTACGGGAGGTCGGCGGGCACCTTGATGACGGCGTTCGCCGCGACCACGACCTCCTCGGCGAAGGCCCCGGTGCCGTAGAAGCCGGAGGCGCTCAGCCCGCCCTCGGCGATCCGGAATCCCGGGGTGCCGAGGCTGCGCAGGCTGGCGATGCACAGGTGGCCGCGGTCCTGCCGGCAGTGGTCGCAGCGGCCGCACGGGGCCATCCAGCAGAGCACCACGCGGTCGCCGGCGGCGAGGCCGGTGACGCCCTCGCCGACCTCCACCACGTCCCCGGCACCCTCGTGCCCGGGGACGAACGGCGCGGGCTGCGGCAGCACGCCGCTCATCGCGGAGAGGTCCGAGTGGCAGAGGCTGGCGGCGCGCATCCGGACCCGTACGGTGCCCGGCCCGAAGCCCACGGCCGTCACGTCCTCCCGGACGTCGAGGACCTCCTGGCCGGTCTTGTGCAGGACGGCTGCGCGCATGGTGCTGCTCCCGGGGTGCCTGGTGTGCCTCGGATCGACGGTCGCGCCGATTCTGGCACGGGCGGCGCAGCACGACGAGAACGCGTTCCGCAACCGTCGGTCGGCAGGACTGTACGAATCCACTGTCCTTCCGCCGCCGGACCACGCCGCGATCCCCGCCGTCTCGACCCCCACACGGACACCCCCGCGGTACCGGATGCCCCGGACCGCGCCGGACGACCCCGGCCCGCACCGGACGACCCGGCGCCATCGCCCCCGCTACCGTCGAGTAGGGTCCGTGCACGTCCGCCCGGTCCCGACCCCGAGGAGCTCCCCCATGTCCGACCTGCTGCTGAGCGCCGAGCCGGCGCCCGAGGTGCTGGCGGCGTTCGAGGGGGCCACCGGGTTCATGCCGGTGGACGAGGGGCTCGCGCTGTACGCGGCGGCGGTGGCGGCGGCGCGGAGCACCGGGCTGCCGGTGCTGGAGATCGGCACCTACTGCGGCCGCTCGGCGATCCTGCTCGCGGCGGCGGCCCGGGAGGCCGGGACGGTCGCGCTGACCGTCGACCACCACCGCGGCTCGGAGGAGCAGCAGCCCGGTTGGGAGTACCACGACCCGACCCTGGTCGACCCCGAGGTCGGGCTGATGGACACCCTGCCGCGGTTCCGCCGCACCCTGCACGCCGCCGGGCTGGAGGAGCACGTGGTGGCGCTGGTCGGCCGCTCGCCGCGGATCGCCGCGCTGTGGGGGCGCCCGCTGGGGCTGGTGTTCATCGACGGCGGGCACACCGACGAGCACGCGACCGGCGACTACGAGGGCTGGGTGCCGCACCTGGCGCCGGAGGGCCTGCTGGTGGTGCACGATGTCTTCCCGGACCCGGCGGACGGCGGCCAGGCCCCGTACCGGGTGTACCTGCGGGCGCTGGCCGAGGGTTTCGAGGAGGTCTCGGTGACCGGCTCCCTGCGCGTCCTGCGCCGCGCCGCCCGGTAGCCCGTTCGTTCCCCCCCGCCCCGCGCCGATGCTCTAACGTCATGCCGGGGCTGTCGGGCAGGGGTTCGAACGGTACGGTGGCCGCGCAGCACCAGGCAGAGCATCGGCGGACGGTGGGGGCCAGCAGCGACATGACGGACCAGCAGAACAGCGCTCCGGCGGTCTGGGACCCCACCGCGCGCGGCGGCGCCGGCGGCTGGGTGCGCGGCCCGCAGCGCCCGGCCGATCCGCAGCCCGTCCCCGTGGCACCCACCGCACCCCAGCCGCCCACCGCGCCGCAGCCGCCCGCGACGCCGCAGTCCGCCGCCCACCCCGGCCCGATGGCCCCGCCGCCCGCGCCCGGCGCCGTCGGCGACCAGGGCCCGCCGCTGGGCGCCCGCCCGTACCTGGCCGCCTCGCCCGGCTACGACCCGCCGACCGCCCGGCTGTTCCCCGGCGTCACCCCGCCGCCCCCGGCCGCCCCGCCCGCCGCCTCCCCGTTCCCCTCCCACGCGGGCCCGCAGCCGCCGGCACCGCAGCAGGCTCCCGGCCACGACTACCTCCTGCAGCCGCCCGCCGCGCCCCCGCAGCCCCCGTACGGCACCCAGCCCGACTATCCGACCGGCCGCGGGGACGACGAGGACCGGCCGGCCAACCGCAAGGCCCCGCTGCTGATCGGCTTCGCGCTGCTCCTGGTGCTGGCGATCGGCGGCGGCCTGCTGTTCGCCGCCCGGAGCGGCGGCGGCAAGGACGGCCAGGCCGCGCCCGCCCCGGTTTCGGCCCCGGCGACCGGCTCGGACAACCTGCCGCCCGCCCCCGCACCCACGGGTACGGACGGCGCGCCGAGCGCCGCCGCGAGCGCGTCCGGCTCGCCCACCGGCACGCCGTCCCCGACCGCGACCGGCCCCGGTCCGGGCGCCAAGGCCCAGGCCGAGGCGCTGGACAGCCTGCTCAGCGAGGGCGAGAACGCGAAGGCCCCGATCGGCAGCGCCGTCGCCAAGGTGACCAGCTGCCCGTCGAAGGCCGACATCGAGAGCGCCGCCCAGACCTTCGACAGCGGCGCGAGCCAGCGGGCCGCCCTGCTGACCAAGCTCTCCCAGCTGAGCGTCGCGGACGTGCCGGGCGGCGCGGACGCGCTGACCTCGCTGAAGTCCGCCTGGCAGCTGTCGGCCGACATCGACAAGGCGTACGCGAGCTGGGCGCGCGCCGTCGCCGCCCAGGGCTGCACCGGCAGGGCGTCGACCACCCCGGACAAGAAGCACGCGGACGAGCTCAACCCGCAGGCCACCCAGGCGAAGACGGACTTCATGACCAAGTGGAACCCGATCGCGAAGAACTACGGTCTGACTCCGCGCACCCAGGACAGGATCTGACCGACCAGTGACCGGTTCCACCCCCCGCCCGCCCCGCCGCTCCGCCCTGCTGCGCGCCACCACGGCCGCGGCCGTGGCCGTTCCGCTCTGCACGGCAGGCTGGTTCGGCTGGCGGGCCCTCGATCACTCCGGACCGGCGGGCGCCACGGCGGCCCCGGCCACGGCAGCCACCACGGCCCCGGCCCCCGAGCAGCCGAGCCCCGCCGACACCGCGACCGCGGCCGCGACGCCTCTCACCCCTCCGGTCGAGCCGCCGTCCACCGCCCTTGCGACCGAAACCCCGACACCGCCCCCGCCCGCACCTGCGCCCACCGACGCTGCCACCACCAGCCTGGCCGGCCGCACCGTCCTGCTCGACCCCGGCCACAACCCCGGCAACTCCGCCCACACCGCCGAGATCAACCGTCAGGTGGACATCGGCAACACCCGCAAGGAGTGCGACACCACCGGGACCGAGACCAACGCCGGCTACACCGAGGCCGAGTACACCCTGGACGTCTCCCGCCGGGCCCGCGCCATCCTGGCCGCCCGGGGCGCCAAGGTGGTGCTGGTGCAGGACGGCGACCGCCCGTGGGGCCCGTGCATCGACGAACGCGCCCGCGCGGGCGCCGACGCGCACGCCGACGTCGCGGTCTCGGTGCACGGGGACGGCGGCCCGGCGAGCGGCAGCGGATTCCACGTGATCATGCCCGCCCGGGTGGTGGCCGGGAAGGCGGACAACTCCGCGATCGTCGCCCCCTCGCACCGTCTCGGCCTGCTGCTGCGCGAGCGGTTCCACGCCGCGACCGGTGAGCCGTACGCGGACTACATCGCCAAGGACGGCCTGGACACCCGCTCCGACCTGGGCGGCCTCAACCTCTCCACGGTCCCCAAGGTGTTCATCGAGTGCGGTAACATGCGCAACTCGACGGACGCGAAGCGGATGACGGACCCTCAGTGGCGCCAGCAGGCGGCCCAGGGGATCGCCGACGCCCTGACCGCATTCCTGACGACCCAAGAGAAGACCGAAGAGCGGTAAGGAAGTTGGGTCGCGCACCGGCGGGTGACGACACTCCGCCCGGACCGCGCGGTTTGCAACGACTTCGCCCCATTCCCGGTCCCGCCGTGCACCAGCAGGACGGTTGGGCCTAGGCTTCTGGTCCGTTCGGGAGTTTCGGCCGGTCAGCCCGACCGCACGAACCACCGTCCACGACACGTCAACGAGGGGAACGTTAGTGAATCTGCGCGCTCTCACCAGGGGAGACGCCGCCGTCGCAGGCGCGGCCGTCCTGCTCTTCATCGCCTCCTTCCTGCCCTACTGGACCGTGGACTGCGCCGGCAGCCGGTACTGCCCCTCGTCGCAGAACGCGTGGAGCACGGACCTGTTCCCCATCCTGCCCTCGATCTACCTCCTCGGCATCGCCGCAGCGGTGCTGATCCTGGTGCAGCGCTTCCAGGGGGCGGCCGCGGCCAACCGCCAGGTGCTCGGCCTGCGGCTGGACCAGTGGGGCATCGGCTTCGCCGCCTCGGCGCTGTGGACCTCGGTCTGGGCGCTCGGCGGCGGCACCTCCAGCACCATCGTCAGCCACGGCTTCGGTGCCTGGCTCGGCTTCCTCTCGCTGATCGTGCTGGCCGGCGCGGCCGCCGCGAGCCCCCTGGTGCCCGCGCTGAAGGCCCCGCTGGTCTCCGACCGTCCGGCGGCCGTCCCCGGCCAGTACGGCTACCCGGTTCCGGGCCAGCCCGGCCACCCGGGCGCCCCCGGCCAGCCCGGTCAGTACGGCTACCCGGCCCAGGGCCAGGACCCGGCGTTCGGCGGCCAGGGCGGCTACGGCTACCCGGGCGCCGGCCAGCCCCAGCCCGGCCAGCCCCAGCCCGGCCAGCCCGCCCCGGCCGCCCAGCCGCACGACGCCGCCCCGGCCCCGCAGCCGACCCCGGCCGCGCAGCCGCAGGCGGCCGCCCCGGCGGCGGACTTCCAGCCGTTCTGGTTCGCCGTCCCGGCCCCGCGCCAGCTGGCCCCGAAGGACAACCCGGCCGGCGCCCCGGTCGGCGAGGTCGTGCCGGGCACCTGGTACCTGGCCGTCGAGCAGCGCGGCACCGCGCTGGTCGCCCAGCTGCCGGACGGCAACCAGGGCGTGCTGGCCGACACCACGGGCATCCAGCGCGGCTGACGCCCCCGGAACACACCGACGTCGGGCACGCACCCGTCCTCGGACGCACATGCGGAAGGGGCGGGACCGGATCTCCGGTCCCGCCCCTTCCGCATGTGCACTGCGCTCAGCAGCAGTCCTGGACCACCAGGCCGGCGGGCAGCTGCTCCCCGCCGAAGACCGAGACCGTCGCCGGGTCCCCGCCGAGCGCGGCCACCGCGAGCAGCAGCGCCCCGGCCGTCCAGGTGGTGCGCTCCTCCGGCCAGATCGCGTCGTCCTCGAAGACGTACCCGGTCCAGTAGGAGCCGTCCTCGTGCCGCAGGTGCTTCTGGATCCAGCGCAGGATGTCCACCGCGCGGTCGGACTGGCCGATCGCCCAGAGCGCGAGCGCCAGCTCGGCGCTCTCCCCGCCGGTCACCCACGGGCGGTCGCTGACGCAGCGCACGCCGAGGCCGGGGACGACGAAGCGCTCCCAGTCCCGCTCGATCCGGGCCACCGCCGCCTCGCCGCGCAGGCCGGTGCCGAGCACCGGGTAGTACCAGTCCATCGAGTAGCGGTCCTTGTCCAGGAACCGCTCGGGGTGGTGGGCGACGGCGTGCCCCAGCTGCCCGGCCGCGAGCTCCCAGTCGGGCTGCGGCTCCTCCAGGTACTCGGCGATGGCCAGGCCGCAGCGCAGCGCGTGCAGGATGCTGGACGAGCCGGTGAGCAGCGCCTCGTCGGTGGCGGTGCCGTCCTCGTCGACGCGCCAGGCGATCGGGCCCCCGGGCAGCCGCAGGCCGACGATGAAGTCGAGGGCGCGCCGGGCGACCGGCCAGATCCACTCCAGGAAGGCGTCGTCGCCGGTGCTGAGGTGGTGGTGCCAGACCCCGACCGCGATGTACGCGCAGAAGTTGCTCTCCTTGGCCCGGTCGGTGACCACGCCGTCGGTGTAGCCGGCGTACCAGGAGCCGTCCGGGTTCTGGGCAGCGGCGAGCCAGCGGTAGGCGGCCTCCGCAGCGGCGTGCTCGCCGGCCGTGTCGAGGGCCATCGCGGCCTCGGTGTGGTCCCAGGGGTCGAGGTGGTGGCCGGTGAACCAGGGTATGGAGCCGTCGGGGCGCTGCTCGGCCAGGATGCTGCGCACGGTGTCGGCGGCCTGCTCGGCGTCGAGCACCCCGTCGAGCAGCAGCACCTCGGGGACGGCGGCGGTCATGCCTGCGCCCGCTGCGGCTCGGCGCGGTTGGGCTTGGAGGCGTACGCGACGAAGCTCTTGCCGATCACCGGGTTGAGCGCGCGCTCGGCGGCCTTGGTGAGGCGGCTGATCACCGGGGTGCCGACGATGTCCCAGACCAGCAGCTGGTGGTACGCCTTGACCGGCAGCGCCTTGTCGTTGTCGACGCCGACCGCGCACTTGATCCACCAGTACGGCGAGTGCAGCGCGTGCGCGTGGTGGGTGCCGTACGGCTCCAGGCCGGCGTCCTTGAGCTTGCCGAGCAGCTCGTCGCCCCGGTAGATCCGGATGTGGCCGCCCTCGACCTCGTGGTACTCGTCGGACAGTGCCCAGCAGATCTTCTCCGGCAGCCACCGGGGCACGGTGACGGCGAGCAGGCCGCCCGGCTTGAGGACCCGGAACATCTCGTTGAGCACGCCCTTGTCGTCCGGGATGTGCTCCATCACCTCGGAGATGATGATCTTGTCGAAGTACTCGTCCTCGAACGGCAGCGCCAGCGCGTTGCCCTCCATCGCGACCGCCGACGCGCCTTCGGGGGCCTCACCGGCCTGCTCCATCGCCGCGAACCACTTCCCGACCTCGGCGATCTCCTCGGCGTTCTGGTCGAGGGCGATCACGTTGGCGCCGCGGCGGTAGCACTCGAACGCGTGCCGGCCCCCGCCGCAGCCCAGGTCGAGCACCCGGTCGCCGGGGGCGAGCGGGAAGCGCGAGAAATCGACGGTCAGCACTGCTGGACTCCCATTCCTATTGCTGCCAAGCATTCATGACGCCTCGTCAGGCCACTCAGTCCGTTGCCCGGGGCGCTTCCGCCCGGGAGCGTGCCGCTCAGGCGCGCCCCGCTCAGGCCACGTACCGCCAGCCCGGCCCCGAGCGGGCCCGGGCGCCGGCGCCGGTGGCGATCGCCGCGCGGTAGGCCTCGGCGGTCAGCTCGGCAGCCCGCTCCCAGGTGAACCGGGCCAGCACCCGCTCCCGTCCGGCCGCGCCGAGTCCGGCCCGCAGCTCCGGGTCGTCCAGCAGCCGGCCGAGCGCGCCGGCCAGCGTGTCCGCCTCCCCCGGCGGCACCGCCAGGCAGGTCTCCCCGTCGGGCCCGGCCACCTCGGGGATCGCCCCGCCGGTGGTGGCGACCAGTGGGGTGCCGGTGGCCATCGCCTCGGCGGCGGGCAGCGAGAAGCCCTCGTACAGCGAGGGCACGCAGGCCACCTCGGCCGAGCGGTAGAGGTCGACCAGCTCCCGGTCGGTCAGCCCGCTGCGGAACTCGATGTGCTCGGCCAGCCCGAAGCGGCGCACCGCCTCGGCCACCGGCCCGTCCTCCTTCTGCGGCTTGCCGACCACCACCAGGTGGGCGTCCCGCTCGGTACGGACCTTGGCCAGCGCCTCGACCAGGAAGACCAGACCCTTCAGCGGGACGTCCGCACTGGAGGTGGTGACGATCCGGCCGGGGACCCGCTCGATCTCCTCCGAGGGCGACCAGAGCCGGGTGTCGGCGCCGATCGGCACCACCGAGATCGCGCCCTGCGCGACGCCCAGGTGCCCGGCGATCTCGCGCCGCGAGGTGCCGGAGACGGTGATCACGTGGTCCAGCCGGGCGGCGACCCGGCGCTGCATCCGGGTGAAGGCGTACCAGCGGCGCAGCGAGAGCCGCTTGACCCGGGTGGTGGCGGCGTCCAGCTCCAGCTGCCGGTCCACGGTGATCGGGTGGTGGATCGTGGTGACCAGCGGGAAGCCGTGCCGGGCCAGGCCGAGCAGGCCGTAGCCGAGGGTCTGGTTGTCGTGCACCACGTCGTAGCGGCCCTTGTGGGCGGCCAGGTACTGCCGGGCACGCAGCGAGAAGGTGAGCGGCTCGGGGAAGCCGCCGGTGCGCATGGTGGCGAACTCCAGCACGTCCACCGGGCCGCGGAACTCGCCGCGGGCCGGGGTGCGGAAGGGGTCGTCGGCGCGGTAGAGGTCCAGGCTGGGCAGCTCGACCAGGCGCACCGAACCGGGGCCGTCGACCTCGTCGAGCACCGGGTAGGGCTGGGCGCCGATCACGTCCACGTGGTGGCCGAGCCTGGCCAGCTCGCGCGAGAGGTGTCGTACGTACACGCCCTGACCGCCGCAGAAGGGGTCCCCGCGGTACGACAGCAGGGCAATCCGCAGCGGCTGCGCGGTCATCCTGGGCCCTCTTCTCTAGCTGCTCTCGGTGCTGCCGGTCGTGCTGCCGGTCGCTAAAGTAGATCAGGTTTCAGTGGCTGTGGAACTCGTCATCGAACGCGTGAACAATGAGAGACCTCGAAGATACCGGCCCGTAGCTTTTCCTCAGGAGCCAGGGCTGGTGATTCCCGCCACGCCGAATCCTGCCGACCACGTGGAGCACACCGCCACTCTCGCCCGCCCGGGAGCCCCCTTGCCGCCGCCCTCACCGCCACCCCCGCCCTCGTCCCTGCCGCCGGTTCCGCCTCCGGGCGAGCCGCCGCTGACCGCGCGCCAGGCCGAGCGGCGCCGGCGCATCCTGCGGGCCGCCACCGCGCTGGCGGCCCGGGGCGGGTACGAGGCGGTGCAGATGCGGGAGGTCGCGGAGAGCGCGCAGGTCGCCCTCGGCACGCTCTACCGGTACTTCCCGTCCAAGGTGCACCTGCTGGTGGCGGTGATGCTGGAGCAGTTGCAGGGCCTCCACGAGCACATCCGGCGGCACCCGCCGACCGACGTCGAACCGGCGCTGCGGGTCGCCGACACCCTCACCCGGGCCTTCCACGCGCTGCAGCGCGAACCGCTGCTGGCCGAGGCGATGGTCCGGGCGCTGTCCTTCGCGGACCGTTCGGTCGGGGCCGAGGTGGACCAGGTCAGCGCGGCCACCGGACAGCTCATCCTGGACGCCATCGGCCAGTCCGGACCGCCCACCGAGAGCCAGCGCGCGGCCGTGCGGGTGATCGAGCACACCTGGCACTCGGCGCTCGTCGCCTGGCTCTCCGGCCGCGCCTCGATCGCCGAGGTCCGGGCCGACCTGCACACCGCGGCCCGGCTGCTCACCCTGCCGTGAACCGGCCGTCCGCCCTGCCCCGGGGCGCCACCGACTGGAACGTGTTCCTGCCACGGCCGGGCCGCCCCGCGCGCTCCGACGGCTAGAGTCGACGGGCAGCACAACTCCATCCCGTTCCTCCCCCGGGGAAAGCCGGTGCGAATCCGGCGCTGACCCCGCAGCCGTGAGTCCGGCGCCGCACCCGGCCGCCGGGCGAGTCGGAGCGCCCGGGGAGGGGCGAGCGGCCAGTCCGGACGCACGCGCCCGGCACCGTCGAGGACTACGGAACGGCCCCCGCCCGGGCCACCACCGCTCACCGAAAGGCACACCCGCACCATGCTGACCGCCGCCCGCCTGGGCGCCGCCGCCCTGTCCGCCGCACTGCTCACCGGCCTCGCCGCCGGCCCGGCCCTCGCCGACGTCCCCGCGCCCACCATCCCGGACGGCCTGTATGGCAAGAGCGACCCGACGTACGACGGCGTCTGGCGGCAGTCCCTCGCGCTCACCGCGCTGACGGCAGGCAAGGTCACCCCGGCCGACTCCGCGGTCGGCTGGCTCACCGGCCAACAGTGCGAGGACGGCGGCTGGCCCTCCTACCGGGCCGCCGGCGCCGCCTGCGACGCCACGTTCGAGGACAGCAACGCCACCGCCGTCGCCATCCAGGCCCTGGTCGCCCTCGGCGGGCACCAGGAGGCCGTCGACAAGGGCGTCGCCTGGCTCAAGGCCAACCAGAACGCCGACGGCAGCTGGGCCTACAACCCGGGCAACCCGGGCGACGCCAACTCCACCGGCCTCGCTGTCAACGCGCTGTTCGCCACCAGGACCGACCCGGCGGGCGTCGCCAAGGCCGGCAAGTCCGCCTTCGACGGGCTCGCCCTGTTCCAGCTCGGCTGCGCCGCCCCCGCCGACCAGCGCGGCGCCTTCGCCTACCAGGCCGACCCGGCCGGCGGCGCCCTCACCCCGAACGCCCTGGCCGGCGGCCAGGCCGCGCTCGCCGCCGGCGGCGGCCACCTGCCGGTCGCCACCTCGGTGCACGCCGACGCCGCGCCCAAGGCCCTCGCCTGCGACGCCGCGGCCGCCCCGGCCCCGGTCTCGCACGCGGACTCCGGCGAGGCCGTCGGCGCCTACCTCACCGCCCAGCTCGCGGCGGGCGGCGACCACCTCAGCCTCACCACCCCGGGCGCCACCCCCACCCCCGACTACGCCGCCACCGCCTGGGCCGCCCTCGCCCTCACCCAGAGCGGCCACCCCCAGCAGGCCGCCGGCGCCGTCGACTGGCTCGCCAAGGAGGGCGCCACCTGGACCAAGGGCGGCACCGACGCCGGCGCCACCGCCACCCTCCTGCTGGTCTCCCAGGCCGCCCACCGCGACACGGCCGCTCTGACCGGGCAGCTCACCGCCCTCGGTCCGACGCCCAAGGCCACCGAGGCCCCCGCCGCCAAGACGTCCGCCCCGGCGGAGAAGGCGGAGAAGAAGGACGGCGACATCAGCCAGTACTGGTTCATCGGCGTCGGCCTGCTCATCGGCGTCGGCGGCGGCCTCCTGCTCAGCTTCCAGCGCAAGCGCAACGCGCGCCTCTGATGCGCCCCGCACCCCACCCCGCCCCCGGCGGCCCGGGCCCCGCCGCGGCCGGCCGCACCCGGGCCGACCGGACCCGGGGCGCCAGGCCCCTCGCCGTTCCTCCTGGCCGGCGGCCCTCGACCGCCGTCGCCGCACTGCTCCTCCCCCTCCTCGGGACGGTGCTGCTACTCGCCTCCGCCGCGCCGGCGCAGGCCGCCGGGTACCGGTACTGGTCGTTCTGGCGCGGCGCCGGGGACGGGAGCTGGACGTACCAGCAGCAGGGGTCCACCGTCGCGGTGCCGCCGGACGGGGCGGTGGACGGGTGGCGGTTCGTGCTGAGCCCGGACGGCGGGCAGGACGCCGCGAAGCCCCGGACGGCCGGAAGCTTCGCCGAGATCTGCGCGGACACGCCCGCGCAGGAGGGGCGCAAGCGGGTGGCCGTCGTGCTGGACTTCGGGACCGCCGAGGACGCCGGTTCGTCCACCGCCCCGGTGCCCGGGCAGCGGACCGTCTGTGCCGGTGTCACGCCCCGCGCCACCTCGGCCGAGGTGCTGGCCGCCGTCGTCCCGCCGCTGCGCTACGACACCAACGGGCTGCTGTGCGCCATCGCCGGATACCCGAAGGCGGGCTGCGGCGACCAGGTCGCCGCGGCCGGCGCCGCCCAGCCGGACACCGGTGCCGCGTCGGACGACCACGGCAGCGGCCCGGACGTCGGGCTGATCGCCGGTGGCGCGCTCGTCGCCGTCCTCGCCGGCGGCGCCGTCCGGCAGGCCCGCCGCCGCCGTCACTCCTGATCCCCCACCCCTGGACAGCCAACCGTGAGCAGCACCGCCCGTAGCACCCGGCCGCCCGTCGGCCCCCGCCAACTGCATCCCGGGGCCTGGTGGTTGTGGGCGCTCGGGCTCGGAGCGGCGGCCACCCGCACCACCAACCCGGCGATCCTGCTGCTGCTCGTCGCCGTCGCCGGGTACGTGGTCGCGGCCCGGCGCGGCGATGCGCCCTGGTCGCGCTCGTACGGGGCGTTCCTGCAGCTGGGCCTGCTGGCGCTCGGCATCCGGCTGGTGTTCGCGGTGTTCCTCGGCTCGCCCGTCCCCGGCACCCATGTGCTGTTCACCCTGCCCGAAGTCCCGCTGCCCGCCTGGGCGCAGGGCGTGCGGATCGGCGGCCGGGTCACCGCCGAGGGGCTGCTCGCGGCACTGTACGACGGGCTGCGGCTGGCCACCCTGCTGATCTGCGTCGGCACCGCCAACTCCCTGGCCAGCCCGGCCCGCCTGTTGCGCGCCCTGCCCGGCGCCCTCTACGAGGCGGGCGTGGCGGTGGTGGTGGCGATGACCTTCGCCCCGAACCTGGTCACGGACGTCCGCCGGCTGCGCGCCGCACGGCGCCTGCGCGGCCGCACCGACAAGGGCATCGCGGCCGTGCTGAGTGTCGGACTCCCGGTACTGGAGGGCGCGTTGGAGCGGTCCATCGCACTGGCCGCCGCGATGGACACCCGGGGCTTCGGCCGCACCGCCGACGTCCCGCACCGGCTCGCCCGGGCGACGGCCGCGCTCACCCTGGCCGGACTGCTCGGGGTCTGCCTGGCCGCGTACGGACTGCTGACGGCCGGCGGCGCGGGCTGGGCGCTGCCCGTCCTGCTGCTCGGCCTGGCCGCCGCCTCCGCCGGTCTGCTGCTCGGCAACAGACGGTCCGTCAGGAGCCGCTACCGGCCCGACCCCTGGGCCCTCCCCGAGTGGCTGACCGCCGGTTCCGGGGCGGCCGTGGCGGCCCTCACCACCTACCTGGCCGCGCAGGACCCGGCCGCCTTCGCCCCCACCGTCGTCCCGCCGACCGTCCCCGCGCTGCCGCTGGCCGCCGTGCTGACCGTCCTGCTCGGCCTGGTACCGGCGTTCGCCGCCCCGACCCCGCCCCGGAGGGCATCGTGATCACCTTCGAGCAGGTCTCCGTCCGGTACGCGGACGCCGCCGCGCCCGTCCTGAACGGCGTCGACCTCACCGTCCCCGAGGGCGAACTCTGCCTGCTGGTGGGCCCGTCCGGCTCCGGCAAGTCCACCCTGCTGGGGACGGTCAGCGGCCTGGTGCCGCACTTCACCGGCGGGGTGCTGCACGGCCGGGTCACCGTCGGCGGCCGGGACACCCGCGAGCACCGGCCGCGCGAACTCGCCGACCTGGTCGGCACGGTGGGGCAGGACCCGCTGGCACACTTCGTCACCGACACGGTCGAGGACGAACTCGCCTACGGCATGGAGTCCCTGGGCCTGCCGGGCGACGTGATGCGCCGCCGGGTCGAGGAGACCCTCGACCTGCTCGGCCTCGCCGACCTGCGCGACCGTTCGCTGACCTCCCTCTCCGGCGGCCAGCAGCAGCGCGTCGCGATCGGCTCCGTCCTCACCGTGCACCCGCGGGTGCTGGTCCTGGACGAGCCCACCTCGGCGCTCGACCCGGGCGCGGCCGAGGAGGTGCTGGCCGTCCTCCAGCGGCTGGTGCACGACCTCGGCACCACCGTGCTGCTGGCCGAGCACCGGCTGGAGCGGGTCGTCCAGTACGCCGACCAGGTGCTGCTGCTCACCCCCGACGCCCCGCCCGTCCTCGGCGAGCCCGCCGAGGTGATGGCCCACTCCCCGGTGCACCCGCCGGTGGTCGGCCTCGGCCGGCTCGCGGGCTGGCGGCCGCTGCCGCTCTCGGTCCGCGACGCGCGCCGCAAGGCCGCCCCGCTGCGCGCCGAACTGGACGGCCGGACGCCGTCCGCCGCCGTTGCCAGGCCCGCCGAGCCGATCGCCGGCACCGACCGCCTCGTCGTCCGGCGCGGCCCGGTCCCGGCGCTGCGCGGCGTGGACCTCGCGCTCCACCCCGGCGAGATCACCGCCCTGATGGGCCGCAACGGCGCCGGCAAGTCCACCCTGCTGGGCAGCCTGGTCGGCCTGCACGCCCCCGCCTCCGGCAGCGTCAGGGTCGGCGGCCGCACCCCGCACCGCACCCGGCCCGCCGAGCTGATCCGCGAGGTCGGCCTCGTCCCGCAGGACCCTCGCGACCTGCTGTACGGCGAGTCGGTCGCCGCCGAGTGCGCCGCGGCCGACACCGACGCGGGCGCCGCCGCCGGTACGTGTCGCGCGCTGGTCGAGCGCCTGCTGCCCGGCATCGCCGACGACGCCCACCCGCGCGACCTCTCCGAGGGCCAGCGGCTCACCCTCGCCCTCGCGGTCGTGCTCACCGCCCGGCCCCCGCTGCTGCTCCTGGACGAGCCGACCCGCGGCCTCGACTACGCCGCCAAGGCCCGGCTGGTGGAGATCCTGCGCGGCCTGGCGGCCGAGGACCACGCCGTGCTGCTCGCCACCCACGACGTCGAGCTGGCTGCCGAACTCGCCCACCGCACGGTGATCCTGGCCGAGGGCGAGATCGTCGCGGACGGGCCGACGGCGGAGGTGGTGGTCTCCTCCCCGGCGTTCGCCCCGCAGGTCGCGAAGATACTGGCGCCCGGGCCGTGGCTCACTGTGCACCAGGTCGCGGAGGCGATGAGCGCATGAGCACTCGTCCCGTCCCGCTGGGCCGCCGGTCGACAGCGGCGCTGCTGGCGGTCTCCTTCGTCGGCGTCGCCGCCTTCGGCTGGCCGCTGCTCGCCTCCACCAAGTCGGCGCTGGTCGGCCACTCCACGGACGCGCCGTGGCTGTTCGCCCTCCTTCTGCCCCTTCTCCTCGCCGTCGTCATCGCCCAGATCTCCGAGGGCCGCTCGGCGGGCGGCGGCGCACCGGGCCTGGATGCCAAGTCCGTGGCCCTGGTGGGCGTGCTGGCCGCGGCGGGCGCGGCGCTGCGGCCGCTCGGCGCGGGGACGGCGGGGCTGGAGCCGATGTTCTTCCTGATGGTGCTGTCCGGGCGGGTGCTCGGCCCCGGCTTCGGCTTCGTGCTCGGCTCACTGTCGATGTTCGCCTCCGCGCTGCTGACCGGCGGCGTCGGACCGTGGCTGCCGTTCCAGATGCTCGCCATGGGCTGGGTCTGCCTGGGAGCCGGGCTGCTGCCGGGCGCCGCGACGCTGCGCGGCCGCCGCGAACTCGTGCTGCTGGCGGGGTACGGGGCCACCGCGTCCCTGCTGTACGGCACGATCATGAACCTCCAGGGCTGGCCGTACATCGGCGGCCTGGCCGGCTCCATCTCCTTCGTCCCCGGCGACCCGCTATCCACCAACCTGGTCCGCTTCGCCGCCTACTGCCTGACCACCTCCCTCGGTTGGGACCTCCCCCGGGCCGCCCTGACCGTCGTCCTGTGCCTCACCCTCGGCACCTCCGTCCTGCGCGCCCTGCGCCGGACGACCCGCCGCGCCGCCTTCGACGCCCCGGTCACCTTCCGCCCGCCGGAGCGCTAACGACACACCCCGCACACCTGCCCGGCTGCCGCCACGGGCCGCCCGCACATCCCGCCCCGCCCGGGGCACTCGTGTCGGCGCGGCCCGTCTGCCGTACCCCGTGCCACCGGAACGACCGGCACCCTCCCGATCCGCGCCGCCACGATCGCCCCGACGCTGTGCGTGACCTTCTCCGGCAGGGGCGCGGACAGAATCCCCGTCAACGCCTCCCGCGTCCACCCGCCCGCCAACAGCCCCTCCACCCGCGCCGCCTGGTCGCACAGCGGCTTCCCCGCCAGAGCCATCCTCGGCTCCCGGCGGCCGAGTTCGAGCAGCAGCGCCATGCCCGCCGTCACCTTCTCGGAAGGACGGACGGAAGGCTCTTCCACGTCCTTGGTTTCCAGTTCCTTGGACGGGCTTCCCGCCCTCCCGACACCTGGCACGCCTGGAGCTGGGACACCGGCGGCCGGGGGTGCGGGAAGCGGCGGCACCGCGTGCACCGCTTTGCCCGTCACCGGCACCTCGTGCACCGAGACGGCCGTCCGCACCTGCCCGGTCAGCGGATCGCGCTGTGTCCGTCGGACGTAGTGCCCCGCCGCCTCCAACTCCCGGAGCGCCCGCGCCACGCTCGTCCGCCCCTCCACGCTCTTGGCGGCGAGCGTACGGACGTCCTCGCGGGCGCCGTCCGGCAGGCTGAGCAGGTAGCTCAGGAGCCCGCGCGCGGCCCAACTCAGCGAGTGCTTGCGGACGACGTGGCCGTTGTCGAGGATCGTGTATCCGGGAGCATGCTTGGGGATACGATGGATCTGCATCGTGGAGCTTCCTTCTCCTGGTGCCAAACCCCGGGGTGTTGGCGCACCGCCGGGGATCACTTTTTGCTCACGCACCGAGCGCCCCTTGGAGCACCCGGCACGGCAATATTCACCGTAGTGCTGTAACACTCCATCAAACTTCCACCCACATCACCCATTCGGGCGGCGCGTGCGCGCGCAGTCCAGCGCTCGCTCAAGACCTCCGCTCCTTGGACGCTCCCACCTCAACAACGAGTTGCTACCGTCGATCCACATGACTGACTACGAGACCGCGTTCCGGTCGCTGGACGGCACTGCACTGTCCGGCACGGTCACCCCCTCACCAACTCCCCGAGATGCTCTGGCCGTTCTCGCACACGGTGCCGGCGTCACCCGCGAAGAGGGCGGGTTCTTCAGCCGCTTGGCAGCCGGCCTCGCCGCAACCGGCATCACCTGCCTTCGCTTCGACCTGCGAGCCCACGGCGCGAGCGCCGGGCGCTTCTCCGACATCACGATCGCCTCTATCGCCAACGACATCAGGGCAGCATCCGGACACCTGGCAGAGATCGCGAATCACCCCGGCCCGGTCCATGTCATTGCCGCCTCGTTCTCCGGCGGTGCAGCAGCTCTGCATGCTGGTAGCCGACCCAACGAGGTCGACAAGCTCGTCCTGCTGAACCCACGCATGGACTACCAGAACCGCTTCATCACCGATGCGGCAGGATGGAGCGAGGACCATCTGTCCGCAGAGCGGGCCGTGAAGCTGGACGAGCGGGGCTTCTCCGTCCGCCGGCCGTTCGAGACCGGCCGCGGCCTCCTGAACGAGGTCTTCCACCTCAACCCCGAAAGGCTCTGCGCCGAGGTACGGTCGCCCGTGCTCATCGTTCACGGCACGAAGGACACCTTCGTCGACGTCGAACTGTCCCGCCGGTTCGCGACACTGTTCGGCGCCGGAGCCGAGCTGTACGAACTCGACGGCGCACAACACGGGTTCGCCGTCCATGACGACCCCGCCTACGCCCACCCGCAGTCCCAGGCCTGGCAGCGCGAGGTCATCGCCAAGGTAACGGAGTTCCTCTCGTCCTAACCGGACGCAATCACCAGCAGGCGTTCGTGGAGTTCCCGCACCGCCGCACGGTCGCGGTGCGGGAACAGGATCTCCGCCGTGCGGTGGAGTTCGGTGATCACCTGCCCGTAACGCGGAGGCGCGGCCACAGCCAGGGCGCCGAGCGCCACATCAGCCGCCTCATCTGGCTCACCTGCCTCGGCGAGAGCGCCCGCCAGGAACGCATTGTAGTGGGCATGGTCGCGAGGTCCGAAGACACTCCCTGAGAGATGCGCTCGAAACACCGCTACGGCTCTGTCTGGACGCTTGGCCTCACGCCAGCAGATCCCGGACTGCACCATCAGCCGATCACGGGTGTAGCCATCGCCCAGAGGTCCGGTGCAGGTCGCTGTCCCACACGGCTCGGCCGCCTGATCCAACGAGGCATGCGCCTCATCCAGGACTCGTTCGATCTGCTTCTCGGCGGCCCCGGTCATCGCCAGTCCCCGCGCCTTCTGCTGGAGCGCCTCAGCGCGTGGACGCGGCGGGAGGACCCACGGCCCGCTGGTTGCCGCATCAGCCAGAGCGAGTATCCGAGCCGGGTCGTGACGCCCCATGGCCTGCGCCTGGCGCAGGAGAACGTAAGCATGCATGGCACCGTCGCCAGTAAAGGTGGCCCATTCCTTCGACTGGTTATGCCAGTATGTGATCGTCCGGTGAGATGATCCGGCATCCCGGTGAAGCCACGCTGCCAGTTCGGCCGCACGCGACCCCACGCCGAGCAACTGTTGACGAATGCCGGGCTTGGCATCGCGAGCAGCATCGTTGATCGCGGAGAGAATTCCAAGCGCAGCGGGCATTGCCCGATGCGGCCCGTCGAGCAGATCAACCTGAGCCGTTTCGTCCAGCGCGTTGCGCAGGTGCTCGACAAGATCCTGGTCGGCGTGTCGGTAAGCATCTCGGGCTGCGGCTGCGAGGTGATCCAGTGCCGCAAGATCGAGCAAGGGCGCGGCAAGCAGACCGCCTACGAATGTTCGGCGAAGCACGTGATCCTCCATACCGGATTCATAATCAGCCGCGCCGTCCCGCACCATCGCCTTGCCGACGGGCGGAACGAAGCCGAGGTGCTCCAGAGGCATACCGAACATCCGAGTCAAAACCTGACGCGCATCCCGGTTCGGCCACAAGGTCTGTCCCGATTCCCATCGCCTGACCTGGCGCACCGAGATCCTGGCCTTCGACTCCAACATGGCAGCCATGGCGTTGTACGCCTCGGTGAAGTCCTCCTGAGTTCGCCACCCACGCTTGACCCGCGCAGCGACGAAGGTTCCATTCGGTGTGTGTCCGGGCATCTCTGCACCCCCGCGAAAACGAGCTAAGCCACGAGCATCGGCCGGCGGCCGAGGACACAACGTACCCATCGAAGTGTCCGGCGATGTGTCCTCCAGTATGACCTCGCCTCAGCCGCAGAAGCACTGTTGACTGATGATCAGCTGCCCTGTGAAAGGAACCGCCGTCGGCTGGGGAACTCCTGGGTGGGTGAACGCGGCGGCCCGCCGACTGACAAGTCCGAGCAAGCTGTTTGCGCCAGACCGAGATCCGAGGAGGTTGCCGTGCATCGCTCAGGCGGTGGTCGAATCCGACAGCAGCAGATCGTCAGTGCCGCAAGCGCGTGGACATTCACGCCGGGCATACGCCACCTTCCGGGCATCTTCCGCATCACCGCCCGACGCCTTCTTGTGCACGATCTCCGGTGTCTCAGTGGGAGGGCTACGTGACCTCCATGACCCCATCACTCACTGGAATCTCCAGCCTGGCGACAGCCACACTGAAGTACCAGCCCGAATCAGCTGGCACTGCCCGAAGGCTGGTCCGCTGCAAGCTTCAGGACTGGGGGCTGGACGACCTGGTGGATGACGCCCAGCTGATCGTCACGGAACTGGCCAGCAACGCGTGCAAGACCGATTGCACGACAACCATAGTCGTCGAGATCCGCTGGATCACTGCTGAGACGGTTCGGATCTCGGTGCGCGACGGCTCCCGCGCCTTGCCCGTTCTCCTCCGCGCCGGGGAGGACGAGGAGTGCCATCGAGGTCTGGGCCTGGTCCACAAGCTCACCGCCGGACGCTGGGGTGCAGCTCTGGATTCCCGCGGCAAGACCGTACACGCCGACCTTCGCGTCGGTTGACCGCCCGGCGCAAGAGAGGAACACCGTGCCCCTCACACCTCCACTCGCATCCCACGAGCGATACCACCGACGCATCGCCGGCCGGCCGCGATCGGTTGTCGTGCAACCGGATGGCTTCTGCAATGTGGCGTGTAGCTACTGCTACCTTCCCGGGAAGGACCGTCGGACGCCGATGACGCTCGAGGTAGCCGAAGCCATTGCCCAGTCGATCCATGAGCTCGCAACCGTCGAGGAACCGATGGATCTCGTATGGCATGCGGGTGAACCGCTGACGCTCGGGGCATCGCGATTCTCCGAGCTGACCGACCCGTTTGAGAGCCTCCGGTACGAAGGCCGACTGCATCACTATGTTCAGACCAATGGCACCTTGGTCAGCGACCGCTGGTGCGAGTTCTTCGCGGAGCGTGAAGTACGCGTAGGGGTGAGCATCGACGGTCCCGCCGAGTTCAACGCGGAGCGCGTCGACCGCCGAGGAAGGCCGGTCTTCGATCGGACCCTTCGAGGCATTGCGCATCTTCGCCGACACGGGATCGGCTTCTCCGTGATCGCCGTGGTCACGACAAGCAGCATCGGTCGGCCGGAGGAACTGCTGGACTTCTTTGCCGAACTAGGCTGCCACACCGTAGGCCTCAACATCGAAGAACGCGAAGGGGTCAACACCCACCGGCCCGCACCAACGTTCGAGGCAGCAGCCGAGTTCTGGGAACGAGCGATCGCTTGGACCCGCGCGAACTCCGGCCTGACGGTCCGCGAGATCGATCGCCTCGGCGCCTACCTGCGCTCCTTGCGGGGAGGCGACGGCTGGCAAGGTGTTCTGATCGACCCCATCCCGACCGTCTCTTCGACTGGGGACGTGGTTCTTCTCTCCCCTGAGCTGGCGGGCACCCAAGCCCCCGAGTACAACGACTTCCAGGCCGGGAACGTCCTGCAACTCTCCATCCGCGACATGCTGGCAAACGCCCATCAACTCCGCTACGTGGACGAGTTCCTGACCGGCCTGGATGCCTGTGAGGCCAAATGCGAGTACTTCGGCTTCTGCCGGGGCGCTCAGGCCGGCAACAGGTTCTTCGAGAACGGCCGCTTCGACTCCACCGAGACGAACTACTGCCGCGTGTCGCGGCAAGCCCTTCTCACCGCCCTGTCCGATACCGTCCGAGAGGAGAGCGCATCATGACGTGGCTCGAACTGCTGAAGACCGTCGAGACCGACGTGATCAACGACCTGGTGGGTCCAAGCATGACCGGCCCCGCGGTGGCAAAGTTCGACAACCGCCCCACCTGGGACAACGCCGGCCCCAAGTTCGACAACCGTCCGACCTGGGACAACTGGAACAAGAAGTGAGCGTCGCCGGGCCCGTGCCAGTCGGCACGGGCCCGGCTCGACTGAAAGCGAGCATTCACATGCCCAGCCGTACCTTCGGCCGTGTCAGGATCACGCTGCCCGACCTCACCGACGGCTCCCTCTCCAACGTCTCGGCCTTGGAGAGCGGCCGGGGTATCGTCCAGGAGTTCGCCTATGCCGACGCCGACCTGCGCGACCTCGACCTGGCCAATGCCCGCCTCATCACCGGCCGCATCACCAACCTTCGCGCTTACCGCGTACACCTGGACGACGCACGCGTGGACTCGGTCGAATTCGACGGCTGTGACCTGGGAAGTCTCCAGTGGGTCGACAGCAGGCTGTCGCGCGTCGTCTTCAAGAACTGCAAGATCTTGGGCGGGAATTACAGCAACCTCACCCTCGACAACGTACTGTTCGACCACTGCAAGCTGGACTACTCCACCTTCGAGAAGCTCCGCGCCACCGGCGCGCTCGCCTTCACCGGCTGTGCGCTCACCGAGTCGACCTTCAGCGGGTGCGACCTCACTGCCGCGGTCTTCAACGACTGCACGCTACGAGACACCGAGTTCGGCCGCGGCACCTATCGGGCGACCGACCTACGCGGCAACGACCTTTCCGCGCTTCGGGGCATCGGCAACCTCACGAAGGTCATCATCGACCGCCCCCAGCAGATCGAGCTCACCCAGGCGCTCATGACCGAGCTGGGGGTCACTTTCGGAGATGACCTCGACGAACCCGACTCCTGGAGGCCTCTGTGAGTCTCAAGATCGCCTACACCTCACGTACCGCCCTCGTAGCCCGCGCCCAAGTCGCCAGTGTCGGCCCAGTGCGCGGCGACACCCGGTTCGAGGAAGGTGCTGTCATTCCCGTCGGCCCTTGGCGTTCCCTCGATCACGACTTGACCAACCGGCTCCGGCCCGATCGGTCCACGGCCGACGACATCGTGGTGGAGGTGGTCGGGGCCGAGAGCATCGGCCCCGACCACCTCAACGGTCCTGGAATCCACATGCTCGGCAAGGCCTTCAGTGCCGCCAAGTCACCGACCACGACGCCCGAATACCAAGATGGTCGGTTGATCGGCCTGCACGTCGACAACTGGGACAAGCTCAGCTACGCACGCAAGCAAACCGGTCGGCGACGGCTGTGCGTCAACCTCGGGCCTGGCACCCGCTACATCCTGCTCGGTGACATCGACATCCAGGCCATCTGCCGGACGGTCCGCGACGATCACGCCACCTGCTACCCGCACACCGATGACCTCCGGTCCTACGTTGCACTCGGGTTCCCCCTCCAGTGCTTGCGTATTCGCCTCGATCCGGGCGAGGGCTACATCGCACCCACCGAGTTCCTTCCCCATGACGGCTCCACAGAGGACCAGCAAGAATCCACCGCTGCCTTCTGGCTCGGCCGTTGGGCATGCGGCGCCATGGGATCGCTGGTCTGACGCTGTCCGGCATCATCACCAGACCCTGCTCGGTGACGCATGCCCGGGACCGGCCCCGCGCCCGCACCGAGACCCTCTACCTGGAGCACGGCGCTCCCCTCCCGTAGCGTTGATTCCCTTCCCCAGGAGGCGTGTTGAGCGAGATCATTCTCATGTCCGACCCGAAGGTCGCCGCGATCCCCGTCGCGCACCGCGACGAGCAGCTGCTGGACGTACGGGCCGGTAGCGGGCTCCTCGTCGACGAGCGCAAGCAGGACGGCACCGGCGCCTTCGCGCGCCTGCGGACCGGCGTCCTGGACCGGTTGCTCGACGCGCAGGCGGCGTTGCCCGACGGCCTGCGGCTGCTGTTCGTCGAGGGCTACCGGCCCCCCGCCCTCCAGAGCCGCTACTTCGACGACTACGCCGCCGAGTTGCGGACCGCGAACCCTGACTGGCCGGACGAGCGGCTCAGGGCGGCGACGAGCCGCTACGTCTCGCCGCCGGAGATCGCGCCGCACAGTGCCGGGGCCGCCGTCGACCTCACCCTCGTCGACGCCGACGGCCGTGAGCTCGACCTCGGCACCAGGGTCAACGCCAGCCCGGAGGAGAGCGCCGGGGCCTGCTACACCCACGCCGACGGCATCGGCGCGCAGGCCCGCGCCAACCGGCGGCTGCTCAGCGACGTCCTGACCGGCGCCGGGCTCGTCAACTACCCCACCGAGTGGTGGCACTGGTCGTACGGGGACCGCTACTGGGCGCTGGCCACCGGCGCGCCGTCCGCGCTCTACGGACCGGCGCACCAGTAGCCGGCAGCGGCCACGACACGCGGCCGGCGGAGGCCTGCCCGCCCCGGGCCGAGGGCGCGGGCCAAGATGGCGTCGACACCGGCGCAGGCCCGAGGAGCAGAGCGATGACCGAGCAGAACCCCGAGCAACTCCCCGCCGTCGCCGTCGCGATCGTGGTCAAGGACAGCCGGGTGCTGATGGTGCGGCGGCGGGTCGCCGAGGGTGAGCTGTCCTGGCAGTTCCCGGCCGGGGAGGTCGAGCCCGACGAGTCCCCCGAGGCGGCGGCCGTTCGCGAGACCGCCGAGGAGACCGGCCTCCACGTCGCCGCGGCCAGGCTGCTCGGCGAGCGGGTGCATCCGCAGAGCGGGCGGCGGATGGCGTACACGGCCTGCGAGGTGGTCGGCGGCACCGCCATGGTGATGGACTCCGACGAGCTGGACCGGGTGGTGTGGGCGTCCCACGCCGAGCTGGCCGAGTACGTGCCGTTCCCGATGTTCCCGCCGGTGCAGGAGTACCTGGACGGCACGCTCGCCGGGTAGGGCGCGGGGCGGCAGACGAACCCGCGCGGGACGTCGGCCCGTCCGGCTTCCCGCTCAGTGGCAGCTCCCCGCGCAGCTGCCGAGGCCGGGCGTTCCCCGCCAGGCCTTCCCCGCCGGTCGCGGCTACCCGCGACCGCTGCGCGCGCAGGTCGCGCAGCCCGTCCGGTGGCCGGCGAGCGTCGCTTCGAGCTGTGCCTTCGTCTGCTCCAGCCGGGAGACGGTACCCCGGGTCGAGTAGCCGGCGAGGCTGCGCAGGACGATCCTTCGGCCCTTGTGCGTCCTGAGCGCCAGCGCCTTCGAGAGGCCGCCGACGGAACCGGCGTCGGCCAGGTCGACCGAGGCGATCTCGCACCAGGCGATCCGGTGGGTCCACTCCATCGTGCGGCTGGTGATCCCGGAGTCGTCGATGAGCAGCCCCATCCGCAGGATCCGGTAGAGCATCACCGCCGAGACGACGCCCATCACCGCGCCGATGGCCCTGCCGACCCCGGGGTCCTGCGTGACGGCGGCCGCGACGAGGAGGACGACCGTGAAGACCACGGTCATGGCGACGCGCTGCCAGAGGCTGAGCGGGATGCGGATCGGGAGGGTGAAGCCATCGGTCACGGCGTGATGGTGGCACCGGGGCCGTCGGCCGTCAATGGCTCCACCACCGGCTTTCCCGCCGCGGGAGTCCGCGGCCGTGCCCACGCCTGCCGGAACCTCTCGCGAGCCGCTCCGCGAAACGGCGTCGCCGATGTCCGGAACTCATCCCGGGCGGACGGGCGTTCGGGTTGGAGACCCCTGCGCCCTGCCCCGGAAGGAAACGTGTGACCACCACCTGCGGAGCCACGTCCGACCGCGCCGCCCGAGGAGCGCACCGATGAGGCGGGACCCGGTCACCGACGAGACGGTCGCCCGGCTCCGGGTCCAGGCCCGCACCGACCCCGCCTCGGGCCTGCCCGCGCTGGCCGCGGCGCTGCGGGGCCGGGCCTACGGCCTTCCCGAGCCCCGGCCCGAGGACGCCGTCCCGTTCCTGGAGGAGTCCGCCGGCATCTACCGCGCCCTGGTCGCCGACGGCGGCACCGAACACCTGGGCGCCGCCTCCCACGCCCTGTCCTCCCTCGCCCTGCACCACTCCCTGGCCCACGCCGACGACCTCGCCCTCGTCGCCCGGCAGGAGGCGGCCGACCTGGCCCGGCGTGCCGAAGTGGCCCGGCCGGTACCGGACCTCGGCCGGGCCGCCGTCATGCGCGCCGACCTCGCCCACGCCCTCGCCGAGGCGGGGCGGTTCGACGAAGCCGTGGACGCCGCCCGCGCGGTGGCCGACCGCTCCCGGGCGGTGACCGAGAAGGGCGGAAGCGACCTGACGTGGCGGCTGCTCGACCTCACGCTGCTGCTCCGCCTCGCGGACCGCACCGAGCAAGCCGTGGCCGTCGAACACGAGGCCCTCGCCTGGCTGCGCGACGACCCTGCGGAACCGGTCCGCAGCCCCGTCACAGCGCTGCGGACCGCCGGTGCCGCCCTGTGGTTCGCCGACCTCGGCGATCCCGGGCAGACCCACCACCTGCTCGCGGAGGCCACCCGCTCCTGCGAGCGTCTGCCCGCCCACGGCAGCGCCGGCAACTTCGGCTTCCACGAAGCCCTGCGGAGCGCCTTGTTCGCCCGCTCCGGCGTACGGGACGAACAGGCCGCGGCCGACGCCCCGGACCCGCTCGCGCTCGGTGTCGACCCGAGCCGACGCCTCCAGCCGGTGCTGGGTCTGAGCCTCCACCACTGGTCCTTCAGCCTGCGCGCGTCCTTCGAGGACGGACTGGTCGCCCTCGCGCGGGCCGTCGAGGCCATCACGGGCGTTCCCGAGTGCACCGACCGCCTGCCGGACGAGGACGACCCGCCCGAGCACACCGACGGCCGGCCGCCCCTGCCGCACGACCGTGACCTGCTCGTCACCCTCGGCACCCTCACCCGGCGGCTCGACCTGCGCCGGGCCGTCCTGGAGGCCCATCCGTCCTACTACGCCCGCCTCACGCTCCCCCCGCTGCGGCGGAGCGTCGACATCGAACGCCGCCTCCACGCGACGGACCCCGCCAACGGCACCCGGCGCCTGGTCAGGGCACTCACCGACCTGGCGATGGCACAACTCGTTCACGGCGACAACGCCGACGCGACCGCCACCCTGCACGAGGCCCACGCGCTCGCCGGCTGAACGGGGCAGTCAGCCGCCGATGCCCGTGCCGGCGCCGAACTTGCCGCCGCGGGAGGCCAGTTCCGGGCCGTCGAGACCGGCGACCTGCAACAGCTGCTGGACCTCCTCGCCCCCGACGTGGTCGCGCTGAGCGACGGCGGCGGCATCAAGCAGGCCATGCCCCGGCCCACCGTCGGCGCCGGGCCGGTGGCCCGCCTGCTGGCCGCCGGCGTGGCGGTGTGGGGACCGCTGGGGACGACGGAGCCCGCCCAGGTCAACGGGCACCCGGCGCTGATCCTGCGGGTCGACGGGGAGATCGACCTGGTGGTGACGATGCGGATCGACGACGGGCTGATCACCGGCATCTACTCGGTGCGCAACCCGGAGAAGCTGACCCACCTGGAACGGGAGACGGCAGTGAGCCTCTGAAGCCGCCGAACCGGCCGGAATCCGGGAACGCCCCCTTCCGCCCCCGTACGCTGTCCCGCAGCACCGGGAACGAGGGCGTTCGGGGGAGCCAGTGGAACTACGTCAGTTGCGCGTCTTCGAGGCCGTCGTCGCCCACCGCACCGTCACCGGCGCGGCCGTGGCGCTCGGCCTCGCCCCGTCCTCCGTCTCCGAACAGGTCCGCACCCTCGAACACAGCCTCGGCACCGAACTGTTCGACCGGGCCAGGCGCGACATGACCCTCACCTCGGCCGGGGAGCGGCTGCTGCCCTGGTCCCGGCGTCTCCTCGACCAGGCCGAACAGGCCCGCCGCGACGTCGTCGCCACCCGGGCCCGACTCCGCCTCGGCGTCCTGGCAGCCATCGCCGCCGGCCACCTCCCGGCCGTCCTCGCGCGCCTCGCCGACCGCCGGCCCGGCCTGGAGATATCCCTGCACACCGACACCGCCCGCGACGGCCTGCTCGGCGGCGTCGCGGCCGGAGCCCTGGAAGCGGCCCTCGTCCTCGACTCCCCCGGCCCGCTCGGCGCACTCGGCTTCTACCTGCCGCCGGCCCCGCTCGACCACCTCGACCTCCAGGACGTCCCCCTCGCCCTGGTCGCCTCCCCCACCCACCCGCTCGCCCGCGCCGCCACCCTCACCCGCGACCACCTCCGCGGCCACCGCCTCCTCGTCGACACGCCCGACTGCTCCTACCACCTCGCCGGCGAACGCCTTCTCGGCCACCACGTCCAACGCCTCCGCACCGGCGCCCTCCCCGTCACCCGCGCCTGCGCCGAACAGAGCCTCGGCATCGCCCTCCTCCCCGCCTGCGCCGTCCAGGACCACCTCGCCGCCGGCACGCTCGTCCGCCTGTCTCTCGACCTCCCGCCCCTGCGCCTGCGCCTCCTGTGGCGCGCCGCCCGCGACCCCCTCCCGGGCCTCCGCGCCCTCCTCCACGCCGCCTCCGCCTGACCACCGCGTCCGGCCCCCGCGGACCGCCGGCCACTGCCGGCGCCCGCCCCCGAAGACACTTCGGGCCCTGCCCCGTTCAGGGGAAGGGCCCGAGGATGCGGGACGGTTCAGGCGTTCTTGGGACCGGCCGACTGGACGACCTCGAAGGACCAGAGGGTGGAGCCGGAGGCGGCCGGGCGCTTGGGGGCCTCGCCCTCACCGCCGTGCTGGTGGGCCGCCTTCATGGGGCCCTCCATCCAGGCCTTGAAGGACTCCTCGTCGCGCCAGCGGGTGTAGACGAGGTACTGGTCGGTGCCCTCGACCGGGCAACGCATCATCAGATGTACCTTTGCGCCCATGGCCGAAGACCTGGTGGCTCGCGCCCATTGGGGCGATCTGACAGGGCAGAACTGGGCCGGGCTGGTCCGTCTCTCCTTCGAGGTGGACGCCAGCCCAACTCCCGCGGCAATCAAGGAATCTGACTCGGACAACGCGGCACCGGGCCGGAGATTCGTCCCCCTCACGGGCAGGAACATCAAGGGCCGCGACGAACAGGAGAAGGACGCCCAGCAATTCGTCGAGAGCCACGGCGGACGCCGCTCGCCACCGCTCCTATCTTCGCCCCGCGTCGGCGGCGGCCGGCCGCGCACGCGAACGCGTGGCCGGGAGGGTAGCCGAGGCTAGAGCCCGTCGTGGCTGGGGTCGGGCGGCTCCACGGTTTTACCCACCTCCCAGGCTCGGGACCCGATTCGAGCAAGAACGGGGGCCACTCGGCCAAATTGCGGTCAGGCCAAGAAGCCCTGACCGAGTCGCAACAGCTTACGGCCCCCCGATCATGCTCGACCCCAAACCAAGCAGGACACCGGCCAAAACCGCTCCGCCGCCCATCGCCAATACGGCCGCATCGAGTGGGATCCCCGCTAGGACGCTTGCCTCGTAAGGTCAAGCGCCTCCTTGAAGCCGGCATGCACGCGAAACACCTCAGATGTCGCGTTGAACCGAGCACGCGGGTCGCGGTATCGCCAGACATATTCTGAGCCGCCACCACGCCCACCAGGCTTCAGATAGCCAACAACTGAAAACTCGAACAACTGGCCGAGAGCGGAGGCGGCATCGACCTCGGAGAGATTTGACCGCCTTGCAAATGCCTCCTGGAATTCCGACAAAGAGAACTGCGTCGAGCCAATCTCCTTGACTACCTCCAGGTACTCCTTGTACTGCGGCACATGTTTCGCTATTTCGTCGTCGAGCTCATTCAGCAAATAGTCGGAGTATCCGGATCGAGCTTCATGGACGGCCTCGTTATCGAACTGCTCGCCAAAGAGGGCGGACTTGTACTGCTTAAGAACCTCATTGCAAAACTTGATCATATCGCGAGGTCGAAGGAATGTCCGGTCGCAGATGTGCCGGTACTTGGTCTGCCGACTCGGCATTTCCCGTGTCTCATCAAAGACGTCACCCCAGGAGATTGGGGCGTCTTCCTCCACCTCTAGCACGGCATTAAAGCGACTCTCCATGAGGCGCTTCAACGTGAGACCACTCCCCGTCTCGCTCCACTCCACGAGCTCTGAAAAATTCTCAGTGATCTTGTTCTTATCCTCGAACTGCAGATCCTGATAGATATCGTCACGCAAGAACACGACGATGTTCAGCCTCTTGCCCCGCTCGCGTCCGGCGATAAAGAGGTCGCGAGCGGCAAGGATCAGGCCGATTAGGCGCTGACCGTACGCCTGGTCGGACTTAGTGAAGCCCAGGTCCAGCTGATCAAAACAAATGAAGTATGAATTCTCCGGATTGAGCGACCGCAAAACGTGCTCTTGGATTGCTCGGTTAACTTCCTGAATGTGCGGCGCAAGCTCGCGGACGCGAATTCGCTCGCCGGACACGTCAAAGAAAGGGATCTTTAGAGTCCCCTTCAGGCGAAGCTCCTTGTCCGGGCTGAAAAGCTGCCGAACATCCGGGTCGCGAGACCCATAAGAATCGACAACGAAATCCTCTAGAGCCTGGAGCGATTTCATCGAATCCTCGCTCCAGGGCTGACTCTGATCCTGATTGAGGAGAATCTTCGCCAGTCCGATTAGAATAAGGTACTTCCAGCTATGGAAATACCTGCGCTCCTCCGGCACACCCGTCTGCGCCTGGAGGTCGTGATGCTGCCACGGATAGTCCTCAAATGAATGACCATAGGAGAACTCATTGGAGTCATGCTCGGTCAGGAACCGCTTAAATATTGCGGTCTTTCCGGAACCCTTCCTCCCGAGGATCAAGAACTTCTTATTGCGCTTCGCGGCAAGATACGCCGGGTGGTCCTGAAAGCACTCGCGAAGCAGCTCATCTGCATCTGCGTCAATGGCTCCAAAGTTCTCAACCTCGGAAAGGCTTAGCATCGCACTCCACTCTTGGCCGCAGCTGGGACCAGCGGAGTTAGGGTACCTGCGGCACGGCCGATTTGCCGCAGGTTTGCGTATCAGCGCCTACGTGGCCGGTTCGACCGTCTGGCCACGGTGGGTGACACTCGGCCAGTAGATACCAGCAGACAGTCAACCGTGACGGCTGCGCAAGCGGCTGAGTGTCTGACTGAGCTACAACGGGGGTGCGCACTCCAGCAGACAGCCACGTAAGCTCGGGGGCCGTTCGGGCAGGTCAGCGGAGCTACCGGCCGGGGCCAGGTGGGAGTCCGAGTTACTTCGGGGCCAACGGGTGGGGCCGGTGCAGGTTGGCGCCCTATCCAGCTAAGCCAACTCATCAGGTGTGTGGGCGGCCAGGCACAACAGCTCTTCAAGGCTCAGCCACCCTACGGCGATGCCCTCAAGCCGGACCACCAGTACGCCCTGAGTATCAGTGTCGGCGATAGCTCGGAGGGTCGAGGATCCACCCCGCCAAGGCAAGCAATCCGTTCAGCTCGTCCGCTGTCCGCCGGGCAGTTCTCCAGCTGGCCGCGTAATCGACCCCCGATCTCCACGCCAAAGTGTCAAGGTCGAGGCTCACCGCCAACTCCGCACCGAGGTCGTCGTCCCCGTCCAACTGTCCTTCAACTCCCGTGGTCAAGAACCGGACTGGCCGTCCGTACGCAGACATTCAGAGGAGCCCGATACCATCGGCATCGGGTTCCGACCCGCCGGACCACCCCCCTCCCACCAAGGTTCCGGGGTGGTCCGGCACGTCTTCAGTTGTCCCTGATCAGGTCAGGTGCGATCCCAAGTCGGCTCCTCGCAGCGTGAGATCCGCCGGAACAGCTCCGCCTCGGTCAAGTCGAGGAGCGGATCATCGACGCCGGCCATCTCCCGCCAGATCTGCCGCATGAGCAGCAGCCGCTGGTCTTCGGCGAATCCAGGCTCGGCATACCAGGCCACCGCGTCACGGTGCGCAGCCCGTCGACTCGGCGAGACAGCCCGCACCGGCCAGGAGAACTGGCCGTGCAGCAGCCACCAGGTCGAGACCCGGTCCCACCAGGCCCGCAGGTGCCGGCTCACTGGGGTACCTCGGGACCTGCGGGGTACAGGCGGACCACGGTCGGGGTCAGGTCGAGGAAGGCGAGGGCCCGCACCTCACCGTGCGTCGCGAGCCGGTGGCCGATCGGCTGCACCTGCGACGGTCCGAACAACTCGGCGAAGTAGCCGCGCTGGTCCGGGCTGAGCGGAAGCGCGTCAAGCGTCTTCAGGAGCGCGGCCATGGCGTCCGGCAGCTTGCTGAAGTGCGCGGACGCGGTGACGCCTCGGACCTCCGCGATCACCGGGAAGGGGTACGGGGAGGCCACCTCCGGCCCGGAACCTCCGGCCACCAGGACCAGTTCCGTCCCCGGTCCGCTCTGGTCTCCAAGCGTCATCACTTCCCTGACACCTCCCCCACGCGACGCGGGTGCCACCTGTGGACGCCGACCGTCTGACCGTTCACCACGATGGTCCGGGTCAGTGCCTTCCGCAGCCCCGCGCCGCAGTAGAAGCACCGCGCCACCGCCCCAGGTGCCTGCCTGCTCATTCCACACCGCCTTCCGGGCCCACCAGGGCCCAAACGATCTTTCCGATGCCTTCGGGCCGGGGCTCGAAGCCCCATTCCAGGGAGAGGACTTCCACCAGGTGCATCCCGCGCCCCGAGAGGTCGTCCGGGTCGGTGGCGCGTCGGATCGCGGGCTTCTCGCTGCTCGCGTCGTGCACCTCGATCCGCAGGTGGTCGCAGACCACCTCGAACCGGACGGCGATCTCGCGTCCGGGCGACACCCGCGCGTGCACCACCGCGTTGGCCACCAGTTCACCGAGCACCAGTTGGCCGTCACCCATGAAGGCCGCACCGCCCGGGATGTTCTGCAGGAAATCGCGCAGGTGGTTCCTGGCCACCGCGGCGGACCGCCTGTGCCACGCGAGGTTCGCCTCGAACGCGGGTATTCCGACGGCCGGCTTGTAGGGTTCGGAGCCGTCGTGGGAGTTCCCCGAGCTGATCACGTGCACCGCCTCCCGATGCCCAAAGGGCGGCCCGAACATGGACGTTCCGGCCTTTGACGCCAGGGTGCCGGGAGGGAATGCGGACTTCGTACCCAAGCTGGTTACCCGACGTGGGTAAACTCACAGGTAATCAACTTCCTTGCAGAGAGTGCTGATCTACAGCGGGGGCAGTGGTGACCGAGGCGCGCGTACCGGACCGGCTCCCCGCGGGCCTGCTGTCCAACCCGGAGATGATCACCGCCTGCCGAAGACGAGACTTCGCCACCGTCTTCCGGCTGCTCAAGCTGGCCGGGATCTATCCCTCGCTCATCGCCCGCGCCTGTGACATGACCCCGAGCCGCGTCGGCGAAGTCATGGCGGGCAAGCCCAAGATCGAGAAGATCGATCTCATCGAGCGCATCGCGGACGGGCTGCACATCCCTGGACACATGCTCGGGTTGGCTTCTCGGGAATGGGAGCAGGAAGTACCAGTCCCCCGGACCCGGCAGCGACCGATCGAGCCCTCCATCAGCGGGCAGGGGCTCAGCGCACCGATCGACCCCGACTTCTTCGTCAGCCATCTGCGCGGGCTCATGCCTGGTCACTACAAAGCTGCGAACCTTCTCGGCTCCCGCCACGCGCTCGACGCGGTGACCCGGCACGTCCAGTTGCTCGACCGCCTTCAGCAGAACGTAGGCGGCCGCGCCCGCGATGAACTCCTCACCATCGGCGCCCGTACCGCGGAGTTCCTGGGCTGGTTGAACCAGGATCTCGGGGACTTCGACCAGGCCCTCTACTGGTCGGACCGCGCCATGGAGTGGGCGCAGGAGACCGGCGACGACGTCATGGCCGCCTACGTGCTCTTCCGGAAGAGCAACCAGGCCACCGCTCAACGCAACACGCAGAAAGCCGTCAGCCTTGCCCGCGCTGCCCAGCGGTCGGCCGGCGCCACGCTTCGCATCCGTGCTCTCGCTGCCCAGCAGGAGGCACAGGGCCACGCTCTCATGGGCAACCTGCGCTTCGCGGAGACGAAGTTCGACGAGGCCCACGAACTCGCCGCCGAACCGGACGACTCGCATGCGGACGACGCCCTTGATCTGGCGTACTGCACCCCGACCTACATCGAGATGCAGCGCGCGAACTGCCTGATCGAACTCGGGGATCCGCGAACGGCCGTAGGCATGTTCGAGGCCGAACTTCGAATCCTGCCTCCGATCTACCGCAACGACCAGGGCGTTTACCTCTCACGACTGGCACGCGCCTATGCAGCGTCTGGCAAGCCGGAGCAGGCCGCCGCGGCGGCGGACCGCGCGTTGTCGATCGCCATCGACACCGAGTCCGCCCGGACGATGACGGAGCTGTCCGCCGCCGACAAGGCCCTCCAGCGGTGGAGCACCGTGACCGAAGTCGCCACCTTCACCGGTCGCTTGAAGCTGATGAGCGGCACGACTTCCTCTCGACCTGCGACGAGCTGATGAGAGAAGGTGGGGCCATGGACGCACTGATCACGGCCGCCACCTCCGCAGACGAACGCCGGCGCGGCGCCAAGGTCGCTGTGCTGCCAGTCGGCAGCTTCGAGCAGCACGGCGACCACCTGCCGCTCACCACGGACACCGTTGTCGCCAGCCTGATCGCCCAGCGGATCGCCGCCGACTACGACCTGTTCCTCCTACCTCCCATTACGGTGTCCTGCTCGCACGAGCACGCCCACATGCCGGGCACCGTCAGCATCAGCGCCGCCACGCTCTACGCCGTCGTCAACGACATCTGGAAGTCACTCCAGGCGTCCGGCGTCCCCGGACTGCTCATCGTGAACGGCCACGGCGGCAACTACGTCCTCTCCAACGTCGTGCAGGAGGCGAACACCTCTGGCCCGCGCGTCGCCCTCTTCCCCGTCCGCGAGGACTGGCACCAGGCCCGCGAAGCCGCCGGGCTGGAGAGCAGCGGCGCCGAGGACATGCACGGCGGCGAACTGGAGGTGTCCCTCCTCCTTCACGGTGCCCCGGAGCTCATCCGCGAGGGCATCGAGCAGGACGACCACTCCGCACCTGAGCGCCCGCACCTGCTCACGCTCGGCATGGCCGGCTACACCAAAAACGGCATCATCGGACAGCCTTCCCTCGGAACGGCGGCCAAGGGCCGAGCCCTCCTCGACAGCCTGTCCACATCTGCCGCCGCGCACCTCTCGATCATCGCGGGCAGCTGAAAGACACTTCGGGCCCTGCCCCGTTCAGGGGAAGGGCCCGAAGGTGCGGGACAGTTCAGGCGTTCTTGGGGCCCGCGGACTGGACGACCTCGAAGGACCAGAGGGTGGAGCCGGAGGCGGCCGGGCGCTTGGGGGCGTCGCCCTCACCGCCGTGCTGGTGGGCCGCCTTCATGGGGCCCTCCATCCAGGCCTGGAAGGACTCCTCGTCGCGCCAGCGGGTGTAGACGAGGTACTGGTCGGTGCCCTCGACCGGGCGGAGGAGTTCGAACCACTCGAAGCCGTCCGAGTTCTCCACCGCGCCGGCCCGGGAGGCGAAGCGCTGCTCCAGCACCTCGCGCTGCTCGGCCGGTACCGTCAGGACGTTGATCTTGACGACGGACATGGCGCTCCTTCTGCTCCGCCGGGGTCGCTGGTGCGGCCGCCGGTCCGGTGACTGCCTACGGGGAGCAGTCTCCTACACCTCACGGCCGGGCGGTCCACAGGCACGATGGTTACGGTTGGTAGCGAAGCGCCCGTGTGCGAGGACGGGGCCGGAGTGCCAGCCTGGAGGTAGAGCCCAGAACCCGACGGACAGGGGAGCAGTGGTCATGGGTATCGGCGACAAGTTCCGGGACAAGGCCCAGCAGGCGGAGGAGGAAGCGAAGCAACGCCTCGGTCAGCAGAAACCGCAACAGAGTGACGAAGCTCAGCAGAAGGCCGCCCAGGCCCAGCAACAGGGCCAGCAGAATCTGGACGACCTGCGGGACGACCTCGAGGACGAGCAGTAACGAGGCCCGACGAGCGGGGACGGCCGCGGGCGAGCCTCGGCCGTCCCTATCCCCATCTCCGTCCCCGTAAGGCTCAGGCGATCCACGGCGGGAGAACGCGCTGGTCGTCGCGCGGGGCAAGGGCACAGGCACCGTCGGGGGTCCAGGCGTCGGGATTGTAGGCGTGGGCGGGGGACGGGGAGGCGACCACGGCGGTGAAGCCGGTGTCGGTGGCGATCTGGCGGGCGGCGTCGGCGGGGAGGACGGCGGTGTCGCCGGCAGCGAGGGTGAAGACCTCCCCCGCCAGGTCGACCCGGGCGGTGCCGGTGAGCAGGGTCCAGACCTGCTCGGTGTCCATGGCGTGCGGCGGGCCCTGGGCGCCGGCGGTCATGTCGACGTGCCAGACGGCGAGCCAGGTGGAGCCCTGGGTGGGCGAGGCGTAGGTGGTCATGCGGGCGTTCGGGGTCTCGGTGCGGCGGGCGTCGGTCCGGCGGATGACGGGCATGGCGAAGGAGCCCCCTAAGATGGACAATGAAGTTGTCTATATGGTCAATGAGGTTGTCTATCGTGTCAAGCGAACCGCCCCGGCCGGGCTTCGAACTGCCGCTGCGCCTACTGCTCGCCTTCCGGACGATCATCGACGAACTGCACGAGCGCATCGCCCGCGAGGGCCACCCCGACCTGCGCCCGATGCACGGATTCGTCTTCCAGGCGATCGGCCCGCACGGCACCACCGCCTCCGAACTCGGGCGTCGGCTCGGCGTCACCAAGCAGGCGGCGGGCAAGACCATCGACAACCTGGAGCAGCTCGGCTACGTCGAGCGCGCCGCCGACCCGGCCGACACCCGGCGCAAGCTGGTCCGGCTCACCGAGCGCGGCATGGACTGCCTGCTCCGCTCGGCCCGGATCTTCGACGAGCTGCGCGAGGAGTGGTCGGCAGCCCTAGGCGAGGAGCAGCTGCGACAGCTGGAGGACGGCCTGCGCCTGCTCGCGCCCGGCGACCCGTTCCGCCTCGACACCCCGCGCTGGTTCGGCGCGCCGTAGGCGATCAGCGCCCTTGGGTGCGTCAGGACTTGGGCATCCCGCTGGTCGCGAGGGTCTGGTTCTTGTACGCCTTCACGCCGGTGATCTCGGCGCCGAACCAGTCCGGCGCCGAGAACGCCTCCGCCTCGGCCTCCGAGCCGAACTCGACCTCGACGGTGCGCAGCCCGGCCAACTCCCCCTGGTAGACGTCCACGTAGACCGTGACGCCGGACGAGTCGAAGGTGTACCGGTCCTTGACCAGCCGGGCGCCCTCGGTGGCCGGCCAGAGCTCGGTGAACTCCTGCTCCCCGAGCGCGCGTTCCACCTCGATCCGTACGGGAGCGCCGGCCGAGGACGCCTTGCGCTTGACGCCGAGGACGCCGCTGCCGCCGATCCGCCGCAGCCGCACCTCCGTCCCGTCGTCCTTGATGGCGATGTACCCCTGCTCGATGTGCTGCCGCACCGCCGTCTCCGGCGGCTCGAAGGAGCCCAGCAGGAACTTGCGCTCGATTTCGAGCGGCATGCCGCACCACCCTTCCCAGTCACGGGCCCGCAGTCCTTCAGGCCGTCAGAACGACCGCCCCTCCCCACGGTACGGCGGCTCCGGCCCCGACGAGTCCGGCCGGTCGCGCAGGCCCGCACACAGTGAGGAGCTGAGCCGGTTCAGCAGCCCGGCGAGCTCGGCGTACCGCTGCTCGTCCCAGTCCCCCAGGAGTTCGGCGAGTTGGGTGCGCCGGGCGGCGACCAGTCGCAGCGCCACCTCCTCCCCCGGTTCGGTGAGCCTCAGCGGCAGGTTGTCGGTCCGCGCCGCGAGCCCCCGGCTCTCCACCTCCCGGACGGCCTCCTCGATGACGGCGACCGGGATGATCCGCCGCTCTGCCAGTTCGGCCGGCTCGACCGAGCCGTGCTGGTGCATCTGGAGGAGCAGCCAGCTGGAGGCGGGCAGCAGGTCCAGTCCGGCGGTCTCGGTGATCCGCCGGAAGAGGTCGCGCCGGGCCTCGCGGCTGTTCAGCACCGAGAGCGCGCGGGCGATCTCGTCCAGCGAGGTGCGCTCGACCGGGTTGAGCCCGATGGACTCGCTCAGGTCCGGCGCGGTGACGGTGGAACGCAGCTTCTGTTCGCGCAGGAACAGCGACAGTACGAAGGCGACCAGCGCGACCGGCACCGCGTACAGGAACACCCGGGTGATCGACTCTGCGTACGCGTGGTAGACCCCCTGCTGGACGGCGGCCGGCAGCCGGGAGATGACCCGCGGGTCGGAGGTGATGGCCTCCGGCCGGAAGCCGGGCGGCAGTGGCACGCCCGCCAGGGCGTCGGCGAGCCGGCTGCGCAGTCCGCTCGCGAAGACCGTCCCGAAGATGGAAACGCCGAAGGACGCCCCGATGGAGCGGAAGAAGGTGGCGCCCGCGGTGGCCACGCCGAGGTCCTCGTAGCCGACCGAGTTCTGCACGATCAGCACCAGCACCTGCATCACCAGGCCCAGTCCGAGACCGAAGACCAGGAAGTAGACGCTCATCTCGGCGGTGCTGCTGTGCTCGTCCAGCCGGGAGAGCAGCAGCAGCCCGATGGTGGTCACGGCCGTGCCGGCGATCGGGAAGATCCGGTAGTGACCGGTACGGGCGACGATCTGGCCGGAACCGATCGAGGTGAGCAGCATGCCGAGCACCATCGGCAGCATGTGGATACCGGACAGGGTGGGCGAGACCCGATGGACCACCTGGAGGAAGGTCGGCAGGTAGGTCAGCGCGCCGAACATCGCGAAGCCGACCACGAAGGAGATCACCGCGACCAGGCTGAACGTCCGCGAGCGGAACAGCCGTAGCGGCAGCACCGGCTCCACCGCGGTCCGCTCGACCAGGGCGAAGGCGAGCAGCAGCACCAGCCCGAGCACCCCGAGGCCGACGATCTGCCAGGAACTCCAGGCCCAGGTGGTCCCGCCGAGCGAGGTCATCAGCACCAGGCAGGTGGCGACCGCGGCGATCAGGACGGTGCCCAGGTAGTCGATCCGGTGCTCCCGCCGGACCTCCAGCCCGTGCAGCACCGCCGCGATCACCACCAGGGCGACGACACCGACCGGCAGGTTGATGTAGAAGACCCAGCGCCAGCTGAGGTGGTCGACGAACAGCCCGCCGAGCAGCGGCCCGAGCACGCTCGTGACGCCGAACACGGCGCCGAACAGGCCCTGGTAGCGGCCGCGGTCCCGGGGCGCGACGAGGTCGCCGACGATCGCCTGGGAGAGCACGATCAGCCCGCCGCCGCCCAGGCCCTGGAGCGCCCGGAAGGCGATCAGCTCGCCCATGTTCTGGGCGATCCCGCACAGCACCGAGCCGACCAGGAAGATCACGATGGAGGCCTGGAAGAAGCGCTTCCGGCCGTACATGTCGCCGAGCTTGCCCCACAGCGGGGTGGCGGCGGTGGAGGCCAGCAGGTAGGCGGTGACCACCCAGGAGAGGTGCTCGAGGCCGCCGAGGTCGCTGACGATGGTCGGCAGCGCGGTGGAGACGATGGTCTGGTCGAGGGCGGCGAGCAGCATCGCCAGCAGCAGGGCGCCGATCGGCACCCAGAGGTTGGGGACGGTGACCGCCGGCGGGCCGGGCTCGCCCGCGCGGCTGCGGTCGGACGCGGCGTGTGGATCGGTCATGGCGTCTCCGCGGGAGTGCACGGCGTCTTCGCGGGGGTGCACGCCGTCTCCACGGGCACGCACGGCGTCTCCGTCGACATCACGACGTCTCCGTGGGCATGGCGTCTCCGTGGGGTCGCGGGCCGGCCCGTCGGCCGGGCCGTGCGGATGATCACTCCCAGCTCACAGTGCTGGCCTGTTCATCCCGATTTGTTCCGTCGGGTTGAGCCGAGCGTAAGCGCCGGGGACAACCGCCGCGCCCCGGGCGTTCCCCGAGGAGCCAACCGGCACCAACCGGCACAACACTCCCGACCGGGGACGGACGCCCCTGTCCACCCTTCGGGCGGTCCTGCATAATCAGGCGCGATCGTGCGCCCGGGCCCGCCCGGAACGTGCGCCGAACGACCGAACAACCGAACGACCGCCCGCGAAGTCGACGCGACCCCGAGGAGGACCGGCCGATGCCGGACCAGCACTGCCCGACGTGCGGCACCGCACGCTCCACCGGGTGCGGCTGCGTCCCGGACCCGGGCCTCACCGAGACCGCCGTCCTGCCCCACCTCGAAGGCCCGCCGCTGGTCCGCCCGTACGTCCCGCAGGCCGCCGGTCAGGTGGCCGACGAGGCCCACCCGGACGCGCCGGTGGTGGACCCGTTCGCGACCACGGTGCTGCCGCCGGTCCCCCCGGGGCAGCCCGGGCCGCCGGCCGCTCCACCACTCGGGCCGGACGCCGACGCCTACGCCACCACCGTCCTGCCGCCCGTCGCCCCGGGGCAGGCCCCGCTCGGGCCGGACGCCGACGCCTACGCCACCGCCGTGCTGCCGCCGGTGCCGCCCACCGGGCCGGGCGGGTACCCGGCGGCCGCGCAGCCGCAGGCGCCGGCAACAGGGCCGACGACAGGGCCCTACGGGAACGAGATCGGCCTCTTCCCCTTCGGGCAGGCCCCGGACACGCCCGGGCCGGAGGCCGGCGGCGGCCGGGCCGCCAGACGGGCGGCCGAGCAGGCCGACCGGCACCCGCTCGCCCGGCGCAAGGGGCTGCTCGCCGGGATCGGCGCCGCCCTGGTAGCGCTCACCATCGGCGTCGCGTACGCGGTGACGCCCTCCGGCGAGCCGTCTGTCAAGCAGGCGCAGCCGCTGCCGACGAGCACCCTGGCGCCCGCGCCGGTGGACCCGCCCACCCTGGCGGCGCCCGCCCCGAGCACGGTGGCACCGACCGGCGAGGTGCCGAGCCCGACGCCCACCCCCACCCGCAAGCCGAGCCCGACGAAGACGGCCACCTCCGCGCCGGCCGCCACACCGACCGCCGAGGCCCCGGCCGCTCTCCCCGCCCCGGCCCCCACGCCGACCGCACCCGCACCCCCCGCCCCGGTCCCGACACCCGCCGCCACCCCGACCCCGCGGGTCCTGCAGTACGGGATGAGCGGCCCCGACGTCACCGACCTCCAGCAGAAACTCGCCCGCGCCGTCGAGTGCTTCGCGTCCATACCGGTGACCGGGGTGTACGACGACATCACGGTGAACACCGTCGGCTACGTCCAGTGGAAGTGGAACGTCAAGGGCGACAAGCGGGGCGTCTTCGGGCCCAACACCCGCGCCGCCCTGGAGCAGCACGCCACCTGCTGACGGCGGGGCGTCGGCCGGCGATCGGCCCGAAGACCGGCCGGCGGTCGGCCCGGAGATCAGCCGGTGATCGCGCCGAAGATGCTGATGCCCGCCAGCACCACCATGATCGTCGCCGCCACCCGGATGATCAGCTTCATCGGCACGTACTTGAGCAGCTTCTGCCCGCCCACGATGGCGATCCCGCCGACCGCGCACAGCGCCAGCCAGGAGCCGAGGCCGACGGCCAGCGGGTCGGCGTACTTGGCGGCCAGGTTGGCGGTCATGATCTGGGTCAGGTCGCCGAACTCGGCGACCGCGACCACCACGAAGCTGGCCCCGGCCACCTTCCAGAAGCTGTTCGAGGACGGCTCCTTGGCCGCGTGCTCGTCCCCGTCCTCGCCTCCGTGGAACAGCAGCATCCCCGCGCCGACCAGGAACAGCACGCCGGTGACGCCCTCCACCCAGCGGTGCGGCAGCAGCGAGAGCAGGTGCCCGGCGGCGAGCGCGAGGCCCACCTGGAGGGCGAAGGCGGCGGCGATGCCCGCGAAGACGTAGCTCGCACGGTACTTGGTGCCGAGCACCAGGCTGGCCAGCGCGGTCTTGTCCGGCAGTTCGGCCAGGAAGATGATGCCGAAGGTCAACGCGGCAACGGTCAGACTCATCAAGGGTTCCTCGGTCGGGCTGCCTGGCCGCCGCAGCTCCGTCAGGGGACGCCTCGGCCCGACAGCACTGGTCATGGTCACAGCACTGCGGCCGAAGGTCTCGCCGGCAACGCTCTTCGAGCGGTGCCCCGGGCGCCGGGCCCCTGGGGGCCAGTATGTCGACGGTCCGGTGGAGGGCTACTCCCCTTCAACGGCTCCAAGCCTACCGGACGTCGTCGACCGGCCCGTCCGACGAGGTCGGCGGCCCCACCGGACCCGCATCGCCCCGGCCCCGGGGACGGACCCGCCTACCGGGCGCCCCCGGCCGGTTCGGCCGCGACCAGCCCGCGCCCGACCAGTTCCAGCACCACCACGATCGCCACCGACTCCACCGCCAGCAACGCGATCAGGACGAACAGCTGCACCGCCCCCGCCTGGACCGGCGAGGCCCCGCCCAGCAGCATCCCGACGAACGCCCCGGGCAGGGTGACCAGGCCCACCGTCCGGGTCTGGTCCAGCGCCGGGACGAGCGAGGTCGCCGCCGCCGTCCGGCAGATCTCCAGCCGCGCCTCGCGCTCCTCGAAGCCGAGCGCCAGCGCGGCCTCCACCTCGCCGCGCCGCAACCGCAGCTCGTCCAGGGCCCGCCGCCCCGCCAGCGAGGTCGCGCTGAGCGCACCGCCGATCAGGATGCCCGCGACCGGGATGACGGACAGGCCCTCGGCCGGCAGCAGCCCGACGCCCAGCAGCAGGGCGAGCATCGGCAGCACGCCCGCGCCGATCGGGGCGGCCGCCCAGACCCAGCCCGGGCCCGGGGTCATCCGCCGCCCGGCGGTGCGCACCGCGACCGAGAACATCAGCAGCACGAACAGCGCCGACCACCAGAGCGAACCGACCACCCAGGTGATCACCGCGGCAACGGCCGCCAGCTGCACCACCGCACGCAAACCGGCCCGCAGCACCGCGTGCCCGTGGCCGAGCAGGCCCCGCCCGGCCACCGCGACGGCGGCCAGCAGCAGCACCGCGGTGACCACCCCGAGCACCGGGGTGACCGGCAGCAGCTGACCACCGGAGGCTGCCAGGTCCGCGGGGACGGCCAGGTCCGCGGGGGTCGCCGGGATCGCCGGGATCGCCAGGTCGGCTGGCATCGTTGGGACGGCCAAGTCCGCCGGGACCATCAGATCCGGCCCTTCAGATCCAGCTGGTGAACCACATCCGGTCCTGCCAGGACGACATCGGGATCACCTCCGCCGTGTACAGCGGGTAGAAGAAGGCGAAGCAGCCGACGATCGCGAGCACGATCGCCCCGGCCCCGATCGCCCCGATCCGGCGGCGCTCGGGGCTGCACCCGGCCGGGCCGAGCATCGCCCCGAGCATCTGGGCGACGGCCAGGCACAGGAACGGCACCAGCACGACCATGTAGAAGGAGAAGATCGTCCGCTCCTGGTACTGGAACCAGGGCAGGTAGATCCCGGCCACTGCGCACAGCACCGCGCCCGAGCGCCAGTCCCGCCGGAAGAACCAGCGCCACAGCAGGTAGACCAGCGCGAAGCAGGCCGTCCACCACAGGAACGGCGTGCCGAGGCCGAGGATCTGCGCCGCGCAGCCGCCCGAGGAGGTGCAGCCGCGCTGCCCGTACGGGACCTGCTCCCAGTACATCGAGACCGGGCGGCCGTCGACCAGCCAGGCGAAGGGGTTGGACTGGTAGGTGTGCGGGGTGCTCAGACCGGTGTTGAAGTCGTACATCTGCGAGTGGTAGTGCCACAGGCTGCGCAGCGGCGCGGGCACCCAGCTCATCGAGACCTGCGGCAGCGGGATCCCGAGGACGCTGTCCGGGGAGAGCCCGGCGCGCCCGTCGGCCCAGTGCCGGTCGTAACCGCCCCCGCCGTTTCCGCCGGCGGCCAGCCAGCCGCTCCAGGCGCCGACGTACACCACCACGGCGGAGCCGACCATGGCGAGGAAAGCGGGAACGGCGTCCCGGCGCAGCATGGAACGCCAGGGGCGGCGGGCGCCGGCGCCGCGGCGGCCGGACTGGTCCCACAGGACGGTCAGGATGCCGAAGGCGGCGAGGATCGGGGCGCCGTTCCACTTGACCGCGCAGGCGGCGCCGACGAACACCCCGGCGGCGATCCGCCAGGGGCGCCACCCGAGCCGGACCGTGTCGGCGTTCCCGACGGCGCCGGCCCCGGCGAGCCGGGCGCGGGTGTGGTCGCGGTCGATCAGCAGGCTGCCGAAGGAGGCGAGCACGAAGAACATCTGGATGCCGTCGAGCAGGCCGACCCGGCTCATCACCAGCTGGAGGCCGTCCACCGACATCAGCAGCGCGGCGGTGCAGCCGATCAGGGTGGAGCCGAAGAGGCGGCGGCCGATCCGGGCCAGCATCAGCACGGTGACGGTGCCGAGCAGGGCGGTCATGAACCGCCAGCCGAAGGGGTTCAGCCCGAACAGCTGCTCGCCGATCGCCATCACCCATTTGCCGAGCGGCGGGTGCGCGATGAACTCGGGCGCGGAGCTCAGCGGGATCGACTGCGGGACGGAGAGGATGTCGGCGTTGGCGTGGTCGGGCCAGGTGCCCTCGTAGCCCTGCTGGAGCAGCGACCAGGCGTCCTTGGGGTAGTACGTCTCGTCGAAGACGAACGCGTTGGGGTAGCCGAGGTTCCAGAACCGCAGCAGGCCGGCGAAGAGCGCGACGGCGATCGGACCGAGCCACCCGGAGCGGTCGGCCGCCCAGCGGACCAGGCCCCCGCGCGGGGCCGGTGCCGGGGCGGCGGGGGCCGGAGCCACCGGTGGGTGCGTGAGCGCCGCTTGCGTCATAGCCTCGCCGATTCGCCTGTCTGTTCTGCCCGGGTCCTGGCTCCGCCCGGGTCCTGCCACTCCGGCCGGGCCGGGCGGTCAACAGCCACCGACACTATGTGGCGGTGCGCGCGAAGCCAAGCGCGACGGGCGCCGACCAGGTGACCTGGCCGACGCCCGTTTCGAACACCTTTGCGGGCCTTTCCGCTACGCGGCGGTCTGGAGCTCCCGGACCGGGAGGGCGCGGACCACGACCGGGGCCGCGTTGTCCTGCTCCGGCGTGAGGTGCGGGCGCAGCCGCAGCGCCAGGGCGACGATCAGCAGCGTGGAGCCCGCCATGGCCGCCAGGTAGAGCGGCCAGGTGCCGGAGCCGACCAGCAGCACGCCGACGGCCGGGCCGACCGCGACCGCGATCTGCTTCACCAGGGCGTACCCGGCGTTGTAGGTGCCGAGCAGCCGGGCCGGGGCGAGGTCCGCGACGATCGGGCCCATGGTGGGCGCGAGCAGCGACTCGCCGACACCGAAGAGGGCGTAGATCGAGACGATGGCGACCGTGGCGGCCATGGTCTCGGTCCGGATCAGGCCGGCCACCAGGGCCATCGCCCAGGCACCGAGCCAGACCACGCCGGCCGCAGCCATCGCGGTGGTGCGGCGGCGGCGCGCGGTGATCCGCACGACGAACATCTGCAGCACCACGATGGTCAGCGCGTTGGCGCCGATCGCGAAGCCCAGGGTGGAGGGCGCGGTGCCGACGGTGTCGGTGGCGAAGGCCGCGACGCCGGACTCGAACTGGCCGTAGCAGGTGAAGAAGATCAGCCCGGCGAGCAGGCAGAGCCGCAGCATCGCCTTGTCGGCGACCAGCGCGCGCAGCCCGGTCGGGCCGTCGGTCCGCTCCTGGACGACGGTCAGCTGGGCCTGGGGCATCCGGGCGGTGCCGGTGACCAGGGCGAGGCCGAGGAAGGTCACCGCCTCGATGGTGAACAGCCGGGTGAGGCTGGCCGGGTCGGCCACGTTCACGATCTGCCCGCCGACCAGCGCACCGATGCCCATGCCCAGGTTGACCAGGGTGAACTGGAGCGCGAAGGCGTGCGAGCGGGCGGCCACCGTGGAGCAGCGGACGATCATCGTGGCGAGCGCCGGCTGGCAGGTGGTGACACCCGCGCCGAACAGGAAGGAGGAGACCAGCAGGGCCGGGGTGCCGGTGGCGTGGCCGAAGGCGAACGCGCCGGTGGCGGCGAGGGCCGCACCGGCCAGCAGCACCGGGCGGGGACCGTACTTGTCGATGCCGCGGCCGATGAACGGGAGGACGGCGAGGGCCGCCAGCGCGAAGACGGTGAACACCATCCCGGCCGCCAGCGAGCCCAGCCCGCGCACCTGGTCCACGTACACGAACATGTACGGCATCGTGAACCCGCTGCCGAACGCGCTGAGCGCGTTGCCGATCTGGACGCGGCGCAGCGGGCTGCCCGCTCCACGCCGCTGCTGCCTCTGCTGCTTCACCGTGCCGGTCACCGTGCACATCCCTTCCTGGTTTCAACTGGATACTCTTAAGTCCAGAAGATTTCAGAGCTAAAGTTTGACGAGGTAAAGTCTTAGCACCAGAAGAGTACGGAGTCAAAGGCTTAAGGGGTGCACGCTCGTGCGACACTGTCCGCATGACTACGGACAAGCCGCGGCCGGCAGCCGGCAAGCCCGCCCCGGCCACCCCCCTGGAGTTCGGCATCGCCGAGCAGGTGGCCCTCTACCAGAGGGAGTTCCCCACCGTCGACCCCCAGGTGGAGACGATCGTGCAGACCCTCAACCGGGTCTCCCGGCGGATGGGCGTGGCGTACGACCGGCAGCTGACTGTGCTCGGAATCACCTCCGCCGAGTGGGAGGTGCTCAAGGCCCTGGTGGTCTCCGGCAGCCCGTACCAGCTGGGGCCGGGCGAGCTGGCCAAGCGGCTCGGGCTCACCCCGGCGGCGATGACGCACCGGATCGACCGGATGGTGGCCGATGGCCTCGTCACCCGGGAACGGGACGAGACCAACCGGGTGCGGGTGATCATCGAGCTGACCGAGACCGGCCGCGACAAGTGGCTGGAGTCGATGCGGATGGCGGCGGTGTTCGAGGAGGAACTGCTCCAGGACATCGCGGGCGAGGAGCGCGCCGCGCTCTCCGCGATGCTGGGCCGGATGCTGCGGCGGATCGAGGAGAGCCGGCCGGACGCGCCCGGACGCACCACCGACCCGGCCTGACCCCGGAGGCCCTGGAGGCCCCGGGAAGGCAGACGAGTCCGGCCCGCCGGGAGGAGGCTCCTCCCGGCGGGCCGGACTCGTCACTTCAGGTGCTGCGAGGGTCCGTCAGGCCCTCGGCGGTCCGATCGGCCGTCAGCAGGGACCGTTGTCGGTCCAGACGCCCCACTGGCCGCTCAGGCTCGGGTCGTCGCCCTTGGTCCACCACTTGTTGGTGTAGTAGTGGCCCTTCCACGAGACCTTGGTGCCGCCGGCCGCGTAGGTGGTGTTCGCGTCCCAGCTCGGGGCGTTCGGGCAGGTGGCCGGGGTGCCGGTCGGGGTGCCCGTGGGGGTACCGGTCGGGGTACCGGTCGGCGTGCCCGTGGGGGTACCGGTCGGGGTCGGGGTCGGGGTCGGGGTCGGGGTCGGGGTCGGCGTGCCGGTCGGCGGGGCCGGGCAGGAGGCCGCGGAGCCGTTGGTGGCGCTCACCATCTTGTCGAACAGGGCGGTCTTGGTGCCCAGGTCGTACAGCGAGAACGCGAAGGAGCCGCCGAGGCCGTTGCAGTGCGCGTAGTCGAGCTTGGCCTGGATCGACTTGGCGTCCTCACCGCTCCAGAAGGTGTTGCCGTCGTAGAAGTACGTGGCCTGGGCCGCGTCGTCCCAGAAGGTCTTGGACGGGTTGTCGACGAAGCCCGCGAGCTCCTTGTACATCTGGATGCCGGGGACGTTGCCGGACATCGCCGCGCCGGCCGCCGGCTGGGTGGCGGGCTGGAACAGGCCGTGCTTGCCGTTGTCCTTCACGCCGGTCCAGCCGCGGTAGTAGAACGGCACACCCATGTTGATCTTGTTGGCGGGGAAGCCGCCGGGGATGCCGTACTCCTTGTCGCCGACCGTCCACGCCTTGATGGCGTTGTCGATCGAGTACTTGCCGTTGCCCGGCTTGGCCGGGGTCGACGGGTCGTCCGGGGTCGAGTAGAGCGCGGCCTGGTGGTTGGTCGGCCCCTGCGCGTCCCAGCCGCCGTGCATGTCGTAGGTCATGACGTCGAGGAAGGTCAGGTACTGACCGATCTTGTCGGTCTCGACGTTCATGATCTTGTCCTGGCCGGCGCCGACCGCCGCCGACAGGGCGTAGGTCTTCTTGTCGGCCGCGCCCTGGGCGTCCAGCTGGGTGCGGAACTCCTTCAGCAGCGCGGTGAAGTTCTGCTTGTCGGCCGGGCTGGAGATGTTGCCGGTGTGGCCGCCGCCGCCCGGGTACTCCCAGTCGATGTCGATGCCGTCGAAGACGCCCGCCGCCGAGCCCGGGCCGCCGAAGCCGGCGTCGGAGGGCAGGTTGCCCTTGATGAACATGTCGATGCAGGACGACACCAGGTGCTTGCGCGAGGCGTCCGTGGCGGAGGCCGGCGAGAAGTACTTGGAGTAGGTCCAGCCACCCAGCGAGAGCAGGACCTTGAGGTTCGGGTTCTTCGCCTTCAGCTTCTTCAGCTGGTTGAAGTTGCCCGCGATCGGCTGGTTCCAGACGTCACCGACGCCGTCGACCGAGATGTCCGCGCCGAAGCTCTTCTGGTAGTCGGCGAACGCGTCCGCCGCGCCGTCACCCGCGTTGGGGTTGTTGTCGTTCGTGTCCGCGGCCTTGGTGGCCTCGAAACAACCCAGGTCGGTCGGGTGGATGTTGGCGAAGTCGTAGATCAGGTAGTCCAGCTTCCCGGCGACGCCGGTGGCCTGGATCGTCTTGGGGTAGTACGCGTTCGCGTAGACCGACCACTGGTCGTAGTAGGCGACCTTGATGCCGCCGCTGGTGGCGGGCGCACCGGTGGAGTTGGTGGTCGCGGCGTTGGCCGCGCCGCCGCCGGACAGCGCGAGGCCGGCGCCGAGCAGCAGGGAGGCGGTGGTGCCGGCCGCGACGGCGGCCATGCTCTTGGGGCGGCGTCGGCGGCCGCCCTGCGGAGCCGGGGTCCCGGCCCTTTCAATGCGTGAGCGCAGCATGGGTGCGTGACTCCTGGTTGTGGGGGTTCCCGTCGCCCCGGGGGCACGCGTCCGGGGTGGGGCCGGACGACCGGGACATGACAGGCATGGGTGGGGAATCGAGCGGGTCGGACCATGACGGACTACCGGGATGTGCCGAACCGGCGCCAGCAGCACAAGGCTTCTGACGCCGGTTCAGGGGCTCCCTGCACCTGGGCAATAAAAATGGACTAGACCAACTCGCCCGTCAAGAGGTGCTGCCGGGCCTTGAGACCCGCTTAAGGTTCCGCCCCCGCGCCGAGCCGGGCCGCCTGGGCCCCGGCATCGCCCTGCGGACGGGGGTTCGAAGACGGGCCCCGGGTCCGGGTCAGTAGCGGACGGCGTTGGCCACCTCGGCCTTGACCGTGCCGGAGAGGTCCCGGTTGGCGTGCGCGGTGGCCTGGGCGCTCTGCCCCGGGGCCACGTCCTGGACGGTCACCGCCGTCGCGTCCACCACCTTGCCGGACTCGTCGGTGAAGTTCAGCTGGATCACGTACCGGAAGGTCTGCTGCCCGTGGTTGGTGACGGTCAGCGACACCTGCGGCTTGCCGTCCGAACCGGTGCTCACCGCGCCGACGGTGACGTCCGCCTTGGCGTCCAGCCCGCCCTTGATCCCGGCGACGGCCGAGGAGGCCGCCGACACCGCCGCCGAGGCCTGCGCCTGTGCCGAGGCGATCGCCGCACCCGCCCCGCCGGCCACCGAGGCCAGCGCCGAGGCGGCCGAGGCCGCGGCGCTCGCACCCTTCTCCACCGCGGCCGCCGCCGAGGAGGCCACGCTCTGCGCGCTCTTGCCCGAGGAGCAGCCCCCGAGCACCGCCACGCCGACCACGACCGACGCCAACGCCCCTGCCACCGCACGCCGTTGGTGGCGCAGCGGCGGTGCGCCCAGGTCCTGTGCGGTCGCCCTCGGCGGGCGCGGCGAGCCGGTGCGGGCAAGTGGCTGACGGTCCATGCGGTCCCTCGTTTCCGGTCGGCGCCGGGCTGTCCGGCACACCTCCCCGTCCACCCTCCGAGAGCCGGAGGACCGCCGCCAGCAGGGCTGCTGCCTCCGGGTGAAGCGGCTGCTACGAGAGCCCCGAGCCCTCCTGCTCGTCCGCGTCCACCGCGGCCCGCTCCTCGCGCAGCCGCACCAGGTGCCGGCGCCGCGAGACCACGCCGTACGCCCCGGCGACGCTCGCCACGAAGGACACCATGCCGATCCACGGCCGGTCGAAGACGTGGCCGGTCAGGTGGTCCAGCGAGTACCGGCCCGCGCCGGCCAGGCCGATCGCCAGCCCGGTCGCACCGAGGAAGGCCGGGTACTCGTAGCCGCCGGACATCGCGAAGAAACCGGCCGGCGCGTGCACCGACACCGCGCCCGCCATCGTCCCGGCCACCACCGCGCCGGCCGCCGGGGTGGCCAGCCCGGCCACCAGCAGCGCGCCGCCGCCCGCCTCGCCGAGACCGGCCGCGAGCGCGCTCTGCCGGGCCGGGCGGAAGCCCATCTGCTCCATGGCCTGGGTGGTGCCCTCCAGGCCGCCGCCCCCGAACCAGCCGAACAGCTTCTGGGTGCCGTGCGCGATCAGCACACCGCCGACCGCGCTGCGCAGGGCCAGCAGGCCCAGGTCCTTACGGTTCAGGCACATGTCGCATCCTCGCTTCCGCGGCAAAGTGGCCTGCTCGGTGGCAGCCCTGCCTCCATAGCACCCGAGAGCGCCCGCCCCTTCGAGCCGGGACCGCCATCCGGGCGAATTCGCCCACGACCAGGAATGAACCGCCCGGCGAGGAGATTCACGCCACGCCCGGCCGCGGGGCGTGGCGGACCGGCTGCCCGGGGCCCCGCGGCCATGCTTGGCTCATGTTCGTCTTCAACCTGAGCAGCGCCTTCATCACCTTCTTCGCCGTGGTCGGCCCGCCGAAGACCCTGCTGTCCTTCGCCCGGCTGGCCGGGACCAGGAGCAACCAGGAGCTGCGACGGCTGGCGGCGCTCAGCACGGCCGTCTCGGCGGTGATCGGCCTGGTGCTCGGCTTCGGGGCCGACGAGCTGACCACCCTGTTCCACATCAACGACCAGTCGCTCCAGCTCGCCGGCGGGACGATCTTCTTCGTCTACGCCGTCGCCCTCGTCTTCGGCGTCCACCTCGGCAGGGACGGTGACGAGGACGAGCACCTGGCGAACCCGCTGATGGACGGCATCCGCGAACTGCTGCTGCCGTACATCGCCAGCCCGCTCGCCGTCACGGCCGTCCTGGTCGCCTCGCTCAACCAGGACAACTGGGGCTGGAAGGCCACCGTCGCCGGGGCGTACGTGGCCGTCGCGGTGATCAACTACCTCTGCGTGGCGGTGCTCGCACCGCTGATGCGACGCACCCCCCGCACCTCGCTGGAGGTGCTGTCCCGGCTGCTCGGACTGCTCCTGGCGGCGGTCGGCGTCGAGCTGTTCCTGGAGGGCCTGGCCGGGCTCGGAGTGCACCTGCCGGAGGCGCACTGAGCCCGGGGCCGGGCGGCGGTCAGCCCGCCGCGAGTCGGGCCAGCACCTCGCCGATCCGCTCGCGCACCAGCGGGTCGGCGACCAGCCCGTCCGGGCCGGCCGCGCCGCGCTCCAGCGGAAGCCGGACGCAGGCCTCGTCCAGCACGGCCGCACCGGTGTAGCCGAGCACGGTGCGCAGGGTGGCCTCGGCGCCCAGGCCGCGGCCCGGGCCGGCGGCGTTGATCCAGGCGGTGGGCTTGTCCGAGATCTCGACCCCGCCGACCGTCCAGTCCAGCAGGTTCTTGAACGCGCCCGGCAGCGTCCCGGCGTACTCGGGGGTGCAGACCAGCAGCGCGTCGGCCGCCTCGATCACGGTCCGCAGCGCGGCCACCGGCTCCGGCAGCGGGTCGGTGTCGTGGTCCGGGTTGAAGTGCGGCAGCCCGGCGAGTCCCTCGTAGTACGTGGCCCGCAGGCCCGGGGTGGCCGCGGCCACCGCGGCCGCGGTGCGCAGCACGGTCTCGTTGGTGGAGCCGGCCCGCAGGCTCCCGGGCAGCAGCAGGATGTGGCGCTCGTTCGGCATGCCGGGCAACCTACTGCTTGACGCCCGCGTCAAGGCCAGCCGCCCGCCGCCCGCCGCCCGCCGCGGTCAACGCGGAACCACCGGCCGCCAGGGCACCGGGCTGGAGAGGATCATCGAGCTGGACGGCTGGCCGTAGCCGCCGAGCCGGTCGCACACCGCCTCGAACTCGGCCATCGTCGACACCGCGACCAGCAGCACGCAGCACGCCCCGCCCGTGACCCGGTGCAGCTGGACCACCTCCGGCCAGGTCGGCACGTCCGGGTCGCGCAGCACGCAGCGCGGGCCGTAGCACTGGATCTGGACCAGCGCGGTGATCGGCAGCCCGGCCCGGGTGAGGTCCACGTGGGCGTGGTAGCCGCTGATCACCCCCTCGGACTCCAGCCTGCGGACCCGTTCGGCCACCGCGGGTGCGGACAGGCTCACCCGGCGGGAGAGTTCGTTGTACGAGAGCCGGGCGTCGGCCTGGAGCTCGGCGAGCAGGCGGCGGTCGACGGCGTCCAAGGCGACCTCCCGGGTGGTCGGGATCATGGGATTTCCATTCGTAAAGCGAACCGGCGGAACGCCTCGCGAACAAAAGCTCCAAAGGCGGTTGCGATGCCCGTCGACCATTCAAGCGGGCGGCACCTCCGCCGCACAATGGGCACCCGGTGGAACCCCGCAGTCCGGCTGGTTCACCGGACCGGGCGACGGGGCCCGGAAGGATCAGGAGGAGTCGGGATGGGGCACGACACGGTGGAGACACCCAACCTGTCGTTCGGTCGGGGCGGAGCGCCGGGCCGGGGCACCCCGTACGCCCAGTACGTGCGTCTGGAGGAGCTGCACGGTCTCCAGCACCCGCGCAGCGAGGAGCCTGCCGAGCTGTCGTTCATCGTCACCACCCAGGTGATGGAGCTGCTGTTCGACCTGCTGCGGCACGAGTGGACGCTCGCCCGGCAGGCGCTGCGCGAGGACGACCTGACCGCCGCGTTGGCCGCGCTGCGCCGGGGCACCCACGTGCAGGACGTGCTGGTGGAGTCCTGGGACCTGCTGGCCACCATGACCCCGCACGAGTTCAACTCCTTCCGCTCGCTGTTCGGCGAGGCCTCCGGGTTCCAGTCCTCCGCCTTCCTGCGGCTGGAGTTCCTGCTCGGCAACAAGAACGCCGCGCTGCTGAAGATGTACGACGGGATGCCCGGCACGCAGGCCGAACTGACCGAGGCGCTGCGCTCCCCCGGCCTGTACGACGAGGCGCTGGCGCTCCTGGCGCGCCGCGGCCTGGCCCCGCACCGGGCACCCTCCGAGCAGCGCTACCAGCCGTCCGCGGAGGTCGAGGCGGCCTGGCGGCGGGTGTACACCGACCCGGAGTTCGCCGCGCTCCAGCCGCTCGGCGAGGCCCTGCTGGACGTGGCCGAGCGGGTCACCCGGTGGCGCCAGCGCCACCTCTCCGCGGTCAAGCGGACCATGGGCGGCAAGCCCGGCTCGGGCGGCTCCAGCGGGCTGACCTGGCTGCGCAGGTCCGCCGAGCAGGACGTGTTCCCCGAGCTGTGGACGATCCGGGACGGACTGTGACGGGACGGACCACGGCGGGACGGACCACGGCGGGACGAACCGCGGCCGGACGGACCATGGCGGGACGAACCGTGGCGGGACGAACCGTGGCGGGACGGGAAGGAACAGAGCGGGAAGGAACGGAGCAGGCTGTGAGCGAGGGGACCGAGGGGATGGGCATGACCACGCGCGAGGACTGCGCGGCGCTGGACGCCGTCGACCCGCTGGCGGCGTTCCGCAAGGAGTTCGCCCTGCCGGACGGGGTGATCTACCTGGACGGCAACTCGCTGGGCGCGTTGCCGGTGCGCACGCCCGAGCGGGTGCGCCAGGTGGTCGAGGAGGAGTGGGGCCGGGAGCTGATCCGCAGCTGGAACGACGCCGGCTGGTTCGAGCAGCCGTACCGGCTGGGACGGCGGATCGCGCCTCTGGTCGGGGCTGATCCGGAGGAAGTGGTCGTCTGCGACACCACCTCGGTCAACCTCTTCAAGGTGCTGTCGGCCGCGCTGCGGCTGCGCCCGGGCCGGCGCACGGTGCTCGGCGACGCCGAGGCCTTCCCGACCGACCTGTACATCGCCGAGGGCGTGACCGGCCTGGTCGAGGGCGCGCGCAGCGCGCTGATCCGCCCCGAGGAGCTGGACCGGCACCTGGACGGGGACCTCGCCGCGGTCGTCCTCTCGCACGTGGACTACCGCACCGGCGAGCTGCTGGACATGCCCGGGATCACCGCCCGGGTGCAGGCCGCGGGCGCCCTGATGATCTGGGACGTGTGCCACTCGGTGGGTGCGCTGCCGGTCGGACTCGACGCCGCCGGCGCGGACTTCGCGATCGGCTGCACCTACAAGTACCTGAACGGCGGCCCCGGCTCACCGGCCTTCCTGTACGTCGCCGAGCGGCACCTGGCGGCCGGCCCGCTCCAGCCGCTGAGCGGCTGGTTCGGCCACGCCCGGCCGTTCGCCTTCGAGTCCGGGTACGACCCGAAGCCGGGCATCGGCCGGTTCCTGACCAGCTCGCCCTCGCTGCTCGGCCAGGCCGCCCTCGGTGCCTCGCTGGACGTCTGGGAGCGGGTCGACCTGGCGGCGGTGCGCGCGAAGAGCCTGGCGCTGACCGACCTGTTCGTGTCGCTGACCGAGGGCCTGGACGGCGTCGAAGTGGTGACCCCGCGCGCGCACGCCCGGCGCGGCAGCCAGGTCGCGCTGCGGCACGCCGACGGCTACCCGGTGGTGCAGGCGCTGATCGAGCGCGGGGTGATCGGCGACTTCCGCGCGCCGGACCTGATGCGCTTCGGCTTCACCCCGCTCTACCTGTCGTACACCGAGGTGTGGGACGCGGCCCGGCAGCTGGCCGAGGTGCTGGAGAGCGGCGAGTGGCGGGCGGAGCGCTTCTCCCGCCGGGGCGAGGTGACATAACCGAGGCCCGGCGCCTTCGGTCCGTTGCCGCCCTTTGCCATTAATAATGCGCAGCATTAATCTTGCGGGCATGGCAAGGACGTCGGCGGGCCACGAGACCCGCGAGAGGCTGCTGCGGGCGGCGGAGGAACTCTTCGCCGCCCGGGGCGTGGAAGCCGCACTGACCAGGGACATCACCCGGCTGGCCGGACAGAGCAACCCGTCCGCCGTGCAGTACCACTTCGGCTCCCGCGAGGGCCTGCTCGACGCGATCATGGCCGGCCGCCAGGAGCGCACCGAGCGGGCCCTCGCGCCGCGACTGCCCGCACTCGCGGACGCGGACCTGCCCGCACTGCTCGGCGCCCTGGTCGCGGCCGAGGCCACCGAGCTGCGCACCAAGCAGGGCCGGCACTGCCTGCGGATCTCCGCGCAGGTCAGCCACAACAGCGGGGTCCGCACCCGGACCCCGCACCCGACGCTGGCCGGCGGCGGCTACTGGCAGCTGATCGAGCTCGTCGAGGAGCGGATCTCCGCCCTGCCGGAGCCGATCCGGCTGGAGCGGATCGACCTGGTCCTCACCCTGATCGGCGCGGCCCTGGCCGACCGGGCCCAGCAGTACCTGACCGGCTCCACCCCCCTGACGGACGAGGAGACCTTCCTCGCCGACCTGGTGACGATGTCCGCCGCCATGCTCTCCTCCCCCACCCCCCGAAGGAGCAGGTCATGAACGACCTCACCGGCAAGACCGTCATCATCACTGGCGGAGCCCGCGGCCTGGGCGCCGAGGCCGCCCGGCTCGCCGTCGCGTCCGGCGCCCAGGTGGTGATCACCGACGTCCTGGAGGAGGACGGCAAGGCCGCCGCCGCCGAACTCGGCGAGCAGGCACGGTTCGTGCGGCACGACGTGACCTCGGAGGAGGACTGGCAGCGCGTGGTGGACTTCGCGGTGGCGGAGTTCGGCGCGGTGCACGGCCTGGTCAACAACGCCGGGATCTCCACCGGCACGCTGCTCGTGGAGGAGAGCGTCGAGCACTTCCGCAAGGTCCTGGACATCAACCTGACCGGCGTGTTCATCGGGATGAAGACGGTCGTCCCGGCGCTCCGCGCGGCCGGCGGCGGCTCGATCGTCAACATCTCCTCGGCGGCGGGCCTGATGGGCCTGGCGCTGACCGCCGGCTACGGCGCCTCCAAGTGGGGCGTACGCGGCCTGAGCAAGATCGGCGCAGTCGAACTGGGCACCGAGCGGATCCGGGTCAACTCGGTGCACCCGGGCATGACCTACACCCCGATGACAGCCTCGGTCGGCATCCGGCGCGGCGAGGGCAACTACCCCAACACCCCGATGGGCCGGGTCGGCGAGGCGCCCGAGATCGCCGGCGCCGTGGTCTACCTGCTCTCCGACGACTCCTCCTACGTCACCGGCGCCGAGCTGGCGGTGGACGGCGGCTGGACCACCGGCCCGACCGTCAAGTACGTCATGGGGCAATGAGAGCCCCACACGGCGAGCCCGGCGCAGTGGGACACACCCGGTGAGACCCGCCCGGTGAGACCCACGCCGTGCGCCCCGCGGCCTCCGGAGCGCGGTGACACCGCCCCGGAGGCCACCGTGACGCAGCTCATCTCCGCGCCGAGTTCGATCGCCGTCGCCCTTGGGGAAGCTTCGGACTGACGGAGCGTCACACCCTGGGGAGGTCGTGCGTGAACCTCGAAATCGGCCCGCTCAAGCCCGAACCGGCCCCGCTGATCCTCGGCCTGGCACTGTTCTTCCTGCTGCTGTGGACGCTCGGCCGCCATCTGCTCCCCCGGATCGAACGAGTGCAGTCCGAACGCTGGGAGGCCACCGAGGGGCGCGCCGAACGCGCCGAGGCCCTGCTCGCCGAGGCCGAGGCCACCTGGGAGGCCCGCCTGCGGGAGCTGGCCGAGGCCCGGCACGAGGCGGCCCGGATCCGGCAGGAGTACGCCGAGCGCGGCGCGGCGGCGATGGCCGCTGCCCGCGCGGAGGGCATCCGCGACCGGGACGAACTGCTCGCCACCGGCCGCGCGCGGATCGCCGCCGACCGGGCCGAGGCGGCCCGCCTGCTGCGCCGGGACGTCGGCGAACTGGCCGTCGCGCTGGCCGGCCGGGTGATCGGCGAGCCGGTGCACACCGTCGCCGAACAGCGCCGCACGGTGGAGCGCTTCTTCGAGGCGAACTAGCCCGCACCGGCCGCCAGTTCGCCGCGCTTCGTCAGCTTTTCGTCAGCTCTTCGACCAGTCCGCGGTAGACCGCGAAGGCCGGCTTGGGCGTGTAATCGTCGCGCAGCAGGCCGAAGTGCGGGAACAGCCCGGCGCCCGCGCTGTCCGCGTCGCGCAGGGCGAAGAACGCGTAACCGGTGACGTTGAGTTCGGCGGCGAGCCCGGCCACCGTCCGGACCACCTCGGCCTGCCGCGCCTCGCTCCGCCCGGGGCCGGTGGGCCAGCCGTTCTCGCAGATCCGCAGCGGAACACCGGGCCCGATCCCGGCCCGGGGCAGCGTGTCCCGACGGAAGCCGGTGAGCACCGCCCGTACCGCGTCGGCAAGTTGACCGGGCGGGACGGGGCGGAAGACATCCGGAAAGAAGTCCAGGCCGACGTAGTCCAGGGCACGGTGGAAGCGCTCGTCTGCGAGCCGGCCGAGCTCGGACCAGAAGGTGTCCGCGGGGTCGAAGGAGGGCACCGCGTTGAAGCCGACGGCCAGACGGTCGAATCCGCGGGCCAGCGCCTCCTCCTTGGCCGCGATCACACCCTCGACCAGCGCCCGGCGGACGTTCGGGATGCTGCCGTCCACGGGCGGGAGGTCGAGGTTGGGCTCCTCGCAGATCTGGAGCAGGGCGAGGCGGCGCCCCTCGGTCCGGACCGTCCGCCGGACGAAGTCCAGCCAGCCCGCCGGCTCCCCGCTGCGCTCCCGGTACTGGACCACCAGGTCGAGCCGGCGGCCCTCGACGGCGTACCGTCCGGGCCGCTCGGGGGTGTGCTCGCCGCCCGGGTACGAGCGGTAGGCGCGGACCAGGAACTCCGCCGCGCCGCCCTGGAGTTCGCGCAGGGCGGCGGCGATCCGGGCCGGGTCGTCAGGGCGGGCGGGCATGATCACGCCGGTGTCGTCACCGACCGGTCCGCCGGGGTAGATGCCGAAGGTGAAGGTCATACCGCCACCGTAGCGGATATTTTTGGTGTCACTGCAAGTTTGCAGTGACACCATGATCTGCGGATAGGATCCGGCCATGGGACTTCGCGAACTCAAGAAGCAGCAGACCCGGGAGCTGCTCGCCGACACCGCCATGGGCCTGTTCGCCGAGCGCGGGTTCGACCGGGTCACGGTGGTCGAGGTGGCCCGGGCCGCCGGGGTCTCGCCGAACACGGTCTTCAACTACTTCCCGACCAAGGAGGACCTGTTCTTCGACCGGCAGGAGGAGGTGGTCGCCCACCTGGCCGAAGTGGTCCGGCGCCGCCCGGCGGGCGGCTCCGCCGTGGACGCCGTCCGGGCCGACCTGCTGGCGGCCTTCGCGAGCGGGGAGCCGACGGTCGGGCTGAACCCGGGGATGGCGGCGTTCTGGCGGATCGTCGAGGACAGCGCGGCGCTGCGGGCCCGGCTGCTGGAACTCGGCGAACGGGCCGAGGCGGCACTGGCGGCCGCCCTGGCCGAGGAGTCGGGGGCCGAGCCCCGGGACCCGCTCCCCCGGATCGTGGCCGGAGCCGTCGCGGGGGCCCACCGGGCGGTGCTCGGCGAGGTCCGTCGGGCCGTGGTGGCCGGGGAGCCGGCCGAGGCGGTGCGCACCCGGGTCGAGGCGGCGGTGGAGCGGTCCTTCGGCCTGCTCGCCTCGGGCCTCGCCCACTACCCCGCCGGGCGGTAGGCGGCCGGAGCCGGCGAACGGCGCGCGGACGGAGACGGAAACGGCGCAGGCCGATCCAGCCCCAACGGACTGTTCGCACCTTACAGATCCTCAGATCTGGTCTGAAATTCAGACATATGGAGCAGCCATCCCCCGGGCAGTCGCTGACGAACGGCGAGGCCCTAGTTTTGAACCATGACCACCGAGGCCCAGGAACAGAGCGCGCCGCTCGTTGCCATCGCGTCCGCCGACGCCGTGCTGCGGCACCCCGAGGCGGGCGAGCACCTGCTGACCGCCAGGGAGCGGGAGCGCGCCGCGCGCTTCCGGCACGAGTCCGGGCGGATCGACTTCACCGCCGGCCACCTGCTGGTCCGGCTCTGCGCCGCCCGGCTGCTCGGCGTGCCGGTGGCCGGCCTCGTCCTCGCCCAGCAGTGCCCGGACTGCGGGCTCGCCGACCACGGCAAGCCCTACCTGCCGGACCACCCCGGGGTGCACGTGAGCCTGTCGCACACCCGGGGCGTGGTCGCGGCCGGCGCCGGGCTCCAGCCGGTCGGGGTGGACGTCGAGCTGTCCAGCCGGGGCGGCTCGCTGGGCTCGGTCGCCCGCCGGGTGCTCACCCAGGCCGAGCTCGCCCTGGTCGAGGCCGACCCGGAGCCGGAAGCGGCGTTCCTGCGGCTCTGGGTGCGCAAGGAGTCGCTGATCAAGATCGGGCGGGCCACCCTGGACACCCTCGGCCGGGTCGACCTCTCCGCCCTGCCGCTGTCCGTCCCGCCGGGCGCGCCGCTGCGCAGCCGGTACGAGGACCTGCACCTGCTCGACTGGAGCGACCCGGAGCACGCGGCCGCCGTCGCCGCTGTCAGCACCGCCCCGCCCCGGATCGTGGAGCTCACGGCGGCGGGCTGACCGCAGGCCGGGGCGGGCCCCGGCGCCCACCCGCGCGGTGGGCCGGTGGATAAGCGGTGTTAGCGTGCCTGGTCGTGGGCGCGCCGAACACGCGTGCCCACCGACCAGCTGCCCACCGGATTCAAAAGGGTGCCCCGCCATGGCCAAGTTCCTGCTGAGCCTGCACGTCCTCGTGTCGGTCCTGTTCATAGGCCCGGTCGCGGTGGCCGTCAGCATGTTCCCGCGCCGGGCGAAGGCCGCGCTGGCCGGCGGGCCGGACCGGGCCTCCGACGCCGGCGTGCTGCGCGTGCTGCACCGGATCACCCAGGTCTACGCGCTGCTCGGGGTCGCGGTGCCGGTGCTGGGCATCGGCCTGGCCCAGGTGATGGACGTGCTCGGACAGTCCTGGGTGATCGTCTCGATGGTGCTGACCGCGATCGCCGCGCTCGCACTGCTGCTCTTCGTGCTGCCCGGCCAGCAGGCCGCCGTGGACGCACTCGATCTCGACCCGTCGGACGAGCGGCACACCAAGGCCGTCAGCGGCCTGAAGATGCTGCCGATGACCGCCGGGGTGTTCAACCTGCTGTGGGCCGTGGTCGTGGTGCTCATGGTCATCCGCCCGGGGTCGAGCACCGGCGTCTGAGCCCGGTAGCCCGTTCGTGCTCGGCGCGCCGCGACCACCCTGCCGCGACCACGCCCTTCCGACCGCCCTCTCCCGCCGACCGGGCTCGTTCGAGTACCGTCCTTGGCCATGACGATCATGGCGGGCATGGGCAGCCCGACGGGAACCGGCGTCGGCCCGCTGCTGCGCGGCTGGCGGGAACGACGGCAGCTCAGCCAGCTGCAACTGGCGCTGCGGGCGGACTCCTCGGCCCGCCACCTCAGCTTCGTCGAGAACGGCCGTTCCCGGCCGAGCCGGGAGCTGGTGCTACGGCTGGCCGAGCAGCTGGACGTCCCGGTGCGCGAACGCAACACCCTGCTGCTGGCGGCCGGCTACGCCCCGCACTACCCCGAGACGCCGCTGGACGACCCGTCGATGGCCGCGCTGCGCGGCGGGCTGGAACGGCTGCTGGCCGCCCACGACCCGTACCCGGCGGTCGTGGTCGACGGGTCCTTCCGGGTACTGGCGGCCAACCGCTCGCTCGGGCTGCTCGTGGACGGCGTCGCCCCGCACCTGCTGGAGCCGCCGTTCAACGCGATCCGGGTCACCCTGCACCCGGACGGGCTGGCACCGCGCATCGTCAACCTGCGCCAGTGGCGGCGGCACCTGCTGGAGCGGATGGAACGGCAGCTGGAGCTGGTCCGCGCCGAGCCCCTGCGCCGGCTGTACGAGGAGGTCCGCGGCTACCCCGAGCCGGCCCACGACCCGGCGGACGGCCCGGCCGAGGACCCGGCGGACGGTCCGGCTGCCGACGGGTTCCCGTTCGCGCTGCCGCTGCGGATCCGGCACGAGGGGCGGGTGCTCTCCTTCCTCTCCACCATCTCGACCTTCAACACGCCGCTGGACGTCACCGTCTCCGAGCTGGCCATGGAGACCTTCCTGCCGGCCGACGCACAGACGGTGCGGTTCCTGCAGTCCGTGGTCGGGCCGGAGCGTTAGAGCTGCTCGCGGGCCTGTCGCCGCAGGGCGGTGAACTGGAGGACGGCGAACAGGGCCACCGCCGCGGCCTGCACCGGGATCCAGACGAAGCCGGCGGTGGTCGGCTCCAGCCACAGCTCCGTCGCGACCAGGCTGAGCACCACCCAGGCCAGGTTGAGGCCGATCACGGTCCGTACCCCGAACACCGGCGGCCGTCGGCGGGCGGCCAGCGCACCGACCGCGAGCGCGTACCCGAGGAGGAAGAGCCCGACGTCGACCAGGGTGGTGCGGCCGGCGCCGAGCAGCTCGCCGAGCGGGCCGGAGAAGAGCAGGTAGGCCAGGCCGTTGCCGCCGGTGACCAGGGCGTCCAGGGCGAGGGCACCGCGCACCGTCCGGAGCGAGAAGGCGGAACCGGGCCGGGCGGGCGTGAGGGTGTTCGCGTGGGCGGACATGGCGGATCGCCTCCTGTCAGGGGGTGAGAGCCCGGGGCCGTGGCGGCGTCGCCGGGTGCCACCACCCTGCCCGGTGGAGCGGCGGGCGTCGATTACCTCGCAGGTAACGGCCGCCCGGCCGGGTCCCCGGCGGCCTGCTCTCCGCCGCACTCCCCCGCGGGAATCGTTCAAAGGGCCTCACGGCCGCCGGGGCGGCTGCCGGAGCAGAACGCCCGCCCGCTTCACCGCCCGGGCGGTGATGGTGGTCTCGGCCCGGGCGACGCCGAGCGGGCCGAGGGTGCCGGTGAGGAAGCGGTACAGCTCGCCGTGGTCCGGGCAGAACACCGTGGCCAGCAGGTTGGCCGGGCCGCTGGTGGCGAACACCCCGTGCACCTGCGGGTGGCGGGCCAGCACCGCGCCGACCTCGGCGAGCCGGCCGGGCGGCACGTCCAGCCAGAGGTTGGCGTCCACGGCCATGCCGAGCAGCCGCGGGTCCACGGTGGCATGGGTGCGCAGCAGCCCGGCCCCGTCCAGCCGGTGCAGTCGGCGGCGCACCGTGGACTCGGGCGCGCCGACGGCCGCGGCCAGCACGGCGTGGGACTGCCGGGCGTCCTCGCCCAGCCGCTCCAACAGCGCGCGGTCGAGGCCGTCCAACGGTGGCGGTGCGGCGGGGCGCGGGACGGCGCTCCGGGCGAGCCCGGCGGCCTCCTCCCCGGTCAGGTACCCGGCCCGCCACTGCCCGGCGTCGGCGAAGGCGTGCAGCACGACGTGGACGGTGGTCTCGGTGACGGCGCCGGTCGCGGGCAGCTGCCCGTACAGCAGCCGGTCGCGGGAGCCGGCGTCGGTGAGCATCACGGCGCCGACCTCGTGGCCGCCGAGCATCACGTCGACGAACGGAACGTCGGGGCGGTCGGCGAGGGCCTGCGCGATGGCGTCCACCCGGCCGCTCAGCACCCGGACCCGCAGCAGCAGCGCGCCCACGGCGGCGTCCTCGACGTCCGGCAGCCGGACCACCCGCAGCACCCCGGCCTGCCCCATCCGCCCCAGGCGGCGGGTGACCGTCCGGGCGGAGACGCCCAGCACCTCGGCGATCCGGCCGGGTTCGGCCCGTCCGTCCACCTGGAGCGCGCACACCAGGCGGCGGTCGAGCGTGTCCAGCACGGTGTCCGGATCGGCAGTGGAGAGGTCCATGATGTCCGATCTCCGTCGTATCAGCGACTTCTGCGTCCTGTTCGGCAGCCCCGACGGTACTCCTTGTCCCGATCGGCCGGAGTGCAGACCGGCCCGGAGCAAGGAGGAGTCACCGTGACGAACGAGCTGTGGACGCTGGCGGAGAGCGTGGAAGCCGCGGTGCGCGAGGTCGGTACGGGGCTGGCGGCACGCCGGTCCGCCGACCCGATCACGGCACGGACCGTCGAGGAGGCGGCGGCCCGCTTCGCCGAGCTGGACGGCCCCGCGGCCGCCGCACTGCGGGAGCGGCTGACGGCGCTGCGCCCGCAGGCCGGCTGGGTGCCCGGAGAACCGGACGGCTCGGTGCCCGCCGAGGGCGAGTGGTGGCTGTGCGACGCGACCGACGGCGCGGTGCAGTACCTGCTCGGGCAGCCGCACTGGGCGGTGACCGCCACGCTGGTGCGGGACGGTGTGGCGGTGCTGGCCGTGGTGCACGCCCCGGAGCAGAACGGGCGCACCTACCGGGCGGTGCTCGGCGGCGGGGCCGAGCTGGACGGGCGGCCGATCGCGCCCCTGGAGCGGGAGTTGGCGGTCACCGTCGCTGCCACCAGCCAGCCGCCGCGGGTGGCCGCCGATCCGGTGGCGCTGCGCCGGGCGGGCGAGTCGCTGTCCGCGATGGCGGGGGCGGTCCTGGCAGTGCGCAACCTCGGCCCGACCGCACTCCAGGTGGCCCAGGTCGGCTCCGGGCACCTGGCGCTGTTCTGGGAGTACGGCCTCGACGCGGCCAACCTGCTGCCCGGGGCGCTGATCGCGCGCGAGGCGGGCGCGGCGGTGACGGACACCACCGGGTCGGCCTGGACGGCCGGCTCCGGCGGCATCCTCGCCGCCGCGCCCGGGCTGCACGCGCAGGCGCTCAAGGTGCTGCGGGCAGTCGCCTGACGATGCCGGGACGGTCAGCCGGCCGTCCCGGCGGACAGCCCGAAGAGGGCGGCCCCGTTGTCGTGGCAGACCGCCCGCAGCCACTCCTCCCCCAGCCCCAGCCCGGTCAGCGCCTCCAGCTGGTGGACGTACCGGTAGGGGATGTTGGGGAAGTCGCTGCCGAGCAGGATGCGGTCCCGGAGCCCGCGCAGGCGCGACAGTTCCTCGCGCGGGAACGGGCCGTCGCCCTCGGCGAAGTCGGTGAACGCCATGGTGGTGTCCAGCCGGACGGCCGGGTGGCGCTCGGCCAGGTCGAGGAAGTCGCGGTACTCGGGCATCCCGAGGTGGGCGACCACCAGGACCAGGCCGGGGTGCCGCGCCAGCACCGCGCCGATCGGGCCGGGGCCGGTGAACTTGCCCGGCACCGGCCCGGACCCGCAGTGGGTGACCACCGGGGTGCCGGTCTCGGCGAGCAGGCCCCAGACCTCGTCCAGCAGCGGGTCCGCCGGGTCGTAGCCGCCGACCTGGAGGTGCGCCTTGAACACCCGGGCGCCGTCCTCGATCGCCCGCGCCACGTAGCCGGGTGCCTCGGGCTCGGGGAAGAAGGTCGCGGTGTGCAGGCACTCCGGGGTGCGGGCGGCGAAGTCGGCGGCCCAGGCGTTCAGCCAGCCGGCCATGCCCGGCTTGTGCGGGTAGAGCATGGACGTGAACGCCCGGACGCCGAAGTCCCGCAGCCGCCGGACCCGTTGCTCCTCGGCCTCGCGGTAGGTGATCGGCCAGGGGCGGTTCACCAGCGGGCCGGCCGCGTCGAAGTACGCCCACACCTTGTCGAGGACGTTCTTCGGCATGAAGTGGGTGTGCACGTCGATCAGCCCGGGCAGGCCGAGGGCCTGCCAGAACTGCCTGACGACAGCGGCTTCCTGAACGTCCCCCTGGTGGACGCTCGCCTCGTGGGCACTCGCCTCGTGGACGCTCGTCTCGTGGGCACTCTCCCCGGTGCTCACGCGGGCACCGGGCGGGCACGGTCGATGATCGCTCCGGTGTCGGCCCCGGCCGGCAGGGTGCCGAAGGCGGCGCCGTGGTCGCCGCCCAGCCGGCTCGCGCAGAACGCGTCGGCCACCGCCGGGCTGCCGTACCGGACCAGCAGCGAGCCCTGGAAGGCCAGCGCCATCGACTCGACCAGCCGGCGGGTGCGGTACTCCAGGTCGCCCAGGTCGGTCAGCTCCTTGCGCAGCGCGGCGACGGCCGCGTCCAGCCGGCGGTCCGCACCGGCGGCGGCATCGAGTTCGCCGAGGAAGGCCTCGACGCTCTCCGGGCGCTTGGCCATGGCGCGCAGCGCGTCCAGGGCGGCGACGTTGCCGGAGCCCTCCCAGATCGACACCAGCGGCGCCTCCCGGTAGAGCCGGGGCATCCCGGACTCCTCCACGTAGCCGTTGCCGCCCAGGCACTCCAGCGCCTCGGCGGAGTGCGCCGGGCCGCGCTTGCACACCCAGTACTTGGCCACCGCCAGGCCCAGCCGCCGCACCAGTGCCTCGTTCCCGTCCCCGGCGAGGGTCCGGTCGGTGGCCTGGGCGAGCCGCATGGCGACGATCGTGGCCGCCTCGGACTCCACCACCAGGTCCGCGAGCACGTTGCGCATCAGCGGCTGGTCGACCAGCGCCTTGCCGAACGCCCGCCGGTGCAGGGCGTGGTGAACCGCCCTGGTGGCGCCGTAGCGCATGCCGGAGGCCGCGCCGATGGTGCAGTCCAGGCGGGTCATGTTGACCATCTCGATGATGGTCGGGACACCCCGGCCCTCCTCGCCGACCAGCCAGCCGACCGCCCCGTCGTACTCCAGCTCAGCGGAGGCGTTGGACTTGTTGCCGAGCTTGTCCTTCAGCCGCATCAGCTGCAGCCGGTTGCGGCTGCCGTCCGGGAGGACGCGCGGCAGCACGAAGCAGCTGAGACCGCCGGGCGCCTGGGCGAGGGTCAGGAAGAGGTCGGACATCGGCGCCGAGGTGAACCACTTGTGGCCGGTGAGCCGGTAGGTGCCGTCCGGCTGCGGCGCGGCAGTGGTGGTGTTGGTGCGGACGTCCGAGCCGCCCTGCTTCTCGGTCATCGACATGCCGGCGATCAGCCCGCGCTTGGTCCGCGGCTCGCGCAGCCCGAAGTCGTACTCCCGCGCAGCCAGCAGCGGCTCCAGCTCGGCGGCGAGGGCGGGGTTGGCGCGCAGCGCCGGGACGGCGGCGTAGGTCATCGAGATCGGGCAGGTGTGGCCGGCCTCGACCTGGCCCCAGACGTAGAACCCGGCGGCGCGGGCGGAGTGGGCGCCGGGCCGGTCGTCCCGCCAGGGCGCGGCGTGCAGGCCGTACGAGACGGCGGTGCGCATCAGCTCGTGCCAGGACGGGTGGAACTCGACCTCGTCGATCCGGTGGCCGAAGCGGTCGTGGGTGCGCAGCACCGGCGGGTGTTCGTTGGCCAGCCGGCCCCACTCGGCGGCCTGCTCGGAACCGGCCAGCCGGCCCAGCTCGCGCAGCTCGGGCTCGGCCCAGCCGGCGTCGGCCCGCTGGAGGGCGGCGAGCAGGGTGGGGTCGGCGGCGGTGTCGTGTCCGTACGGCAGGGGCACCTGGTTGGTGACCTCATGCGTCGCTGTCATCGCGTCCTCCCAGGGCACGCAGGGTGAAGGAGACCAGGGCGGGGACCACCGTGGTGTTGTCGCTCGGGGTGTTGTCGCCGTGTTCGGGCCCGGCGGCTCCGGCCGGTGCGGCGGCGAGCGGGCCGGCCAGGGCCTCGCCGACCGCGCCGACCAGGGCGGCGGCGGTCAACACCGGGTCCTGCTCGGGCAGTTCGCCGCTCGCCACGGCCGCGGCGATCTCGGTGGCGATCACGTCCCGGAACGCCCGCCGGAACACCAGTCGCTCGACGTCCACGACCGCGTCGGCCGGCTCCACCAGCAGCGCGTACGCCAGCCGGGGGGCGCGCAGGGCGCGGGCGGCGAAGGTCTCGACCACGGCGGCGATCCGCTGCCGCGGGGTGTCCCGGAGGGCGACGGCGGCGTTGACCGCGTCGATCTCGTGAGTGACCACCCGGCGGAACAGCTCCACCGACAGCTCGGCCTTGCCGGCGAAGTGCTGGTAGAGGCTGCCGGTGGCGATCCCGGCGCGGTCCGCCACGGCGGCCATCGTGCAGCCGCCGTAGCCACGCTCGGCGAGCAGGCCGACCGCCGACTGGAGCACCGCTTCGCGCTGGGCGTCCAGGCGGGCTTGTACGGCGGGCGTGCGTCGGTAGGCCATGGAAGCATTGAAGCACTGATTCACTGCTTCGGGGAGGGGGTGGCCGGGTCCGGTCGGACCTTCCAGCCGGGCCTTTCCGGTCGGGCCGGGTCCGGCGGTTCCGGGATGCACGAGGAGGCCCGGAACGACGCGAGGAGGCCGCCCCGGAACCCGGGGCGGCCTCCTGCTCGTGCTTCGTGGTGCGGCTTGCTGCGCCCGCACTACAGCGGGCGGCGCTCCTGCTCCAGCCGCTGGCCCTCGACGTCCAGCGGGCCGAAGTCCGGGATCGGCTGCAGCGACTTGGCCTGCGAGCGGGCTGCGTCCGGTTCGCCCAGACCGGCCCACTCCAGCACCTTGGCGGTGGCCTCCGCCGACTGGGCGGCGGGCAGCTGCCCGATCCTGGAGCCGTGGTTGCCGCCGGGCACGGTGTAGACGTAGCTGTCCTCGCTGCCCCGGCCGAGACGGAACGGCTTGGCGCCCCACGGGTCGTTGCCGCCGTAGACGTACATGATCCGCTCACCCTCGCGCTTCACCCAGCGGTCGATGTCGGGCATCGCGTTCGGGTTGAAGACGGTCGGGATCTCCTTCGGCACGTAGCTGCGGACCGAGTAGAGCTCCTTGTAGTCGTAGTGCAGCACGCCCTTGAGGTGCGAGACGTCGAAGAACGGCGCGCCCAGCTCGGTGGCGGCCTGATAGTAGTACGCGGTGTACTTCGCCAACGACTGGTCGCTGTTGCCGGTGATGCCGGACTGCGAGTCGAACCAGGCGTACAGCTCGTCGTCGGTCGCGGTGGCGGCCACCGGGACCTTGGCGCAGTCGGACTCCAGGCTGTACTGCCAGAACGCCCAGACCACGTCCAGCACGCCGGCCTCGTACGCGCGGTCCGGGGTGCCGAGGGTGTCGAAGGTGGAGCCGGCCGCCTTGTTGTCCGCGACGTAACGGGCCTCCAGGCGGTCGCGGCGCACCAGCAGCTCGCGCTGGGCGGCGTTCAGCCTGGCCCGGCACTCGGGGGTACCGACGGTGCGGAAGAATTCGCTGTACGCCTCGGAGTCTTTGACGTTCGTGTTGTTCGGCGCGACGTAGGCGATCGTGCCGGCCACGTCGTCCGGGTAGAAGCGGCGGAAGTAGGTGGAGGACATGCCGCCCTTGCTGCCGCCGGTGGACAGCCACTCCTCCTGGTAGATCCGCTTGAGCGCGGTCACCAGCCGGTGCGAGTCCGCGGCGCCCTGGCGGATGCCGGCCTTCGACCAGTCCGCCGGGTCCGGGCGGGAGGGGGTGAAGAACCGGTACTCGATGGACACCTGGTTGCCGTCCACCAGCCGGGTCGGCTCGGTGCGCGAGGGGCTGGTGCCCAGGGTGTAACCGTTGGTGTAGAAGACGGTCGGGCGGTCGTAGCCGCGGTGCAGCAGGCTGAAGCGCTGCTGGAAGGTGCCCAGCCAGGGCCGGAAGTGGTCGATCGGCTGGGTGTAGGTGGCGATGAAGTACCGGTGACCGGTGGTGGTCGGCTTCTCCTCGGTGATGGTCACCCCGGGGATCGCCGCCAGGCGGTCCTTGATGTCGGCGTTCGGGTCGTCGGCGGGGCTCCGGCCGTGGCGGGACCCGTTGCCCTGGTCGCCCTGGTCGCCCTGCCCCGACTGTGCACCCTGCACGCCCTGGCCGTCGGCGGCGGATGCCGGGCCCGCCAGGCCGCCGAACGCGAGCAGCGGTATCAGCAAGGCGGACACCAGCAGCCTTCTCACGGTGGTGGTCATCAACTCTCCCTCTGTTCACCTGACATGAATGCCGCCTGCCGGTACGGCCGTGCGGCATGGGTGGTGCGGCGTGGGGTAATGCGGCGTGGGTAATACGGCATGGGTGGTGCGGCGGCCGGCCGATGGACGGCCGAATGGGCCACCCGCCGTTCACGGATGGCCCATCGGGGAAGAAGTGCTGGCCAGTGGGGTTTCCCTGCTCTGCTGCCGGTTGAGGATTCCGTCCGGTCGACCATTCCCCGTCGAGCCGGGTGGCTACTCGCCTACGGGCGGGGCAGGGTGCACCCGGGAAGGGTGAGGTCGAAACGGTTGCCGGCGGCGAAGCAGGCCGGGATCCCGTAGGTCTCCTGGGCGTAACCGATGCCCGGGCGGACCGTCACCGCGCCGTTCTGGTCCACCTCGCAGGGGTTGTCCAGGGTGCAGGTCTCGCCGTTCTCGTTGATCGTGTTGTTGACCGCGACCACCTGGCCGGTCGAGGCGTCGACCACCGGCGATCCGGAGGTGCCACCGATCACGTTGCAGCTGGAGGTGTAGCGGACCGAGTCCTTGAAGGTCCAGTCGGCTTCCTTCAGCCGGTAGGCGAAGCCGTCGACCGAGCAGGAGTAGATCTTCTTCCAGTAGCCGGAGACGACCCGGATCGAGGTGCCCTGGACCGGGTGGGTGGCGGCGATGGTCAACGGGGCTATCCCGTACCGGGACTGGATCGAGGCGTAGGTCGTGTTCAGCTGGTAGATCGACACGTCGGTGTCGGTCATCGCACCGTAGACGATCTTGGTCGCACGCAGCGTGGCAGCGCTGCCGCCACTGGAGTTGAGCAGGGTGAAGGTCCGGCTGGACGAGCGGTTGAGGACCACCTCGCCCGGACCGGGCATGCCGGTCTCCAGGCAGTGGCCGTTGGAGAGCACCAGGGCCGGGTCGCTCGCGGCCGAGCCGGGCATCCGCACCAGCGAGCCGGAGCAGTTGCTGAGTGCGACCGTCCCGGCGAAGGTGACGGCGGAGACGGGCTTGGCGGTGGACTCGGCGGCAGGGGCCGCGGCCTGGGCCGGAACGGCTCCGACGAGGGCACTGGCCCCGGCAACCAGGAGCGTGGCTACCGTGCCTATGAGCGGCTTCTTCATGAGAGACCTCTCGGTGTGGGGGTCCACGAGTGGGGGTCCACCAAAGCTGTCCCGGACATGACCTACTGTCAAGAGTCAAAGCAACGTCAAGAACCGCCCAAGACGCAATGGCCGGTTACCGCCGCCGCCCGGATCAACCGCTGGGCTCGTGGTCCGACTCGGCGGCCTCAGCCCGCGGCCCTGATCGGCGGCCTCAGCTCGCGTCCCTGATCGACGGTCCCGGATCGGCGGCCCGGATCGCGGGCCGGCCGTCCACCGCCGTCGGGGCCGTCAACTCCCGTGCAGGGACGGTCAACCCGCCGGCCAGTGTTCCCGGCCGAGGCTGATCAGGCGCAGCTGGAGGCGCGCGGTCGCGGCGATCCGTTGCCCCCGGGCCGGGTCCGTCTCCAGCGCCTCCAGGAAGGCGGCGGCCGTGGACACCATGTGGTCGACGTACAGCTCGGCGAGCATCCGCAGGTCCCGCTCGCTCCACCCCTGCGACACCGGCTGCAGCGCCAGGGCATCTCCCACCTCGGCGGCGAAGCCGCCGAGTTCGGCGTCGATCGCCTCACGCACCTGCCGCACTCCGCCGTGCCGCTCACGCGCCAGGAAGCGGACGTGCGCCCGGTGCTCGCGGACGTGCCGCTCGATCACGTCCACCGCACGGTCGATCAGCTCCTCGGCACCGCCGGCCTCGGCGAGCACCGAGCGGATCATGACGTGCAGACTGGCCAGCGACTCCTCGACCAGCGCCACCCCGAGGGCGGCGAGGTCCGGGAAGTGCCGGTAGAAGGCGGCCGGGGAGAGCCCCGCCTCGCGGGTGACCTCACGGACGCCCAGGCTCGCCAGGTTCTGATCGGCCAACAGGTGCAGCCCGGCGTCCAGCAATGCCCGCCGACTCTGCTGCTTCTGGGCCTGTCGGGCCCCAACGGTGTGACTCACACCATTCAGTAAACATTCGTTTGCTGAACTTGGCCAGCCGAGCGTACAGTGGGGCCGAAGTCAGTGAACACTTGTCAACCGAAATCGGCGCAGTCCCAGCCACAGCCGAAGGAGCCAGCCGTGATCCTGTTCTCCGCCCTGGTCGCCATGGGCATCCTGATCGGCACCGCCGCCCACACCTCGCTCCCGGTCTTCCTCGCCGCCTCCGCGGGCATCACCGCCTGGCTGCTGGCCTTCGGCGCCCGCGAGGGCATCGCCCGCCTCCGGCACCGCTGACCCGGCCGCTCCGCGGACCGCACCCGCGGCCACTCCCCAGAGAGGACCCGCACCACCATGAGCACCGTCACCGAACATCCGGCCATCGGCCGTCGGAGCGTCAGCCGCCAGAGCACCGGCCGCCCGGAGGCCCGCAGCCAGGAGAGCGACCGTCAGGGCACCGCCGAAGCGGACGGCCTCGCCGTCGCCTCCTTCCTCCTCGGCCTCCCCGGCCTGCTGCTGTTCAACATCGTCCTCGGGCCGATCGCCATCACCCTGGCCACGCTGGCCCTGCTCCGCGGCACCAGCCGGCGCGGCCGCGCCCTCCTCGGCCTGACCCTCGGCATCACCTCGCTGGTGATCCTCGCCGTCACCATCGCCACCTCCCACGGGGTGCTCATCGACATCGGCTCCTGAGCCGGCCCAACTCGCCTTCCACTCCTGACTCCTGCTCCTGTACCGCCCTCCGAGCCTCCCCTGAGTCACCATCACACCCATGGATCACCGTTCCGCCCTTGAGCACCGTTCCGCCCTTGAGCACCGTTCCGCCCTCGGTTCGCCGGGCTGACCTCGGTTCTCGGAACGGCGGTTCGAACGGCTGATCCCGTCAACCCGCCCCGCTCCCCCGGCCCGCCACGTAGGGTGGGCCCCATCGGCCGGGCGACCTCAGGGGGCAGGAGTGACTACGGAGAACCGCAGCGACGCACAGCCGGCACGGCCCACGCCGTCAGGCGGACGGCTGCTCGCCGTGAGCGACCTTCACATCTCCTACCAGGAGAACCGCGACCTGGTGGAGAAGCTCCAGCCCTCCCACCCCGGCGACTGGCTGCTCGTCGCCGGTGACGTCGCCGAGCTCACCACCAGCATCGAGTGGGCCCTCGGCCTGCTCGCCGAGCGCTTCGCCCGCGTGGTCTGGGTGCCCGGCAACCACGAGCTGTGGACCCACCCCGAGGACCCGGTCCAGCTGCGCGGAGTGGCCCGCTACGAGCATCTGGTGGAACGCTGCCGCCGGCTCGGCGTCGTGACCCCCGAGGACCCGTACCCGCTCTGGGAGGGCCCCGGCGGACCGGTCCGCATCGCCCCGCTCTTCCTCCTCTACGACTACACCTTCCGTGCGCCGGGCACGACCACCAAGGAAGCCTCCCTGGCGGCCGCCTACGAGAGCGGCATCGTCTGCGCCGACGAGCGGATGCTCTACCCGGACCCGTTCCCGGACCGCGACTCCTGGTGCCGCGAGCGCGTCCGGCTGACCGAGAAGCGGCTGGCGGCCTGCGACCCGGACGTCCCGCTCGTCCTGGTCAACCACTACCCGCTGGTCCGCCAGCCCACCGAGATCCTCTGGTACCCCGAGTTCGCCCAGTGGTGCGGAACCGAGCTGACCGCCGACTGGCACACCCGGTTCAACACCGCGGCAATGATCTACGGCCACCTCCACATCCCCCGCCGCACCACCTACGACGGCGTTCCGTTCACCGAGGTCTCGCTCGGCTACCCGCGCGAGTGGCGCAAGCGCGGACTGCCGGACCCGCTGGTGCGGGAGGTCTTCCCGCAGTCCATGGGCTGACCCTCCGGTTCACCGGCTCCTCCTGCTCCGCGCTCCTGCCCCGCTCCGCCACCTCCTCTTCCGCCACCTCCTTCCATCGCCTCCTACTCCGCCGCGATCGCCCGCAGGACGTCCAGCCGCGCCGCCCGCCCCGCCGGGCGGAGTCCGGCCACCGCGCCCGCCAGCAGCCCGGCCGCCAGGACCACGGCCAGCTGCACGGGCGGTATCGCGAACGATCCCGTCCCCGCGCTGTCCGAGGCCCGCACCAGGGCCCAGCCGAGGAAGGCTCCGAGGCCCAGCCCGCCGACCGTCCCGAAGGCCGCCACCAGCACCGACTCCCAGCGCACCATGCCCCGCAGCTGACCACTGGTCTGGCCGACCGCCCGCAGCAGCCCCAGCTCCCTGGTCCGCTCGTGCACCGCCAGCGTCAGGGTGTTCGCGATGCCCAGCAGCGCGATCAGCACCGCCAGCGCCAGCAGCGCGTAGACCACCGAGAGCATCATGTCGACGCCGGAGGCCGCGCTCTTCGCGTACTCGGCGCGGTCCTGCACCTGCGGACTGCCGTACGGGACCAGTGCCCGTTCCACCGCCGCCTTGCCCGCGGCAGCCGAGACGCCGTCACGCAGCCCGATCGCGACCATGGTGTCCGCGTCCTGCCCCCGGTGCGGAGCCCAGGCCTGCCGGGTCATCAGGTAGTCGCCGGCCAGACTGCCGCCCTCGTACAGGGCGCGGATGGTGAACGGGGCGCTCGCACCATCGGTGAAGCCCACGGTGACGGACTGGCCGAGCCGCCAGCCGTGCTGCTGCGCCTCGCTGCGGGAGACCGCCAGCCCGTCCGTGCCGAGCGCGGCCAGTGAGCCCTCGACCCGGCCGAGGTCGACGATCCCGGGCAGCCGGGCCGGGTCGGTCACGTCCAGCGTCCGGCCGTGCCCGTCGATCCGGGCCACGCCCCGGCCGAGCCCGACGGTCTGCCGCACTTCGGGCAGGGCGGCCAGGGCGTCCGCCGCCTTGGGACTGATCCCGCTGCCACCGGCCCCGAACGAGGCGGTGGTGACGGCGAGATCGCCCGCGAAGGACTTGCTCACCGTGTCGTCCAGGGTGGCCTTGACCGAGGCGCCGAACACGGTGAACAGCGTGACCACCGCGACTCCGATCATCAGCGCGCTCGCGGTGGCCGCCGTCCGGCGCGGGTTGCGGGCCGCGTTGCGCCGGGCGAGCACCCCGGAGACCCCGCGCAGCCTGGGCAGCGGCGCGCCCAGCATCCGCACCGCGCAGGCCGCGGCGACCGGGCCGAGCACCACCGTGCCGGCCAGCACCGCCAGTGCCCCGAGCGCCGTCAGCAGCACGGACGGGCCGTCGGTCGCACCGAGGAAGGCGACCGGCACTCCCCCGGTCAGCAGCAGGCTGCCGAGCACCACCCGGGCGGTGCCCGAGCGCCCCTGCGCCGCCCGGTCGACGCCCGTGTCCCGCAGGGCCGCGAGCGGAGCCGTCCGCCCGGCCCGGACGGCCGGCAGCAGCGCGGAGCCCACCGCGACCAGCGTGCCGACCAGCAGCGGCAGCAGGACGGCGGCCGCGCTGATCACCATGCCACCGGTCGGCAGGGCGAAGCCGAGCACCGAGAACAGCGCCTTGAGCCCGGCCGCCACCCCGATCCCGCCCAGCAGCCCGCCGAGCGAGGCCAGCAGGCCGACCAGCGTCGCCTCCGCCAGCGTCGCCCCGAGCACCTGACCGCGCACCGCGCCGAGTGCCCGCAGCAGCGCGTGCTCCCTGCTCCGCTGGGCGACCACGATGGCGAAGGTGTTGTGGATGGTGAACGTCGCCACCAGCAACGCGATCCCGGCGAAGACCAGCAGCAGCGTGGTGAACATGGTCAGGAACCGCCCGGACAGCACCTGGGTGGACTCCTGGGTGGCCGCCGCACCGGTGATCGCCTGGACGCCGACGGGCAGTTGCGGGGTGATCCGGTCGACCAGCTCCCGCTGGGAGACCCCGCCCGACGCGCGGACCTGGATCGAGCCGGCCTGCCCCGCGCCCTCGGGCGTGAGGTACCGCTCGGCGTCCGCGAAGGTCATCGCGGTGAAGGTGCTCGGCCCCATGCCGTCCGCGTCCGCCCCGAAGGTGGCGATGCCGACGACGGTGACCGGTACCGGATCGGGGGTGCGCAGCACGGTGGTCGAGCCGAGGTGCAGCCCGCCCGCCTTGGCCGCGCCGCGGTTCACCACGACCTCGCCCGGGGCGGCCGGCGCCCGGCCCTCGGCCAGCCGGTAGGGGTTGAGCCGGCCATCGGTCAGCCAGTTGCCCGCCAGGGTGGGCGGGCCCTGGCCGCCGATCGGTTTGCCGTTGCTTCCGATGAGCTGGCCCGCGCCCTGGACCGACGGCTCGGCGGCCGCCACCCCGGGTACGGCTCGCAGCCGGTCGGCGAGCGCCGCCGCCACCGGCGCCCGTACCCCGCCGACCGTGCCCGGCGAGTCCAGCACGTCGGCGCTGCGGACCACGACGTCGGTACCGGCGTTGGCGTCGGCGAAGAGGGTGTCGAAGTTGGCCCGCAGGGTGTCGCCGAGCACCATCGTGCCGGTCAGGAAGCTCACCCCGAGCAGGATGGACAGGAGGGTGCCGGCCAGCCGCCTCCGGTGGGCGCGCAGCGAGCGCAGGCTGAGCCGGAGGGGAACGGTGTTCGTGCGGCCGCGTCGATCCGCTCGGATCCGCTCGCTCATGACCGCCCCCGTTCGAAGGCCTTCATCCGGTCCAGCACCAGGGCGGAGGTGGGCTGCCGCATCCGGTCCACCAGCCGTCCGTCGGCGAGGAAGAGCGCCTCGTCGGCCCAGCCGGCGGCCGTCGGGTCGTGGGTGACCATGACCACGGCCTGGCCCGTCTCGTCCACCGCCCGGCGCAGCAGGCCGAGTACCTCGCCGCCGCTGCGGGAGTCGAGGTTGCCGGTCGGCTCGTCGGCGAAGACCACCTGGGGCCGCCCGGCCAGTGCCCGGGCCACCGCGACCCGCTGCTGCTGGCCGCCGGAGAGCTCGCTCGGACGGTGCTGCAACCGGTCGCCCAGGCCGACCACGTCGGCCAGTGTCTCCAGCCAGGCCTGGTCGGGGGCGGCCCCGGCCAGGTCGAGCGGGAGGGTGATGTTCTCCAGGACGGTGAGCGTGGGCACCAGGTTGAAGGCCTGGAACACGAAACCGATCCGCTCCCGGCGCAGCAGGGTGAGCCGCCGGTCGTCGAGTGCGCCGAGCTCGGTGTCGCCGATCCAGGCGCTGCCGGCGGTGAGCGTGTCCAGCCCGGCCGCGCAGTGCATCAGGGTGGACTTGCCCGAGCCGGACGGGCCCATGATCGCGGTGAACCGCCCGGCCGGGAACTCCACCGTCACGTGGTCCAGCGCCCGGACCTCGGTGCCGCCGGTGCCGTAGATCTTCACGGCATCGGCGACCCGGGCGGCGGCGCCGCTCACGACGTCCGGGGTGGTCACCTGGCGCCACCTCCCCTGGCGTCGCCCCGCGGCGGCTCGCTGAGCACGGCCCGCTTGGCGCGGTACTCCTCGGCGTCGATGTCGCCCTCGGCGTAGCGGCGGCCCAGGACGGCCAACGGATGCTCCGCCACGGCTCCGGCCCCGCCCCCGAACGCGCAGCCGTGCTGCCGCCGGACCGTGCGGCGCAGCACCGCGATCACCAGGATCACCACGGCGATCCAGACCAGCGGGATCAGCAGGATCCACGGGCCGGGGCCGTGCCAGTCGGCCAGCTGCGTGTACATGGTGGTTCAACTCCTCGGTGGTGGGCCTCCAGGACCTCGGGGGGTTCCCGAGGTGCCCAGAGCGTCCCGCCGAGGGGGCTCATCACGCGTCCTACCAGCAGCGACAGTTGGGATAATCCCGGAGGAGTAGGGGTCGCTCAGCCCAGCCAGCCCGGCCGTACCAGCCCCGACTCATAGGCCAGCACCACCAGTTGCGCCCGGTCGCGCGCGCCGAGCTTCACCATCGCCCGGCTGACGTGCGTCTTCGCCGTCAGCGGGCTGACCACCAGCCGCCGGGCGATCTCCTCGTTGGACAGCCCCATCCCGACCAGCGCCAGTACCTCGCGCTCCCGCTCGGTCAGCATCGAGATGTCCGAGAGACCCTCCGGAACGGCCTCGGGAGCCTTCGACCGGGCGGCGAACTCGCCGATCAGCCGCCTGGTCACCCCCGGCGAGAGCAGCGCGTCCCCCGCGACCGCGACCCGGATCGCCCGCAGCAGGTCGGCCGGCTCGGTGTCCTTGACCAGGAAGCCCGCCGCCCCCGAGCGCAGCGCCTCGAAGACGTACTCGTCGAGCTCGAAAGTGGTCAGCACGACCACCCGGACGGAGGACAGCGCCGGGTCCTCGGCGATCCTCCTGGTCGCCTCCAGCCCGTCCATCCGCGGCATCCGGATGTCCATCAGCACGACGTCCGGCACGATCTCGCGGGTGAGCCGCACCGCCGCCTCGCCGTCACCCGCCTCGCCGACCACCGTGAGGTCGTCCTGGAGGTCCAGCAGGGCCCGGAAGCCCGCCCTGACCAGCAGTTGGTCATCCGCCAGCAGTACCCGAATCAATCGCTCTCCGCCTTCGGTGTCGGCAGCTCCGCCCGGACCCGGAAGCCGCCGTCCGGCAGCGGCCCCGCGGTGATGGTGCCACCGAACGCCGCCGCGCGTTCCCGCATCCCGACCAGCCCGCTGCCCGAGCCGCCCGCGTCACCGAGGACCGCGGGCCCCGGGTCCTCCACCCGGACCACCAGCACGGCCGGGTCGCTCCAGTCCAGCACCACGACCGCCTGCCGGGCCGCCGAGTGACGCACCACGTTGGTGAGCGCCTCCTGGACGATCCGGAAGGCGGCGAGGTCGACGGTGGCGGGCAGCTCGCGCCGCTCGCCGCGCTCCTGCACCTCCGCCTCCAGGCCCACCCGGTCCGCCTGCTCGGTGAGTTCGTCCAGCCGGTCCAGCCCGGGGGCCGGCCCGCGCGGCGCCGCCCCGGGCCCGCGCAGCGTCGCGAGCACCTGACGGACCTCGCCGAGCGCCTCCTTGCTGGTCGACTTGATGGTGACCAGTGCGCCGCGGGCCTCCTCCGGCCGCCGGTCGAGCAGCGCGAGCGCGACCCCGGCCTGGATGTTGATCAGCGACAGGCTGTGCGCCAGGATGTCGTGCAACTCCCGGGCCATCCTGAGCCGTTCCTCGTTGGCCCGGCGCTCCTCCAGCTGCTGCCGGTAGGCCCGGTGGGCGGCGATCCGCTCGCGCCGGAACCGGACCAGCTCGCCCCCCGCCATCACCAGCAGCAGCCAGGCCGACAGCCCGAGCTCCTGCGGCCAGATGCTGCCGGACGGCGGGGCCGCGCGCTGCCAGCTCTCCGGCAGGACAAAGGTGACCAGGAGGTGGACCAGGTAGACCCCGCCCACGCCGGCCCAGGCCGCCCGGCGGTACCCGGAGCCGATCGCCACGCAGCAGGCGATCAGCCAGCTCACGAAGGCCGGCCCGTACGGGTACCCGCCGGCCAGGTACCCGGCGGTGACCACCGAGGTGCCGGCCACCACCGCGACCGGCCGGCGGTCGCGCAGCACCAGCAGGGCCGGTCCGAGCAGCAGCAGCAGGTAGCCGAAGGCGTCCAGCGGGACCCTCTCGTGCTGGTCGTGCGCGGCGAAGGTCGAGCCGACCACCTGGAGCACCGCGACCGCCGCCGCCACCCCGAGCGGGTAGCCCGCCTTGGCCGCGCGCACCCACGGCGGGCGCCACGGCTCGGGCGGCTCCTCCGGCGGCTGCTCCGCCGAGCACGGCTCGGTCGGCGGGGACGTGGGCGGCATCATGCCCACAAGCTAGACCCGCGCCCCGTCCCCGCGCGTCCTCCACCGGTGGCGTTCGGGCGTACTCCCGCTGGAGTACGCCCGGACGCGGTTCGCCCTCAGCCCTCCTCGGCGGCCGCGGACGCCCGGGCCTTCGCCTGCGCCTCGTCGAAGGTCGCCGACGCCTCCGGCCGTGCCAGCGTGACCACCAGCTCCCCTTCGCTCACGTCCGCGATCAGCGTGTCCCCCTCCCGCGCCGAACCGTCCAGCAGCAGGTTGGAGATCCGGTTGTCCAGCTCCGACTGGATCGTCCGGCGCAGCGGCCGGGCCCCGAACTCCGGCTGGTAGCCCCGGTTGACCAGGTACTCCTTGGCCGCCCCGGTGACGTCCAGCTCGACGTCCTGGGCCCGCAGCCGGCGCCGGGTCCGCTCCAGCAGCAGGTCGACCACCGACAGCAGGTCCTTCCTGGTGAGCGCGTGGAAGACGATCACCTCGTCGATCCGGTTGAGGAACTCCGGCCGGAACTGCCGCCGCAGGTCCCGCATCAGGTCGTCCTTGATCTCATCGACGTTCCCCGCATGGTCCAGGATCCGCTGCGAGCCGATGTTGCTGGTCATGATCACCACGGTGTTGCGGAAGTCGACCGTACGCCCCTGGGCGTCGGTCAGCCGCCCGTCGTCCAACACCTGGAGCAGCAGGTTGAAGACGTCCGGATGGGCCTTCTCCACCTCGTCGAAGAGCAGCACGCTGTACGGCTTGCGGCGCACCGCCTCGGTCAGCTGCCCGGCCTCCTCGTAGCCGACGTACCCGGGCGGGGAGCCGACCAGCCGGGAGACGGTGTGCTTCTCCTGGAACTCGCTCATGTCGAAGCGGATCATCCGGTCCGGGTCGCCGAACAGCAGCGCCGCCAGCGCCTTCGCCAGCTCGGTCTTGCCGACGCCGGTCGGCCCGAGGAAGAGGAAGGAGCCGGTCGGCCGCTCCGGGTCGCCCATCCCGGCCCGGCCGCGGCGCACCGCCTGGGCGACGGCGGTGACCGCCTCGTCCTGGCCGACCACCTTCTCGTGCAGGTGCTCCTCCAGCTTGAGCAGCCGCTCCTTCTCGGTCGCGCTCAGCTCCGCGACCGGGATGCCGGTCCGGGAGGAGAGCACCTGCGCGATGTCGTCGGCCGTCACGTCGACGACCTCCTCGCGGGACTCGGCGATCGCCGCCAGCTCGTCCTCGGTCTGCCGCAGCTCGGTCTTCAGGTTGGCGGCCCGGACGAACTCCTCGTCCGAGACGGCCTCGTCCAGCTCCCGCTTCAGCTTGGTGATCCGGTCCTGCACCCCGGTCGCCTCGGTGGACCCGCTCAGGCTGCGCAGCCTGACCCGGGCACCGGCCTGGTCCAGCAGGTCGATCGCCTTGTCGGGCAGGAAGCGGTCGCTGACGTACCGGTCGGAGAGCGTCGCCGCCGCGTCCAGCGCCTCGTCGGTGAACCGCACCTGGTGGTGCGCCTCGTACGCGTCGCGCAGCCCCTGGAGGATCTCGACCGTCTCGTCGACGCTCGGCTCGGGCACCAGCACCGGCTGGAAGCGGCGCTCCAGCGCGGCGTCCTTCTCCACGTGCTTGCGGTACTCGTCCAGCGTGGTCGCGCCGACCACGCTCAACTCGCCGCGCGCGAGCGCCGGTTTGAGGATGTTGCCGGCGTCCATCGAGCCCTCGCCGCCGCTGCCCGCGCCGACCACGGTGTGCAGCTCGTCCAGGAACAGGATCACGCTCTTCTCGGCCGCGGTGACCTCGTCGATCACGTTCTTCAGCCGCTCCTCGAACTCGCCCCGGTACTTGGAGCCGGCCACCAGCGCGGTCAGGTCGAGGGTGACCACCCGCTTCTCCTTGAGGCTCTGCGGCACGTCCCCGGAGACGATCCGCTGGGCCAGGCCCTCGACGATCGCGGTCTTGCCGACGCCCGGCTCGCCGATCAGCACCGGGTTGTTCTTGGTCCGCCGGGAGAGGATCTCGACGGTCTGCTCGATCTCCTCGGCCCGCCCCACCACCGGATCCAGCCGGCCCGAGCGCGCCTCCTCGGTGAGGTCGCGCCCGTACTCGTCCAGCGTCGGCGTCTCGCTCGGGCGGGCGCCCGTACTGCCGCGCTCGCCGCCGGTGCCGCGCTCCTCCAGCACCGACTTCAGCGCCTCCTGCGAGGGCGCCGCGTTGCGCAGCGCCACGCCGGCGCCCGAACGCTCCTGGTCGAGCAGCGCGCCGAGGATGTGCTCCGGGCCGATGTACGAGGCACCGACCGCCTGCGAGCGGGCGTGCGCGGCGAGCAGGGCGCGCTTGGCCGAGGGGGTGAGCGCCGGCCGGCCGTCCACCGCGTCGCGGCTGCCGGACGGCAGGGCGTGCTCCAGGTCGCCGGAGAGCCGGTCCGGATCGACGCCGGCCCGTTCCAGCATCCGGCGCGAGGGGCCCACCCGGGTGGCCGCCCAGGCCAGGTGCGCGGTGTCGAGGTCCCTGGAGCCGTCCTCGGCCGCCCGCTGCGCGGCCAGCGCGAGGAGTTCCTGCGAGGACTCGCTGAGCAGCCGCCCGATCGGTACTCGCTGCACGGCGGGCGGGGAGGCCATCGGGCTCATCCCGAAGAACCGGCTGAGCAGGTCGGAGAACGGGTCGTTCGATCCGAACGGGGGCATGGTCACGGCGATTCACCTCTCCCAAGCGGTTTGCAGCCACACAAACACAGGCCGTGGCGCCTCGCCCGTCGAACCGGCCTGGCCGTCACGCGGCGTGCCCGGGCCTCGCCGCCGTCCGGCCGCACGGCGTCCGTGTCCGCCCGGTGACCTGCTCCGGCAGCACATCGCCGCCGTACGTCACCGCCGTCGCCGGCAACCCGCCCACGACGTCGCGCGTGGGCGGCCGCCGAAGACCCGGGTCACGCCGTCCACATCACACGGCACCGCGTCGAACACCACGCCGGCCATCCCGCCTCCCTACCGCGCAAGATCGCCGGACACCGAGGCCGGGTGCGGTGCGAGGGCCGGGCCGCAGGCCTGCCTGCTACCAGCCAGAAAGGCCGAAATCGGCCCGCCGGGCGAACCGCCGGGCCAAAACAGCACATTCCCGGCTGGCGTTTGAATAGTCGCCGCCCTGTTCGATTTTGGCGTTCGAAATGTGATGGGCCACTTCACCGGCCTGGCCAGCGACATTGCCGGCGGTCGCGCGCCGGAGTCAAGCCACGACGATGCGCAATCGAACGCCTACGAAAAACGAAGATTCACTCGTTGGAGTGACTCGGCTGGACATGAACACCGCCGGAAAGGGAAAGTCTCGATGTCCTCAACAAGGGCCATTGGGGGGCTCCTATGGTGGAATCTCGCTCGAATCAGAAGATGATCGAGCAAAAAGGCGGAGTGGGACCGTTGCTCGGCGCTCGGAAGCCGAGTCCCTCCGAATCTCTCAGGGTCGGAAAACCGCGCGCCGGCGAAATGCTGGCCGACACGTTCGACCCCGAGCTTTTCCGGGAGAATTCCGAGACGGTACTGAGCCGGCTGGAAAGCCATCTGGCCGATTCCTCGATCAGAGGGCTCGAACTGATCGATCCCGAAACGCTGACCCAGGCCGCCAGGGCCCTGATGACCTCCGAGCGCGAGAAGATCGCGGCCTTCGACGAGAAGCGGCTGGACGGGATCACCGACCTGTACGTCAGGACGGGGATCCAGGTCCACTCACCCGGTTACATGGGGCGGCAGTTCTCGGGCGTGGTGCCGCTGGGCGGGGTCGTCGACTTCGTCAGCTCGGTGGTCAACCAGCCGTCCTCGTTCTACGAGGCGGGCCAGCTGCCCAGCGTGGCGGAGCGCATCATGGCCGAGGAGCTGAATCGATTCATCGGCTGGGAACCCGACTCCTTCGCCATGGTGACCACCTCGGGCGGGTCACTGGCCAACCTGACCGCACTGCTGGCGGCCAGGAACAAGATGTTCCCCGACTTCTGGTCGGGCGGCAGCCCGGCGGCGGACGGTCTGCCCCGCCCCGCCATCGCGGTCGGCGCGGACGTGCACTACAGCGTCTCGCGGGCGGCCGGGATCCTGGGGATCGGCGAGTCGCAGATCGTGCGCCTGCCGATCAACCGGGAGCAGCAGATCTGCCTGGAGCAGGTGCGGCCGGCCCTGGAGGCCGCCGAGCAGCGGGGACTGAAGGTGTTCGCCCTGGTCGCCTCGGCCGGCACCACCTCGGTCGGCGCCTTCGACCCGCTCGACGGGCTCGCCGACATCACCCGGGCCGCGGGCATCTGGCTGCACGTCGACGGCGCACACGGCGCCAGCCTGCTGGTCTCCGACCGGCTCCGGCACAAGCTGCGGGGAATCGAGAAGGCCGACTCCCTGGCGTGGGACGCACACAAGATGATGTTCGTTCCGGCGCCCTGCACGCTGCTGTTCTACCGGAACAAGGAGGACAGCCTCGGGGCCTTCCAGCAGCGCGCCAGCTACGTCTTCGACGAGGAGCCGGACCGCTACACCGAGCTCGACAGCGGTGCCAGGAACTTCGAGTGCACCAAGCGGCCCATGATCATGCCGCTGTGGACCCTCTGGTCCGTCTACGGCCGGGCCCTGTTCGCCGAGAAGATCGAGTACCTCTGTGAGCTGACCGAGGAGATCCACCGGCTCCTTCTGGACGAACCGGAATTCGAAACGGTGCACCGGCCGGAAGCCAACATCCTGTGCTTCCGCTACCGTCCCGCCGAACTCCCGGACGAACACGTGCACCGCCTCCAGGTGGCGATCAGGAACCGGATCAAAATCCAGGGGAATTTCTTCATCTCCAAGGTGAACATCGACGGGGTCGCCGCGCTGCGCGTGGTCATGATGAACCACCAGATCACCGTCGAGCACTTCCGGATGCTGCTGGGTGAGATCAGGCGGGTCGGCGCCGACGTCCTGGCCGGCGTCGGCTGAAAACCGCCGAAGAGCCGAGACCGAACGAACCGCAGCACATGAACAAGTGAACAACACGAGGACGAGGAATTGACGATGAGTGCAGTGAGCACCGCGCCCACCCGGCCGGCGGCACCCGGCGGCGCCGGTGAACTGGCGAGCTGGCTGATCCCCGAGTGGGAACTGAAGCCGGACTCGGTCGAGGCGGTGGAGAAGCTCCCCTCGTTCGCGAGCAAGCTCCGCGAGTGCGAGCGGGTCTGCCAGGCGCCGTACAGCGAGGTCTCGCACGAGATCCAGGACGCCCTGGTGCTGCGCCGCCTCCAGCAGATGGTCAACACGGTGCGGCTCAACCCGCTCTGGCGCAGCCGCCTCTCGGGCGCCGGCATCAGCGGCGCCCCGCAGACGTACGAGGAGTGGCAGCGGATCCCGCTGTCGGACAAGGAGACCCAGCGCGAGTTCTTCATGGATTCGCGTCCGGGCATGGTGGTGCCGCTGGCGCGCGGCGGCTTCGAGATCGTGGCCAGCGGCGGCACCAGCGGCGGGAAGCCGCTGGAGTCGGTGTACTCGCTGCGGGAGCTGCGGGACACCTACGAGGTGGCCGGCCGCTTCATGGGCGCCTACCAGCTCGGCGGGTACCTGCCCGGCAGCGACCCCAAGTGGCTGTACACCACGCTGGCGGACTACCAGATGTGGAGCAGCGGCACCATGGTGGGCGGGGTGCTGGCCCAGGTGCCGGGGGTCAACTACATCGGCGCGGGGCCGGTCACCGCCCCGGTGCTGGAGCACATGTTCTCGTACCCCGGCCCGAAGGCGCTGATGGGGATCACCGCGGGCATCGCGATCCTCAGCGAGCTCGGCGCGGGCATGAGCCAGGAGGCCAAGGAGAGCTTCCGGGTGGCGCTGTACGGGAGCGGGGTGCTGCCGCAGCGCAAGCGGGCGGAGCTCAAGGCGATGTACCCGAACCTGACGATCCTCAGCTACTTCGCCGCCACCCAGGCCGAGACCATCGGGCTGCAGCTGACGGAGGAGTCCCCCTACCTGGCGGCCGTGCCCGGGCTGCACCTGGTGGAGATCGTCGACGAGCAGGGCCGCTGGGTCGCCGAGGGAGAGGAGGGCGAGCTGGTCGTCACCCGGCTGCACGGGCACGAGGCACCGCTGCTGCGGCTGAAGCTGGGCGACCGGATGATCCGCCGCCCGAGGCTGGACGGGCCGGGGCTGAAGACCGGCCGGTTCGAGTTCGCCGGCCGCACCGGGGACATCCTGCACCTGAACGACAGCCAGTACTCGGCCCCGCGCGCGTACGAGGCGCTGCGGGAGGACCTGCTCAAGGCCACGGCGACGGACCTGGACGTGGTGGCCCACGAGATCCAGTTCGTGAACCACCGCGAGGGCAAGACCATCACGCTGCTGGCGTCCGTCGACGACGTCCCCGGTCTGACGTACCGGATGGACGCCGCGCTCGGCCCGTACGGCGTCCAGCACGTCTTCGTCAACGCGCTGCCCCGCTCGCTCTCGCTGTTCAACCAGGGCGAGGCGAACCCCGCCTCGATCGAGAAGACCGGTTACCGGTTCCTGATCAAGTTCGTGCCCAGGGCGTCCGCGGAGATCGAGCGGACGTCGGTCGGCAAGGTACCGCTGGTGCGCGACCGGGGCTGACAGAACCGGCGGGACGGTACAACTGCCGCTCCGGAACGTTGGTTTGAGGAATGGAGTGAGTATGAAACCGCAAGTGAACATCGCCGTCGTGGTGGACGTGATCGGCGCGCTGTCGGACAAGACGCTGCTCAACGGCAACCTCTGCCTGATCGACGACGGGTCGTTCGACAGCAAGAACCAGGGAACGCCCGACCTGTGCACCGTGGTGGTGCCGGGCCAGGTGGTCCAGTGGTCCGCCCTGGCGGTGGACCTGCAGACCCCCGTCGAGATCCGGAGCATCAGCTTCGTGCCGGCGGACGAGGGTTCGGGCGCGACCGCGCACGGCGTCGACCACGCCGGCCCGGTCGAGTCCGCGGCCGAGGGCACGGACGGCGGCGCGGCGGGCGGCGCGGACGGCGCACCGTCGGCCGGCCACCGGGTGGCGGGCGGACAGCTGGACCTCAACGTCTGGTCCGGCGTGGTGCCGCCGTACCTGGTGCCCGGGGTGCCGTACCGGTACCGGCTGGAACTCCAGATGTACGAGGGCGAGCACAGCGTGCTGCACGTCGACTCGCCCGCACTGATGTGCCTGTAGGCGGAACACCGACAAGGAGGGTGGGCGCATGGCCCAACAACTGGCGATCATCGTGCTCGTGGACGTCGGCAACGCGCTGGAGTCCCGAACGCTGACCGGTAACACCTATCTGTTCGACAACATGAAGCTCCAGGGCTCCCTGAACCAGGGCACCGGCGAGTTGGTCACCGCGATCAACGGCGCCTACTGGAGCGACGGCTCGCAGGCCGGCGAGCAGGTGCTCAACTGGCTTCCGTACAGCCTCGGTTCGATCCCCCCGACGGTGCCCCGCGGCTACCACACCATCCGGGCGCGGGAGGCCGAGAAGGAGGCGCTGGCGGAGCTCGCGACGCTGACCGAGAAGCCCGGGGTGGCGAACGGCGACACCGAGGCCGCGCTCGCCCGGATCCGGAAGACCGTCGGCACCAGGGTCAACGGCACCTCGCGCGCCCGGGCCCTGTCCGGGCAGCGGGTCCTGGACATCACGGGCCGGGTGGTCTCCGACCACGGCCAGAACACCCACAACTACCCGGCACCGGTGATCACCGACATCTTCGGCGAGGCGGTGGACGAGAAGGTCATCTACCCGGCCGAGTACGGCTCCCCGGACCTGGTGACCGACGGCTGGTACTGGTCGGCGACGATCGACACCTCCCGGCCCGGGACCTACAGCTACAAGATGCGGATCCAGCTCCACGAGCTGGTCCAGCGGGCAGGCGACTGGACCTGGGAGCCGGTCAACCTCACTTGCGAGTCGAAGCTCCGGATCACCGCGGAGCCCAAGCGGAACGGCTTCACCGGGGCCGGCATGGGCTACCTGCCGATCGCCCCGGCCGCCTTCGGCTGAGCCCCTGACCCAGGAAGACCCGGTAAGGACGAGGAGGAGTAGATGACCACCAAGCCACGGCTGAAGACCACGCCGAAGCGCCCGATCTCGATCACCGCGGTGGTGGACTGCGTGGGCATGCTGGCGTCCCAGAGCACCCACGGCCACCTGTACCTGTACGACACCAACAAGGCCGGCGGGTCCGCCGACTTCGGCACCGAGGAGCTGCGGACCAAGGTCAAGGCCGGCGACCAACTGCTCTGGAACGTGCTGGCGCTCGAGTGCGAGGCCTTCGTGGCCATCGACGGGATCGTGATCGACCCCGAGGTGTGCGAGCCGGTCCGGCAGGTGTACCCGGGCACCGACGTCGCCTACTGGACCGGGACGGTGAAGAAGGACGCCACGTCCCCGGTGCCGTACCGGATCAGGTTCCGGCTGGGGACGCAGGCCGAGCCGATCACCACCACTGCGTCGCCCGTCCTGGTCGGCCAGGCCACCTGACAGCTCTGAGCAGCGGACGGCTCCGGGCGGCGGACCGCCCGGAGCGGCGCGCTCGAAGGAGGAACCTTGACAACCAGTACGCGCAGCGCCTCGGCGGACAAGCAGAACCCCGGGCAGCTGAACTCGGTACAGCTCAACATCGTCACGCTCGTGAACATGGAGCGGGCCACGGCCAACCGCTCGCTGGGCGACGCGATGTACATGATGGACAACAGCGTCGGCGGGTCCGGCCAGGGCACCCGGCAGCTGGAGACGGTCTGCAAGCAGGGCCAGGTGCTGAACTGGATCATCCGCCCGATCGACATGGAGCGGCGGCTGGACGGCACCTGGCCGCCCATGCCCAAGATCAACAACATCGTGATCCTCGACACCGAGCTGGGTGACGAGGAGGACGTGGCCGAGCGGAAGCTCTTCACCGAGCTCAAGATCTACGGCATGCCCGACCGCATGCGCTCCCCGCTGACCCCGGTCTACTACTACTGGGCCGGCACCGTGCTCAGCACCGCCAAGCCCGGCCTGTACCGGTACCGGCTGGTCATCGAGCTGGAGCAGGAGGGCACCAAGGAGAAGCTCTACCTCAACACGGTCGACCACCCCGCGCTACGGGTGATCGAGGTCTGACTGCCCGACACCGCGTGAGCCCGGTGTCCCCGACCATCGCGGTCGGGGACACCGGGCTCCTTCGCTGCCGGCCTCGGTGCGCGGCGAGCTTCGCCACCGCCGTTCGGCGGCATCGGGCCCGAGCTGCTGACGGACATCGGGGATCGCCGCGATGCGGCTGGTGGTGACCGCATCGACGCTGCGGGTCCGAGGCCGTGGCGAGATCGCCGGAACGACTGCGGCCCAGGCCGGGACACCTGTCCTGGCCTGGGCCGCAGCCTTGGTTCCTGCTGTTCGGAGGGTGGGCGCGGACGGTTTCGAACCGCCGACATCTGCTTTGTAAGAGCAGCGCTCTACCACTGAGCTACGCGCCCCCTGCCGTGGCCCGGTGGGCGCACGACAAGTGCTTAGGGTACCTGGTCCCGAGGGGTGGTGTGGGCCGGGTGCCCGGTGGGGTGCCGGGCGAGGCGGTGGAGCCGCCCGGGCGGGCGGTGCGGCAGGTGGGCGGGAAGGGGGCGGGCCGTGGGGTGGGCGGGGGTGACGGGCCGGTGGAGGGATCGGAGAGAATGGAGGCCGGATCAGCGGGTCGGAGCAGGGAGCGCGCAGTGACGGTGGCCGGCGGGAGCGGGCGGGGGCGGCGTCGGGCGGGGAGTGCGCTGGCCGACGCGTTGGTGTTGCCGGTGGTGCTGACGGGTGCGCTGGGGACGGTCGCACTGGCGTCGGCCGGGAGCGGCGGCTGGTGGGGCCGGCGCGGCGGTGAGGGCGGACGGGCGCAGGCGCGGGAGGCCCGGGCGGCGGCCCAGGAGGCCTTCTACGAGCTGGAGGAGACCCAGCGCGAGGTGCAGCTCGCGGTGGAGACCGTCCGCGCGGCCGAGGAGGGCCAGACGGCGCAGCGCGCGCTGGCCGACCTGGCGGCGATCTCCGGCCGGGTCGAGCAGGTCACCGTGAACTACCTGGCCGCGCTCGACGCCCACAACCTGGACAGCGAGACGCTGGACGCGGGCGCGGCCGCGCAGGCCAAGCGCCGGCTGGAGGACGTGAAGGGCCAACTCGGCTCGGCCCGGGCGGAGCTGAACGACTTCCTGCGCCGCCTGCAGCCGACCGTCCAGCACGCCGAGCAGCAGCTGATGCGGGTCACCCCGGCGGTCGAACAGGCCAAGCGGGCGCTGCTCGCGGCCACCACCGCGTTGGACGAGGCGCGCGGCGCCGGCCTGCGGGCGGACGACCTGGCGGCCCGGCTGGCCGAACTGGCGCCCGAGCTCGGCCGGCTGAACGAGGGCCCGGCCCGGCACGGGGTCGCGGACACCCTGCGGCGCGCGGACGACGTGAAGCAGCGCGCCGGGGCGATCGCCGCCGACGCCGGACAGCTGCCGGAGCGGGCGCGGGAGATCGACCGGCGGGTGGCGAGCCTGCGGACCCGCATCCAGGCGCTGGAGACCAAGGCCGCGACGGTCGAGCCCGCCCTGAGCGAACTGCGCCGCCGCTTCAGCACCGCCTGCTGGCAGGACCTCCAGCGGGTGCCGGACCAGGTCGCGGAGACGGGGCGCGCCGCCGAGCGCAAGCTCGCCGAGGCCGCCCGGGCCCGGGACGAGCAGCGCTGGGCGGGTGCCACCGCCGCGATCGGGACGGTCCGCGCGCTGCTGGAGACCGCCGACGGCTCGGTGCTCGCGGTGAACGACCGGCTGCGGCAGCTGAACGAGGTGCAGCACGACCCCAACCGGGAGATCGAGCGCGCCCGCTTCGCGATCCGGGACGCGCAGCGGCTGGCGATGGCCGGCCGCACCGCGCCGGACCCGCGGCACGCCGCCCCGCTGGACGAGGCGGTGGCCCGGCTGGACCGCGCGGTGGCCTCGCTGGAGGCGGCCGGCCGGCACCCCGACTACTGGCACTTCCTGACCGAGCTCGCGGCGGTACGGGACACGGCGGCACGGGTGATCGGCCTGATCCGCGGCGACCTCGGCGGCCACCGGTAGCACCGGACCGGGCGAGCGGTGGACCGGGCGAGCGTCGGCCAGGCGATCGGCAGCCAGTCGATCCGCGGACCGGGCGACCGGTGGACACCCCGCTGGGTACCCTGCCGGTATGCCTCGCTACGACTTCCGCTGCCGCTCCTGCGGCGCCACCTTCGAGCTCCGCCGCCCGATGGCCCAGGCCAACGACCCCGCCGTCTGCCCGCAGGGCCACGAGGACACCGTGAAGCTGCTGTCCACCGTTGCCGTCACCGGCGCGGCCGCCGCCCAGCAGGCCCCCGCCGGCGGGGGCGGGGGCGGTTGCTGCGGTGGCGGCTGCTGCGGCTGACCGACGGCCGACGGCCGTCGGCCGTCCGCCCCTGATCGCCCCGGTCAGGGGCCGACCGGCACGGCCGACGCCCCCGCCAGGAACCGCCGGACGATCTCCTCCCCCGCCGTCACCCCCACCTCCGTCAGGGCGGTGACGCCGGGGGCCGTCCAGCCGCTGTCCGCGAGCTCGCCGTGCCCCGGGCGCCAGCCGGCGTCCGCCGCGAGCAGCAGGTCCGCGTCGAGCAGCGAGTCCCCGGCCGCCAGCACGGTGTCGGCGCCGCTGCGCCGCACGACCTCGGCCAGCGCGGCGCTCTTGGTGAGCGGCGCGGGCACCGCGTACACCTTGCGGCCCTGCAACGAGACCGTCCAGCCGCGCTCGGCGCACCAGCCGGTCAGCTCCGCCAGCCAGCCCGCCGGCAGCGCGGCCCGCTCGACCACCAGGTAGGCGAACAGCTCGTCGGCGACCTGCCGCTTGTGCGTCCACTCCGGGTCGGCGCACAGCGCGAGCCGCCGGACCACCTCCTCCAGCGGGGCCGAGCCGGCGGCGATCCGCGCGGTGATCTCGGCCCGCCAGTCGCGGTCCGGCACGCCGTCCACCAGCAGCTGCCCTCCGTTGGCGCAGATCGCGTACGCGGGGACCCAGTCCGGCGTCGGGCCGGGCAGGTTGACCCGCCCGTACTGTTCCGGCGTCCGAGTGGTGGCCGGCACGAAGCAGGCCTCCCGGGCGAGTTCGGCGAGCAGCCCGGCGGCCCGCTCGGTCATGAAGGACAGCGGCCGCCCCTGGTACACCTCGACGCAGAGCAGCCGTGGCGCGAGCCGGTCGGGCGCGCCCAGGGCCATGGCCCGCTCGGAGTAGATCAGCGTCCGGTCGAGGTCGCTGGCCACCAGAACACCCATCAGGAATCCCTCCCCGCAGTCTCGGTCACGGCGCGCCCGCCGGTCACGGCACGCCCGTCTCCCCCGGTCGCCCCGCGGCTGTAGCGGGGGTGGATCAGGCCGACGCAGGTGTACGGCAGGCCGTCCACCTCCTCGACCTCGACGCCGCGCTGGGCGGCGAGCAGCCGGACGTGGTCGAGGTCCGCACCGGCGCCGCGCCGGGCGAGGATCCGCCAGGGGACGCGGCGCAGCAGCACCCGGGTGGTCTCGCCGACGCCGGGCTTGACCAGATTGACGTTGTCGATGCCGTACTCGGCGCTGATCCGCTCGACGGCGGCCCAGCCGGCCCAGTCGGGCGCCCGGTGCGGGTCGGCGGCGAGCCGCTCGGCGCCCTCGACCGCCGCGGCACGGACCTCGCCGAAGCGGGCGGCCACCGCGTCCAGGAAGGCCGCCGAGACGTCGCTCCCGGCCAGTTCGGCGTAGTGCTTGGCGCCGTGGAAGTCGTCCGGCCCGATCAGCCCGGGCCGCAGCACGGTGCGCGAAACCAGCCCGGAGACCGTGGAGTTGAGGCAGGCGGACGGGATCAGGAAGTCGTCCCGGGTGCCGTACGTCCGCACGCAGCGGCCCGGGTCGGCGAGCACCGCGAGATCCGGGTCGAAGCCGGTGCCGGCCAGCGCGTCGGCGAGTTCGCGGGTGATCGCGCCCTTGCCGGTCCAGCCGTCCACGAACACCACGTCCCCGGCGCGGTGGTGGGCCGCCAGGTACCGCAGCGCGACCGGGTCGATGCCGCGGCCGCGCACGATCGAGACCGCGTAGTGCGGCACGGACAGGCCGTGCACGAAGGACAGCCAGCGGCGGACCAGGATGCCGACGGGCGTGCCGGCCCGGGCCAGCGAGGCGAGCACCAGCCCGGGACCGCGCTCGCGCAGCAGCGTCTCGGCGACGGTGCCGACGGCGAGCGCGATCCGGCCGGCGGAGCCGCGCAGCGCCTGGTGGAACAGCTCCTGGTACTCGGGGCTGGGCTGGTACTCGACCGGCAGCGACTCGGCGTAGTGCGCGCCGCCGTTCTGGACGGCCTCCTCGCGCTCCTCGGTGGGGGCTTCCAGCGCGACCCCGGAGAGGTCCTTGAGCAGCCAGGCCACCTCCTCGGCCGGGTACGAGGAGAACGCCGGCCCGAACAGGGGCGCGGGCAGCGCGGACGGCACGAGCAGCGCGGGCGGCGACGGGGGCACGGGCAGCGCGGCAGTCGAGGCAAGCGCGGACGCCAACGCAGGCGCGGACGCCGACGCAGGCGCGGACGCCGACGCAGGCACGGACGCCGACGCAGACACGGGCCGTACGGCCGGCCCGGCCACCGGCCGGTGCGAGGGCAGCACCGCGAGCACCACCCGGCCGGTCACCTGCCGCAGCTGGCCGAGCAGCGCACGCTCACCCTCGTGCAGCGCCGGGGTGTCGGCCACGTCGTCCACCACCAGCACCACGGCGTCGAAGCGCCGCGCCGGGTCGCTGCCGGGGGCGACGTTGTACGCGTAGCGCTCGTGCGATCCGCCGTCCTGCGGGTCGTCGTGGGCGGGGAAGGCGAGCCGGGTGCGGATGGCGTAGCCGGGGTCGTCCACCGCCAGGACGGGCGAGCGGGTGGTGGTGGAGAACCGGACGCGGTCGCCGCCGAGCCGCTCGGCGAGGGCGTCGGCCAGCCGCAGCGGCGCGTACATCAGCTCCTCGAAGCCGAGCACCAGCACCCGCTGCGCCCCGGCGGGCAGGGCCTCGGCCAGCTGCCCGGCCAGCCGGGGCAGGCTGGCGTCCAGCCGGGCGCGGTCGCGGGCGGTGAAGCCGTGCCGGCCGCCGTCCGGGAGCCCGGCGGGCCAGTCCAGCTCGACCCGGACCAGCGGCGCGGCGGCCGTCGACGGCACGGCACCCGGGGTGACGGCCTGCGAAGGCGCGTCCGCCGCCGCCTCAGCGATCAGCCGCTCGGCCCGTTCCAGCAGGTCGGCGGGCAGTTCGACGCCGCCGCTCGCGGTGGCCACCAGGTCCAGCCGGACGCCGAGTTCGGCGGCGGTCCGGTCGAGCCGCTGCCGGTCGGCCGCGGAGCGCAGGTCCACCAGGGCGACCACCACGTAGTGCCCGCGCAGGTGGCGGGCGTGCAGTTCGCGGATGGTGTTGAGCACCGTCTGTCCGGTCGAGAACTCGTCGTCCACCAGCACCAGCGGCCCGTCCCCGGCGAGGAGCGCGGGGTCGGCCGGCAGCAGCAGGTGCGAGGTGGCGTGCGAGTGCTCCTCCTCGAAGCCGCCGAGCGGGGGCACTCCCGGCACCGGGCGGCGGGTGGAGTGCAGGTAGGGGGCGTCCAGGCCGTCGGCGACGCTGTGGCCGAGGCCGGTGGCGGTCTCCGCGTAGCCGAGCACGACGGCCCGCGCGGCCGCCTCCGCGCCGAGCAGCCGGCGGACCCTGCGGCCGAGTTCGAGCCCGGCGCCGTGGACCACCGAGGGCCGCTGCGGCACGTGCTTGCCGAGCACGTTGGAGACCAGCAGGTGGGCGCGCTTGCGGTTCTCCCGGAGGGCCAGGCCGACGAGTTCGGGGAGTCGCTCGGAGCCGGTCAGCGCGATTCCGGCCCGGTCGGCGACCCACCGGCCGGTCCACGTCTGCGGTGTTGCTGTCACTGCTGGTCCTGCCTTCGATGGTGCGGTGGTGCGTTCGTCATATCGGCGCTGCGGAAACCGGGGGGAACGGCTCGGGCTCGGCCGCGGAAACAGTCAGCCGCACAGGCAGGCCGACAGCAGTTCCGCGAAGCTCACGTCCTCCCGGGCCACCCCGAACACCTCCGCCCGCAACAGCACCCGCTCCGCCCAGGCACGGTGCGGCCGGGCCTCGTTCATCTTGTTGGTGTACGCCGAGCGCAGGACTCCGCCACCGTCCTGCTCCTGCCGGAGGATGTCGCGGGCGTCGCAGTACTCCTCGTGCGTGACCACGGAGAGGGCGTGCACGGCCGGCACGTGGCTGGGGTGGATGCAGGTCTTGCCGAGCAGGCCGTTGGCCCGGTCGAGTTCGACCTCCCGGATCAGCCCGTCCAGGTCGTGTTCGATGATCCGCCGGCGGACCTCCTCGCCGGAGGCCCGGAACGCCCCGGCCGCGGCGGAGACCGAGGCGCCGGTGAACGGGGTCCGGCGCAGCTGCGGCTTGAACATCCGCTCCTGGACCGGGAAGTACTCCCAGACCGGTCCGGTGACGGTGTACCCGGTGCCGTCCGCCCGGCCGAGCACGTTGACCACGTCCCCGATCACCGCGGCGACCAGCGCCACGTCGTACGCGGTGAGGTCGGGCGAGCGCCGCAGGCCGTACGCGGAGCAGAGGTCGGTGACCCCGAGCCGGACGGCGAGCACCCGCTCGCGGTGGCCGGCGAGCAGCTCGGCAATGCCGAACAGCTGCTCCCGCCTGGTCTCCAGGTGGGCGAGTTCGGGCGACTCCAGGACGGGCATGGCGAACAGCCGCCGCCCGGTCGCGGCCTCGGCGGCGGCCAGCGCGGCCAGGTACTCGCCGCCGTTCGCCGGGGTGAACTTCGGCAGCACGAAGCCGCTGAGCAGTTCGACGGCCGGTCCGAGGCGTTCGGCCAGGTCGAGGAGCTGGGCGGCGGCACGGACCCTGATGAAGAGCAGGGGGTGGCTCTGTGCACAGTCGGTGAAATCCTTGACCAGGTCATTCAGTTGCTCGACCAGGTTCCGCTCGCCCGCGTCCACCTCGTGGTCGGCGATCGCGTCCTCCAGGCAGAGCACCATCGACACCACACCCCGACCGGCGAGTTTGCGGATGTCGGCGGCCAGGGCGGGCCTGGTGGCCGGGCTGTAGAGGGTGCCGCCGAGGGCGGTGGCGAGCACCTCCGGCTCGCTCCGCGCGGTGAAGGGACGCGGCTGCTCCAGGAAGAGCCGGCCGCGTACGTCCTCGGCGAGGTGGCCGAAATGGCGCAAGGTGCTCTCCTCCAGGAAGTGGACCGGCCTCCGGCCCGTTGCCGACGGCACCCTGGTCAACCGGCCGACCGGGCGCCATGGTTCCCGGGCACGTCTCCGCCGGACGCCCCTGCGCCGGACCCCCGGGGACCTTTCGACCGCCCATCGTACGGACGGGATCCGACCTCTCCCGGTTCCCCGGCACTGAACTCCCGGAACATCCCGGTCCACTTGGACGATCATGGGTGCACCGTCGGGGAACCTCGGAAACGGCGGCGGCAAACCTCGGAAAGCGCAAGTCTTGGCAAAGTCCGACCCGGCACGGAGCGGTCCGGTCACGTTGTCCGAAGGGGTGGCGAACAGGCAGGATGGTCGGCTATGACGCACGTGATGGCCAAGGGCGCCAACATCGCACTGCCGGCGGCGGCGGTCCGCGCCGTGCTGCGCTGGAGCGCCACGCCCGGTGCGCCGGACGTGGACGCGTCCGCGCTGCTGCTCGGCGCCACCGGCAAGGTCCGCTCGGACGCCGACTTCGTCTTCTACAACCAGCCCCGCCACCCCTCCGGCCTGGTCCGCCACCTGCCCAAGCAGCAGACCTCCGGCGGCGCCGAGATCATCGACACGGTCGAGGTCGAGCTGGGCAAGCTGCCCGCCGAGGTGGACCGCGTGGTGCTGGCCGGCTCCTCCGAGGGCGGACCGTTCCGCGCGGTACCGGGACTGCGCCTGCTGCTCTTCGACGCCACGGCCGGCGAGGGCGCGCCCGCGCTCGCCGAGTTCGGGATCGACGACGCCGAGAACGTCACCGCCCTGGTCGCGGGCGAGCTGTACCGCCGGTCCGGGGCCTGGAAGTTCCGGGCGATCGGGCAGGGCTACACCTCCGGGCTGATCGGACTCGCCACCGACTTCGGCATCACCGTGGACGACGAGGCGGAGGCCGACCCGGCGCCGGCCCCGGCGCCCGGGGCCATCACCCCCACCGGCCCGCTCGACCCGCGCAGCACCCCGGTGCCGGAGCCGCGCCCGACCGCTCCCGAGCCGGGCACCTTCACCCTGGCCCCGGCCGCCCCGCAGTCGCCGCCCGCCCAGCCGCCCGCCCAGCCGCCGGCCGCCACCCCGGCCCCGGTCGCCGCCACCGGCGCCTCGCCCGCACCGACGGCCCCGCCGCCGCCCGCGGCCCCGCCGACCGTGCCCCCGCCGCCCACCGCGCCCCCGGGCCACCAGCCCGGCACCGGCTACGGCTACCCCCAGCAGCCCGGCACGGGGTACGGCTACCCCCAGCAGCAGCCCCCCGGCGGCTACGGCTACCCGCAGCCGGGCGGTTACGGCTACCCCCAGCCGAACCAGCCCGTCCCGCCGCAGCAGCAGCGCCCCGCGGGCTACGGCTACCCGCAGCCCGGCACCGGCCAGCAGCCGCCCGTCCCGCCGCAGCCGCCGGCGGCCCAGCCCCCGGCGCCCGCCGGCGAGGAGTTCGCGCTGCCCCCGCAGGGCCCGCAGTTCCAGCCTCGCTGACGCCCCCGGCGGGGCCGCCCCACGGCCCCGGCCCCGCCAGGCCCGGGCCCCCGCCCGGGCCGGAACCCCGCCGCGGGACCGTCGGTCGCCGTCAGTCGCTCTTGTACCCGCGCTGCCACTGCATCCCGAACCCGTACAGCCGGTCGATGTCCGCCTGGAACCCGTTGACGTACCGCACCTCGCGGCGCACCGTCAGCTGGTTGTCCCCCGCGTTCTCGATCAGCACCACCGCGCAGGAGCGCGCCGCGCGGGCCCGCTCCTCCAGTTTGATCTCGATCCGCGGCCCGGCCTGCGGCACGATCGTGACCACCGCGTGCGACTGCTCGAAGGCCGGCGTGCCGTCGTAGATGTAGACGAAGATCAGCAGCCGCTTGAACTTGTCCTTCTTCTCCAGGTTGACGTACATCGTCTCGCCGGACGGCGCCCCGTACTGGTCGTCGCCGCTGAGCTTGATGTACGGCGCGTTCTGGAGGTCGCCGAAGAGCCCGCCGAGCGGCTGCACCACGCCCGTGGTCCCGTCGGCGAGTTCGTACATGCAGGCCAGGTCGAGGTCGACGTTCACCGGCTCGCTGCCCTGCGGCGAGTCCGGCTCCAGCGGCCGCAGGATCCGCGGGCTGAAGAACCGCTTGACGGAGTCCCGGGTGCTCGGCCGGACGCCGCCGGAGCTCATCGTCCAGTGCAGGTTGACGTAGAGGTAGCCGGTGGTGGCGGCCGACCCGGTGATCGCGTGCTGCGGGGCCGACTTGGTGAGTGTGACCTTGTGCTGACCGCCGGGGTTGTCGAAGGTGTAGCTCTTGTCCCCGCGCAGGTACTCCCAGATCGAGACCATGCAGTCCTCTCCCCCCTGCTCCCGCCAGGCGCTCTGACGGTCCGCCGACCAATGATCGGGCATCGGCCCGGCCGTCGGATACCCCGTTCGCCCCCTCCCCTACCCAACCCGGACCGACCGGCGGGTCGATTGGCAGGAGGAAGCCGCCCTCCCGTAACATGCCGCCCCCTCGGACGCGATATCGTCTAGCCGCACAGGTGTCCCGTCCGCCCCTGCGCGAGCGCGGCGGGCATGCCGTGCGGCGACGAACGAACCGTCAGGCAGTGTCCGCACGACTGGTCCTGACCGCCTGCGTCGCGCTGTGATCCTGTCCCCTGCGGAAACCCGAGGCCCGACCCGCAATGAACCTGACCTCCATACAGCTGGTCTGGACCGTCGTCGGCGGCGCAGCCCTGCTGTTCGTCGCCGTCCTGATGGCGACGCTGCGTTTCAAGAACTCGAAGAAGGACGAGTCCGGCGACTCCTGGGAGCGCAGCGAGGAGCGCCGCCGCCGCAAGGAGATGATCTACGGCATCTCCTCGTACACGCTGCTGTTCTGCTGTGCCGGTGTCGCCGCCGCCCTCTCCTTCCACGGCCTGGTCGGCTTCGGCAAGGAGAACCTGGGCCTGTCCGGCGGCTGGGAGTACCTCGTCCCGTTCGGCCTGGACGGCGCCGCGATGTTCTGCTCGGTGCTCGCCGTCCGCGAGGCCAGCCACGGTGACGCCGCTCTCGGCTCGCGCCTGCTGGTCTGGGTGTTCGCGATCGCCTCGGCCTGGTTCAACTGGGTGCACGCCCCGCGCGGCATTTCGCACGACGGCGCCCCGCAGTTCTTCTCCGGCATGTCGATCTCGGCGGCGATCCTGTTCGACCGGGCGCTGAAGCAGACCCGCAAGGCCGCGCTGCGCGAGCAGGGCCTGGTCCCGCGTCCGCTGCCGCAGATCCGCATCGTCCGCTGGCTGCGCGCCCCGCGCGAGACCTACGCGGCCTGGTCGCTGATGCTGCTGGAGAACGTCCGCAGCCTGGACGAGGCGGTCGACGAGGTGCGCGAGGAGCGTCAGGCGAAGCTGGACGCCAAGGCCCGCGCCCGTACCGCCGACCGCCGCGAGCGGGCCGAGCTGAAGGCCATCTCCCGCCAGGGCGGCATGCTCGCCCGGGCCCGCGGAGGCCGCCAGGTGCCCGCCCTCACGGCTGCCGGAGACGGCCCGAGCACTACGGAGCCTGCCCTAGCCGCGGCTTCCGACGCCACCACCTCGACCTCGGCCTCGCGCCAGTCCACCGACTCGCCGGAGCCGGCCGCCCTGGACGCCGGCCGCCGCCCGCGCGCCGCGGTCGGCTCCTCGTACTCGTCCTCCTCGCTCTCCGGCACCGGGTCGTCCCGCAGCGGCTCGACCATCGACCTGACGGCCGACGACGACACCCTGTCGATGCCGAAGCTGGACTCGCTGGAGCGCAAGCTGCGCGCGATCGAGCAGCAGCTGGGCTGATCCGAGGCGTCCGGGCCCCGCGTCCGCGGCGGAGCAGCGGTCCGGTCCGTGGTCCGAACGGGCCGCACCGGACCACGGACCCACCGGACCACCGACACGGAACGGCCGCCCCCGGGATTCCCGGGGGCGGCCGTTCCGCGTGCCGGTCGGACGGCTACTTGCCGGTGCTGACCAGCTCCGGTTCCTCGTCCGCGCCCTCACGCCGGTTGCGCAGGATCGACGAGCCGAGCGCCAGTCCGATGAAGGCGACGCCGATCAGGCCGGTGACGATCTCCGGGATGTGGTACTTGATCCCGACCAGCAGGATCGCCGCCAGCGCGCCGATCGCGTAGTGCGCGCCGTGCTCCAGGTAGACGTAGTCGTCCAGGGTGCCCCTGCGGACCAGGAAGACGGTCAGCGAGCGGATGTACATCGCGCCGATGCCGAGGCCCAGGGTGATCTGGAAGATGTCGCCGGAGATGGCGAACGCGCCGACCACGCCGTCGAAGGAGAACGAGGCGTCCAGGACCTCCAGGTACAGGAAGAGGAAGAACGCCGCCTTGCCGCCGACCTGCATGATCGACTTGCCGGCCTTCTCCGCCGCCTCCTCGCGCTCCTCCTCGGCCTCCAGGCCCGACTCGAAGATCGAGGAGAGGCCGTTGACCGCGAGGTAGGTGACCAGGCCGAGGACACCGGCGAGCAGGACGGTCTCCGCGTGCTCCCCGGCGAAGAAGTTGGAGGCGAGCAGCAGGGCGACCAGGGCGACGACGCTGGAGAAGGCCTCCAGCTTGCCGACCTTCTCCAGCGGACGCTCGATCCAGGCCAGCCAGTTGTAGTCCTTCTCCTCGAAGATGAAGTCGAGGAAGATCATCAGCAGGAAGACGCCGCCGAAGGCCGCGATGGCCGGGTTGGCCGCCTCCAGGTACTGGGCGTAGGTGAGGCCCTCGTGGGTCTTGTCGGAGTGCAGCGCGAGGTCGATGACCGTCGCCGGGTTGAGCTTCGCGGTGAGGCCGACGACCAGCAGCGGGAAGACCAGGCGCATGCCGAAGACCGCGATGAGGACACCGACGGTCAGGAAGATCTTCTGCCAGTACGGGTTCATCCGCTTCAACACCGTGGCGTTGACCACCGCGTTGTCGAACGACAGGGAGATCTCCAGGATGGAGAGGATCAGCACGATGCCGAAGCCTTGGGCTCCCCAGAGCAGTCCGGCCGCGACCAGGCCGATGGCGGTGATCGCGAACGACCAGCCGAATGTGCGGAGGAACACGGGAGTTGGCTACCTTTCGGGTTCTGGCCGTGCCGGGGCGGCCTCGTCCCCGAGACGCCCCTGACCGGGCCCGGCCCGGTCAGGTCACCCCCGCACTGCCCTCTGTTCTCATGATCGGGTCGGGTGCGAAAAGTCCGATTTTCGCCCTTACTGTACGTTCACCCCGAAGTCGAGGGCGATGCCGCGCAGGCCGGAGGCGTACCCCTGGCCCACTGCGCGGAACTTCCACTCGCCCGCGTAGCGGTACAGCTCGCCGAAGATCATCGCGGTCTCGCTGGACGCGTCCTCGGACAGGTCGTAGCGGGCGATCTCCTGGCCGTCGACCGAGTTGACGACCCGGATGTAGGCGTTGCGGACCTGACCGAAGTTCTGGAGCCGCGCCTCGGCCTCGTAGATCGAGACCGCGAAGATCACCTTGTCGGCCTGCACCGGGACGAGGTCCAGGTTGACCAGGACCACCTCGTCGTCACCCGTGTCGTCGCCGCCGGTGAGGTTGTCGCCCTGGTGCTCCACCGAGCCCTCGGGGCTCTTGAGGTTGTTGTAGAAGACGAAGTACTCGTCACCGAGCACCCGCCCGCCACCACAGATCAGGGCGCTCGCATCGAGGTCGAACGGGGCGCCCGTGGTCGAACGGGCGGACCAGCCGAGGCCGATCTGGACCTGCGTCAGGTTCGGCGCGGCCTTGGTGAGCGAGACGTTGCCGCCCTTGGCGAGCGTGACCACCATGACGTTCTTCCTCCCTTGCTTGTTCCGGGGCGCCATCCAGGTGTAGTCCCCCGCGGCCCCGGCCGACCGGTTCCGGTCGGCTGAACTTCCTGAACTCACATCCTCGCAGCGCGACGGGCCACCGCGGCACCGGGCCGTACGAAGCCGGGGCGGCCCCGGACCGCGGAGGTCCGGGGCCGCCCCGGGAGAACGGCGCGAGGCCCGCGCCGCAGGGCGCCGGCGTCGGCTCAGACGTTGACGCCGAAGTCCTGCGCGATGCCGCGCAGGCCGGAGGCGTAGCCCTGGCCGATGGCACGGAACTTCCACTCGCTGCCGTTGCGGTAGAGCTCACCGAAGACCATCGCCGTCTCGGTGGAGGCGTCCTCGGAGAGGTCGTAGCGGGCCAGCTCCGAGTTGTCGGCCTGGTTCACCACCCGGATGAACGCGTTGCGCACCTGGCCGAAGTTCTGGCCACGGGTCTCGGCGTCGTAGATCGACACCGGGAAGACGATCTTCTCCACGTCCGTCGGCACGCCGGACAGGTTGACCTTGATCGCCTCGTCGTCGCCCTCGCCCTCACCGGTCAGGTTGTCGCCGGTGTGCTCGACCGAGCCGTCCGGGCTCTTCAGGTTGTTGAAGAACACGAAGTTGCCGTCCGAGGCGACCTTGCCCTGGGCGTTGCACAGCAGGGCGCTGGCGTCCAGGTCGAAGTCCGCACCGGTGGTGGTCCGGACGTCCCAGCCCAGGCCGACGACCACGGCCGTGAGGCCCGGTGCCTCCTTGGTGAGCGAGACGTTGCCGCCCTTGCTGAGGCTGACTCCCACTAGTCCTCCAAGAATCGGGAGGCACGTCCAGTGGTGCCCCCGGTGGTGCGGTCCCGGGTGGCGGGAGGCCCATCGGCTCCCGCGCCCCACCCCGCCAACGGCCAGAGCGTAGTACGGGGTTCCCGTCCGGACCCCTGATCAGGGCGGACACGGCCTCACGGCACTCGGCCGGCGGGTGCCGCGGGGGTGTGCCCGCGCCGTTCAAGGCCCCGGGCGGGGGCCTCAGAGCGCCGCGAGGACCTTCAGGTAGTCCTGCTCGTCCCGGGCGTCCGGGAGGCCGTTGACGACGCTCCAGCGCACCGTGCCCGCGGTGTCGATCACGAAGGTGCCGCGCAGCGGGCAGCCCCGCTCCTCGTCGAGGACGCCGTAGGCCCGGGCGACCTCACCGTGCGGCCAGAAGTCGGCCAGCAGCGGGAACTCCAGCCCCTCCCGGTCGGCGAAGACCCGCTGGGAGAACTGCGAGTCGCAGGACAGGCCGAGCACCTGCACGGTGTCGTTCTGCAGGCCCGCCAGCTCCCGCTGGATCGCGCCCAGCTCGCCGGTGCAGACGCCGGTGAAGGCGAACGGGTAGAAGACCAGGACGACGTTCCTGCCGCCGCGGAAGTCGGAGAGCCGGACGGCCTCGCCGTGCTGGTTGTTGAGCTCGAAGTCCGGAGCCTGGGTGCCGACCTCGATGGCCATGAACGGGACCTTTCTGACGCGACCGCGCCGCGCGGCGGGCGCAGCAGGCCACATCCTCGCATTCGTTTACGGCCGCTCGGCCGAACGGATGAGGCAGGCGGCCGCGGCCCCGTCCCGTTCGCCGTCCGCGAACGCCCCGGCGGCCCGCCGGGGTGCCGGGGTGCCGGCACGAGGCCGGCCGGGGTGCCGCCGCGGGGGGCGGGGCCGGCCGGGGCGCCGGACATGCAGCGGGCCCCGCCGGAGGGATTCCTCCGGCGGGGCCCGGTGCGGGGCTTCAGAACCCGTTCAGCGTTGCTTGCCCGGCTTCGCCGTGGACTTGGTCGCGAGCCGGGTGGCCGCCCAGTCCTTGACGATGTTGATCGAGCTGGTCTGGGAGAGACCGGCGGTCTTGGCCGCGTCGCTGATGTCGGAGGCCTCGACGTGGCCGTCCCGCCCGGTCTTGGGCGTCATCAGCCAGATGAGGCCACCCTCTGCCAGGTACTCCAGCGCGTCGACGAGGGAGTCGGTGAGGTCCCCGTCGTCGTCGCGGTGCCACAGCAGGACGGCGTCGGCAACGTCGTCATAGTCCTCGTCGACGAGATCCGTCCCGGTGAGCTCCTCGATGCCCTCGCGGAGGTCCTGGTCAGTGTCGTCGTCGTACCCCAGCTCCTGGATGATCTGGCCCTCTTCGAAGCCGAGACGGGTCGCCGGGTTGGACTTGTCCGCGGGGTCCGCGGTCGCGCTCACGGGAATAACCTCCAGTATTCGGCTCGGCATCCATGCCGAGGCTGTGGCCGTAGTCCACACGGGCGCGGCGGTTCGCGCAAGTACCCGACCCCCGATCCCCTCCAAAGGTTGACGTGTCGCACCGGGACACGCCGCGCGACGTGTCGGGAATCACACCGATTTGCCCTTCTCTGCGTGGGACAAGGATGCTTCGGGTGGTCCCGGCCCACAGGCCGTACGCGTGCCCGAGATGCGAACGGCATTCGGGGTCCGCGTGTGCGCGGGCGTAGAGTCTCCTGTTGGCCCTCACCCCGGCCGCCCGCCATCGGGCGGACGGGACACCAGGTCGGACCACCTCTTTTCGTAACACCCGGGGGTGTGCGGAGCGGACGAAGACGCCCGCGCCGCACGCCACCAGACCGGCCCGCCCACCAGGCGGACCGGTTACCGATCGGTAGAGATGACGGATCTCCGAGCGCGGTAGCACGATGGAGGCGGCGCGACACACCTCAGTTTCGACCGACAGTGAAGGAACAGCGTGGCTTCCGGATCCGATCGCAACCCGATCATCATTGGCGGCCTTCCGAGTCAGGTCCCGGACTTCGATCCCGAGGAGACCGCGGAATGGCTCGAGTCGCTCGATGCGGCCATCGACGAGCGGGGGCGTGAGCGTGCCCGTTACCTGATGCTGCGGCTGATCGAGCGCGCCCGCGAGAAGCGTGTCGCCGTGCCCGAGATGCGCAGCACGGACTACGTCAACACCATCGCGACCAAGGACGAACCGTTCTTCCCCGGCAACGAGGAGATCGAGCGGAAGATCCTCAACGCGACCCGGTGGAACGCGGCCGTCATGGTCTCCCGGGCGCAGCGCCCGGGCATCGGCGTCGGTGGCCACATCGCCACCTTCGCCTCCTCCGCGTCTCTGTACGACGTCGGCTTCAACTACTTCTTCCGCGGCAAGGACGCCGAGGGCGAGTCCGGCGACCAGGTCTTCTTCCAGGGCCACGCCTCCCCCGGCATCTACGCCCGAGCCTTCCTGCTGGACCGGCTCACCGAGCAGCAGCTCGACGCGTTCCGCCAGGAGAAGTCGAAGGCCCCGTACGGCCTGTCCAGCTACCCGCACCCGCGGCTGATGCCGGACTTCTGGGAGTTCCCGACCGTCTCGATGGGCCTCGGCCCGCTCGGTGCGATCTACCAGGCGCGGATGAACCGCTACCTGGAGCACCGCGGCATCAAGGACACCTCCGACTCGCAGGTCTACGCCTTCCTCGGCGACGGCGAGATGGACGAGCCCGAGTCGCTCGGCCAGCTGTCCCTGGCTGCCCGTGAGGGCCTGGACAACCTGACCTTCGTGGTCAACTGCAACCTCCAGCGCCTGGACGGCCCGGTCCGCGGCAACGGCAAGATCATCCAGGAGCTGGAGTCCCAGTTCCGGGGTGCCGGCTGGAACGTGATCAAGCTCATCTGGGACCGCAGCTGGGACCCGCTGCTCGCGCAGGACCGCGACGGCGTCCTGGTGAACAAGATGAACACCACCCCGGACGGCCAGTTCCAGACCTACGCCACCGAGTCCGGCGACTACATCCGCGAGCACTTCTTCGGCGGCGACCTGCGCCTGCGCGCCATGGTCGAGAACATGACCGACCAGCAGATCCAGTACCTGGGTCGCGGCGGCCACGACCACAAGAAGATCTACGCGGCGTTCAAGGCGGCCCGCGAGCACAAGGGCCAGCCGACGGTCATCCTCGCCCAGACGGTCAAGGGCTGGACGCTGGGCCCCAACTTCGAGGGCCGCAACGCCACCCACCAGATGAAGAAGCTGACGGTCGAGGACCTGAAGCGCTTCCGCGACCGGCTGCACCTGCCGATCACCGACAAGCAGCTCGAGGACGGCCTCCCGCCGTACTACCACCCGGGCCGCGACTCGGAGGAGATCCAGTACATGCACGACCGCCGGGAGGAGCTCGGCGGCTACGTGCCGACCCGCAAGGTCCGCCCGCGCAAGCTGGTGCTGCCCGGCGACGACGCGTACAAGGCGGTCAAGAAGGGCTCCGGCAACCAGACCATCGCCACCACCATGGCGTTCGTCCGGCTGCTCAAGGACCTCATGCGGGACAAGGGCATCGGCAACCGCTTCGTGCCGATCGCGCCGGACGAGTACCGCACCTTCGGCATGGACTCGCTCTTCCCGTCGGCGAAGATCTACAACCCGCTCGGCCAGACCTACGAGTCGGTCGACCGGGACCTGCTCCTCGCCTACAAGGAGTCGCCGACCGGTCAGATGCTGCACGACGGCATCTCCGAGGCGGGCTGCACCGCCTCGCTGATCGCCGCCGGCTCGTCCTACGCCACCCACGGCGAGCCGCTGATCCCGGTGTACGTCTTCTACTCGATGTTCGGGTTCCAGCGCACCGGTGACCAGTTCTGGCAGATGGCCGACCAGCTGGCCCGCGGCTTCGTGCTGGGCGCCACCGCAGGCCGCACCACGCTGACCGGTGAGGGCCTCCAGCACGCCGACGGCCACTCGCACCTGCTGGCCTCGACCAACCCGGGCGTCGTGGCCTACGACCCGGCGTACGGCTTCGAGATCGCGCACATCGTCCAGGACGGTCTGCGCCGGATGTACGGCTCCAGCGCCGAGCACCCGCACGGCGAGGACGTGTTCTACTACCTCACCGTCTACAACGAGCCGATCAAGATGCCGGCCGAGCCCGAGAACGTGGACGTCGAGGGCATCCTCAAGGGTCTGCACAAGTACGCACCGGGCACCGCCGGCCAGATCCCGGCCCAGATCCTCGCCTCCGGCGTGGCCGTGCCGTGGGCCCTGGAGGCCCAGCGCATCCTCGCCGAGGAGTGGAACGTCAAGGCCGACGTCTGGTCCGCGACCTCGTGGAACGAGCTGCGCCGCGACGCGGTGGAGGCCGAGGAGTTCAACCTGCTGCACCCCGAGGAGCAGCAGCGCGTGCCGTACGTCACCCAGAAGCTCCAGGGCGCCGAGGGCCCGTTCGTCGCGGTGTCCGACTGGATGCGCGCGGTGCCGGACCAGATCGCCCGCTGGGTGCCGGGCCAGTACCAGTCGCTGGGCGCCGACGGCTTCGGCTTCGCCGACACCCGTGGCGCGGCCCGTCGCTTCTTCCACATCGACGCGCAGTCGGTCGTCCTGGCGGTGCTCACCGAGCTCGCCAAGCAGGGCAAGGTCGACCGCTCGGCACTGAAGGACGCGATCGACCGCTACCAGCTGCTGGACGTGGCCGCGGCCGACCCGGGTGCCGCCGGCGGCGACGCCTGATCGGCCCATGGGCAGTGAGGGGCCGGACCTCCGTACGGGGGTCCGGCCCTTCGCCGTGTGTCGTGGTTTTGACCCTCACACCGGTGTGAGGTCCTACGCTCGGCTGCATGACGAACGAGACGAAGCCCGGCCAATCCGGGCGGCACCCCGAACCCGTCGACGGCGCGGGCGAGTTCAACCGGAACGTGATCGTGGAGTTCCGCACCGGGCAGGGGGTCGTCGGCGGCGCGCTCGCCGGCTCGCCGGTCCTCCTGCTCACCGTGGTCGGCGCCCGCAGCGGCGAGCCGCGCACCACGCCCCTGGTCTACCTGGCGGACGGCGAGCGGCTGGTGGTCTTCGGCTCCAACGGCGGCAGCCCGACGGACCCGCTCTGGTACCGCAACCTCCTCGCCCACCCCGAGGTGACCGTCGAGGTCGGCACCGACCGCTACCCGGCCCTCGCGGCCCCGGTCGACCCGGCCGAGCACGACGCACTCTGGGCCCGTCAGATCGCCGCCCAGCCCCAGTTCGCCGGCTACCGCACCGCGGCCCGGACCGTCCCGCTGGTGGCCCTCACCCGGGCCTGACCGACGGGGGCGGCACCGCCCGGACACCACGACGGCCCCGGGCTCCAACGAGTCCGGGGCCGTGGCGTTGCGGGGGCCGTGGCGTTGTGGGGCCGGTCAGATGTGCACGGCCGGGCCCGCGTCGGTGGTGCCGCGGCGGGTGAGCAGGCCGAGCACGGCGGCGGCGAAGGCCACCACGGCGGCCACCGCGAAGGCGAGCGACATGCCGCTCACGAAGGACTCGTGGACGGCGCCGGCCATCGCGTCCACCGCCTGCTGCGGGGTGCCGGCCGGGGCCGGCGGGGCGATGCCGAGCTGGGCGGCCTGCTTGAGGCCCTCGCCCGCCGCGCCCTCGACCGGCGGCAGGCCGGCCTTGGCCCAGTTGCCGGGCAGCACGTCGCCGACCTTGGCGGCCATCAGCGCGCCCAGCACCGCGGTGCCGAGGCTGCCGCCGACCTGCATCGCGGCCTGCTGAAGGCCGCCGGCCACGCCGGAGAGCTCCAGCGGGGCGTTGCCGACGATCACCTCGGTGGCGCCGACCATGACCGGGCTGATGCCGAGGCCCATCAGGACGAACCAGAGCGACATCACGCCGTTGCCGGAGCCGGTGTCCAGGGTGGACATGCCGAACATCGCGGTGGTGGTGATCAGCATGCCGGCCACGATCGGGATGCGCGGGCCCAGCTTGCCGATCGCCAGGCCGGCCAGCGGCGAGCCGACGATCATCATGCCGGTCATCGGCAGCAGGTGGACGCCGGCCTCGACCGGCTTCATCCCGTGCACGTTCTGGAGGTAGAAGGTCACGAAGAAGATCGCGCCGAAGAACGCGAAGGCCATCAGCACCATCAGCAGCACGCCCGCCGACAGCGGCACCGAGCGGAACAGGCTGAGCGGGATCAGCGGCTCGCGGGCCTTGCCCTGCCAGAGCGCGAACAGCACCATCAGGACCACCGCGCCGCCCAGGAACAGCAGCGTCCTGCCGTCGCCCCAGCCCCACTCGGGGGCCTTGATGATGCCGAAGACCAGCGCGAACATCCCCACCGAGAGCAGCGCGATGCCGGGCAGGTCGAAGGACTTGGCGGCGTTCTCGGCCCGGACGTCCCTGAGGATCCACAGGCCCAGGGCCAGCGCGATCAGGCCGACCGGGATGTTGATGAAGAACACCGACTCCCAGTTGACGTGCTCGACCAGCAGGCCGCCGACGATCGGACCGGCCGCCGTGGAGGCGCCGATCACGCCGCCCCAGATGCCGATCGCCATGTTGAGCCTCTCGGCCGGGAAGGCCCCGCGCAGCAGGCCGAGCGCGGCCGGCTGGAGCAGCGCGCCGAACAGGCCCTGGAGCACCCGGAAGGCGATCACGGTCTGGATGCTGCCGGCGAAGCCGATCGCGGCCGAGGTGGCCGCGAAGCCCACCGCGCCGACCAGGAAGGTCGTCTTGTGGCCGAAGCGGTCACCGATCTTGCCGGCGGTGATCAGGAAGACCGCCAGGGCCAGCAGGTAGCCGCTGGTGACCCACTGGATCTCGGAGGGCGCCGCGTGCAGCTTCTCCTGGATCACCGGGTTGGCGATGGCGACGATCGTGCCGTCCAGCGCGACCATCATGACGCCGACCGCGACGGTCAGCAGGGTCAGCCAGGGGTGCCCCTTGAGGCCGCCCCCCGACGGCGGATTCGGCGGCGGCGCTGCGTCCGCCTCGGAGTTCTTCACGACGGACTGGCTCATCTGGGCCCTCCGGGGGCATGGCTCGGTGCGGGACATGGTCGTGGCGCCCCGGCCCACCCGTCCCCACAGGTGCCCCGGCCCGGCGGGCGCCACCCCGGCACATTATGTCAGCCACTGACAATCGGCAAACAGTGACTTCTGGCCATTGCTGCCATTTGTCAGAGCGCTAAGGTTGTGCTCCCACCCTCCGTACCCAGCGCTCCGGAAGGCCCCCGCCATGGCCGCTCACACCCCCCGCACCACCTGCACCCCGGAGGGCTCCGGACGCGCGCCCGGGCTGCGCGAGCGCAAGAAGCAGCAGACCCGGTACGCCCTGATCCAGGCCGCCCACGTGCTCTTCCTCCGACAGGGCTTCGCCCACACGACCGTCGACGAGATCGCCTCCGCCGTCGACGTCTCCCAGCGCACCTTCTTCCGCTACTTCGCCAACAAGGACGAGGTCGCGCTCGCCGTGATGGCCGTCGCCGAGGACTACTTCATCGAGTGCCTGCGGCTGCGCCCGGCCGAGGAGGCCCCGCTCCAGGCCCTGCGCGCCTCGATCGTCAAGGCCTGGCGCGACCTCGGCAGCGAGGAGACCTCCGGCCCCGGTTCGATCCACAGCGCCCTCGAACTCATGCGGATGATCGAGGAGACGCCCCCGCTGCTCGCCGCCCACCTGCGTCGGGTCACCGAACAGGAGCGGCTGGTGATCCAGGTGCTCGCCGAACGCGAGGGCCTGGACCCGGCCGAGGACCTGCGCCCGGCCGTGCTCGCCGCCGTCTTCGGCAGCCTGCTGCGCTCGGCCCACCTGTCCTGGAGCGCCGAGCGCGAACCGGCCGGCCCGGAGGGCATGGTCGCCGTCATCGAGCGCTACTTCGACCAGCTCGGCCCGGCCCTGGCCGGCCACTGGCGCGGCCCGGCGTAGTCCCGGGCGGCACAGCCGTGTCATACCGGGGTATCACCCGATACCCCGGTAGCCCCCGGAAGTTCGCGCTCCAGTGCGACGCACCGGGCGGGCCCGTCACCCTAGGCTGGCCCGCGATGAAGACGCTCACCATCGCCGACGGCCGCAGGTTCGCCGTCCGCCAGCTGCGCACCCTGCGACGGCACCTCACCACCCCGAGCAAGGACGACACCCCGCTGCTCGGGACCTCCCGCCGACGCTGGGTGCGCCGGATCCCGTACGCCGTCGCGATCATCCTCCAGGCCTCGCTGATCCCCGCCGGGATCGCCACCCTGGTCGGCTTCTACGACCTGGTGCTGCCGGTCGCCGCCGCGCTCACCGTCGCCCAGACCACCCCGCTGTTCCTCGCCATCACCCGGCCGCTGGCCGCCTGGTGGATCAGCGCCCCCACCCTGGTCCTCACCGCCGCCATCACCGCCCGCCACCACCAGCTGATGGGCAGTTGGCCGTGGACGGCGCCGATGATCATCTCGTACCTCTTCCTGCTGCTCGCCCTCGGACTGCGCGAGAGCCGGGCGACCGTGCTCTCGGTCTGGATCGCCACCTTCCTGCTCACCGTCCTCACCACCACCCTCGGCCTGCCCCGGTCCGGCGACGGCACCACCGTGCTGCTGATCGCGCTCAGCGGCGCCGTCCTGCTGCTCGGCTGGGCCGTCCGGGACCGCGCGGTCGCCCGCCGGCTGCTCACCGAGCAGGAGCAGATCAGCGAGGTGGAACGCGAACGGCGCACCCTGCTGGAAGAACGCGCCCGGATCGCCCGGGAGTTGCACGACGTGGTGGCCCACCACATGTCGGTGATCGCGGTGCAGGCCGCCAGCGCGCCGTACCGGATCGAGGGCGTCCCGGCCGGTGCCGCCGAGGAGTTCACCGCGATCGCCGGCACCGCCCGCGAGTCGCTGGCCGAGATGCGCCGGCTGCTCGGCGTGCTGCGCAGCGAGGACACCGCCGGGGAGAAGACCCCGCAGCCCGGCGTGGGCCAACTCGCCCAGCTGGCCGAGACGGTGGGCCGGGCCGGGGTGCCCGTCGAGCTGACCGTGGACGACGGGCTGGCCGACCGGGTGCCGCAGGCTGTCGGCCTCTCCGCCTACCGGGTCGTCCAGGAGGCGCTGGCCAACGTGGTCCGGCACGCCCCCGGCGCCCGGGTCTGGGTGTCGCTGTCGGCGGACGGCCCGGAACTACGGCTCACCGTGGTCAACGCGCCGCCGCCGCACCGCACCGAGTCGCTGGAGGCCTCGGTCGAGGGCACCGGGCAGGGCCTGGTCGGAATGCGCGAACGCGTGCGGCTGGTCGATGGCAGGCTGGACACCGGCCCGCTGCCGGACGGCGGCTTCAAGGTGGCCGCCGTCCTGCCGCTCGACCCACCCCAGGAGACAACCGCATGACCATCCGCGTGATCATCGTCGACGACCAGGCCATGGTGCGGGCCGGCTTCGCCGCCCTGCTCAACGCCCAGAGCGACATCGACGTGGTGGGGGACGCGGCGGACGGCGCCCAGGCCCTGGAGGTCGCCGGCCGCACCCACCCCGACGTGGTGCTGATGGACGTGCGGATGCCCGTCATGGACGGCCTGGAGGCCGCCCGGCGACTGCTCGACCCGGACGTCCCCGGCGCCCACCGGCCCAAGGTGCTGATGCTGACCACCTTCGACGTGGACGACTACGTGTACGAGGCGCTGCGCGCCGGGGCCAGCGGCTTCCTGCTCAAGGACGCCCCGCCCGCCGACCTGATCGCCGCGGTCCGGGTGGTCGCGGCCGGCGAGGCACTGCTCGCCCCCTCGGTCACCCGCCGGCTGATCGCCGACTTCGCCCGCAACCGGCCCGCCAAGCGCCGCGACCCCAAGCTGCGGCTCAACGGTCTGACCCCGCGCGAGACCGAGGTGCTGGAACTGATCGCCTGCGGCCTGTCCAACCAGGAGATAGCCGCCAAGCTGATCCTCGCCGAGCAGACCGTCAAGACCCACATCGGCCGCATCCTCGCCAAGCTCGGCCTGCGCGACCGCGCCCAGGCGGTGGTGCTGGCCTACGAGTCCGGTCTGGTGACACCAGGTCAGTAGCTTCCGCCCTTTGTGATACCCGGGTAGCACCCGGGAGTTGGCCCCGCGGCGTGACGTCCGCGGGGCCGTCGCATTCCTACCTTCCTCCCCATCGGAAGCCGAACCGAGTCGGCGGCCGAACGGACGAGGGGGGAACAGGGACATGCGCAGGTTTCGAGCCAGGCGGGCGATCGCCGCCGCCGCGGTCGCCCTGGCGGTCGCGCTCGGCGCGGGCGGCTGGGCCGCCGACACCCAGACGCCCGTCACCGGCCCGCCGCCCGGCAGCGCCGCCTGGACGGCCGACACCTCGCTCGGCCTGCGGCTGCCCGACCCGGCCGGCAGCACGCCCGGTCAAATCGCCGTCTTCTTCGCCGGGTTGACGCCCGCCCAGCAGAACGCCGTGGCCGCCCGGCACCCGCTGGTGGTCGGCAACCTGGACGGCGCGCCCGTCGAACTCCGCTACCGGGCCAACACCCTGGCCCTCGCCGCCGAGCGCGCCCGCGAACTCGCCCGGGCCGCCGACCCCGTCCTCACCCCGCAGGACCACGAGGCCGCCCGCACCCGCGCCGAGCGCTACCGCGCCCTGCTGGACGGCGGCCGGCGGATCCTCGCCTTCGACCCGCGCGGCCGCGGCCAGGTCGCCGAGGTGTACGGCGACCTCGCCACCGCCCGCCGCACCGCCGTGATCGTCCCCGGCTCGGACACCGACCTGCTCCGCTTCGACCGCACCGGCAACCCGTACGGCACCCCCGCCGGCATGGCCCGCGCACTCCTGGACGCCACCGACCGGCAGACCGCCGTGATCGCCTGGGCCGGCTACACCACCCCGCTCGGCCTCGGCCCGGACGCCGCCACCGAGGACCTCGCCCGGGCCGGCGCCCCCCGCCTCACCCGGCTGCTCGACGGACTCGCCGTCACCACCCGTCCGCAGGCCCCGCCCACCGTGTTCTGCCACAGCTACGGCTCGGTGGTCTGCGGCCTGGCCCGCCCCACCCCCGCGCAGGCCTCCGGCGTGGTGGTGCTCGGCTCGCCCGGCATGGGCATCGGCTCGGCCGCCGACCTCGACCCGGGCGTCCCGCTCTGGGCCACCGCCCGCAACGGCTCCGACTGGATCGGCGACGTGCCCAGCGTCCGGCTGTTCGGCCTCGGCCACGGCGCCGACCCGACCGACCCCGGCTTCGGCGCCCGCCCGCTGCCCGCCACCGGATCCCACGGCCACGACGGCTACTTCGCCCCCGGCACCGCCTCCCTCGCCGCCTACGCCGCCGTCGCGCTCGGCCGCGCCTGACCGCCCGCACCGGAAGGAGCACCACCATGGCCAACACCCTCACCACCCCGCCCCGCACCCCCCGGCCCCTCACCGCCCTGCGCCGCGCCGCCGCGCGGGTCGACGCGAAGACCCCGGCCGACCGCGACCGCGCCCTGGACGGGCTGCGCGCCCTCGCCCTGCTCGCCGTGCCGGTCGGCCACTGGATGCTCGGCGGCCTCACCCGCTCCCCCGACGGCGCCCTGCACAACGCCAGCCCGCTCTCCACGCTCGGCTTCTTCGCCCCGCTCAGCTGGGTGCTCCAGATGCTCGGGGTGTTCTTCCTGGTCGGCGGCCACTCCTCGGTCCGCTCGCTGGAGCGGGCCCGGGCCAGGGGCGCCACGTACGGCGGCTGGCTGCGCGCCCGTACGGTCCGGCTGCTGCGCCCGGTGCTCGGGGTGACGGCCGTCTGGGCGGCGCTGGTCCCGCTGCTGCCCGCGCTCGGCGTCCCCGCGGACACCCTGCGCACCGGCGCCACCCTGGTGGTGCAGCCGCTCTGGTACATCGGGGTCTACCTGGGGCTGACCGCGCTCACCCCGCTCTGCGTGGCGGCCGGGCGCCGGCTGGGCGGCTGGTCGGCGGGCCTGCTGGTGGCCTCGGTCGCCGCCGTCGACCTGCTGCGCTACGGGCCGTGGGCCGAGGCGGTGCCGTCCTGGGTGGCACTGCTGAACATCCTGCCCGGCTGGCTGTTCGGCTACCAGCTGGGCGTGCTCTGGGCGCAGGGCCGACTCGGCCGCCCGGCGGCCCGGGTGCTGCTGCTCGGCGGCGGCGCGCTGTTCGCCACGCTGCTGCTGGTCTTCCACTACCCGGCCAGTATGGTCGGCGTGCCCGGGGCCGCGCGGACCAACTCGCACCCGCCGTCCCTGCTGGTGCTCGCCCTGGCGGCATTCCAGTGCGGCGCCGCGGTGCTGCTGCGGGAGCGGCTGGGCCGGCTGCTGACCCGCCGTCCGCTGCTCTGGCTGCCGGTCGTGGTGGTCAACCTGTCGGCGATGACGATCTTCTGCTGGCACCAGAGCGCGATGCTCGCGGTCGCGGTGCCGGGCGCGGCCGGCCTGGGCGCCGTCCCGGGGCTGACCACCGCGCCGGACTCGCTCGGCTGGGTGGCCGCCCGGCTGGCGCTGCTGCCACTGTTCGGCGCCGTGCTGGTGGCGGTCGGCTGGTTCACCCGCCGGTTCGACGGCCCCTGGACGTCCCTCTCCCGGGGCGGCAAGGCGGTGACCGGGGCCGCGGCGGCGCTGTTCGCGGCGTACGCGCTGGGCGTGGTGTGACGATCCGTCGGAGGCGGGCCGCTCCGGGCGGCGCAGCTTGGCACAGCGGGGCGTGGACCGACCGGTCCACGCCCCTGCGCCCGCCGCCACCCGCCCCTGGCGCGCCATGCCGCGCGCCGGGGGCGCATTGTCGGTGCCCTGCCCTACCCTGCCGCCATGGTGACGTTCGACGAGTTCCGCACGATGGCGCTGGCCCTGCCGGAGGCCGCCCAGGAGCCGACCTGGGACATCGAGACGCTGCGGGTCCGCAGCCGGATCTTCGCGATGGGCGCGCCCGACGGGGACCGCGTCACCGTCAAGGCCTCCCCCGAGGACCAGGCCGAACTGCTCGCCGCCGAGCCCGAGGTGTTCTCCTCCGCCCCGTACGTCGGACGGCACGGCTGGGTGAGTGTCCGGCTGGACCTGGTGGACCGGGACGAGCTGCGCGACCTGGTCACCGAGGCCTGGCGGCGGACGGCGCCGAAGCGCCTGGTCCGCGAGTTCGACGCCTGATCACGGCCCGGCCGGACGGCCGCACGGCCCCCGCCCGAACCACTGGGAGACGTCGCACGGACACCTCCGGTTCATGTGATCCATCCCACAGTTTAGGCGTTTCCGCCGCCCCTCCGGGCCCCCTAGGCTTGCGCAGGGAAGTCAGCAGAGCCATCGCACCCTCCGGGCACCGCCCGCGAAACGGTGACGGGCCCCAAGGGAGTTGGTGCGGTGCGCAACCGTCGACGCTGGAAGCGGGTACTGATCGGGGCCTTCGCCGGCTGCGCGGTGCTCGCCGACGCCGGAGCCTCCGCCGCCGCGGCCGCGGTCTCCTCCGAACAGCTGGCGATCTCCACGCCTCCGGCCGGCAGCGCCGCCTGGGTCCAGGACCACTCCTTCGGCCGTTCCCTGCCCGACCCGGCCACCACCACCCCGGCCGCCGCCGCGGGGTTCTTCGCCTCACTCGCGCCCACCGAGCTGGACCGGCTGATCCAGGAGTACCCGCTGGTCGTCGGCAACTACGACGGCGCCCCGCTGGACCTGCGCTACCGCGCCAACAGGATCGCCCTGGCCGCCGAGCGCGACCGGGCCCGGGCCCGCGCCGCCGACCGCGAACTGGACTCCGACACCCGCGCGCTGGCCGTCTCCCGCGCCAACGACGTCGAGCACCTGCTCGCCCCCGGCCGGCAGGTCCTGGCCTTCGACCCGCGCGGCCGCGGCCTGGTCACCGAGGTGTGGGGCGACCTCGCCGACGCCGAGCGGATCTCCGTGCTCGTCCCCGGCTCGGACGCCGACCTCGGCCACCACGACCAGACGGCCGACCCGCTGCGCTCCCCGGCCGGCATGGCCCGCGCCCTGTACACCGAGGAGCGGCGCCAGGCGCCGAAGACCCGGACCGCCGTGATCTCCTGGACCGGCTACGTCACCCCCTCCGGCCTCGGCCCGGACGCCGCCACCTCCCGGCTCGCGGACGTCGCCGCGCCCCGGCTGGAGCGGCTGCTCGCCGGACTCAAGGAGACCACCCGGCCGGACGCGCCGCCGTCGCTGCTCTGCCACTCGTACGGCTCGGTGGTCTGCGGCAACGCCGCCCCGGACATCCCGCGCGCGGCCGCCTCGCCGTCCGACACCTCCGGCATCACCGACCTGGTCGTCTTCGGCAGCCCGGGCATGGGCGTGCAGAACACCACCGAGCTGGGCGCCGGCGTGCACGTCTGGGCCACCCGCAACCCCAGCGACTGGATCGGCAACGTGCCGTTCCTGGAGGTCGGCGGGCTCGGCCACGGCGCCGACCCGGCGGCGAGCGGCTTCGGATCCGAGCAGATCTCCTCGGCCCGCGCGGCCGGCCACAACGGCTACTTCACCGAGGGCACCGACAGCCTGCACAACTTCGCGGCGATCTCGCTCGGCCACTACCAGGACGTGGTCCGGGCCAACCCCGGCTCCTGAAGCCCGGGAGGACGCCCCCCTTAGGGCCTGTCTTCAAACTCCCGTCGTCCGCCCGGAGGGCGGGCGGGGCGGCGTTGGGGTGCGTGCATCGCAAGGCGGAGGAGGGAGCCACTGCGGTGGGGGCACCTCCCGGCCGAAGGCTGGGGGCCATTGGCGACCGACGACAACACGGCGAGGTGCGTGCCCCGGCGCCGTCCCGCAGACGCGAGTTTGAAGACAGGCCCTAGGCCGGCTGGTCCTGGTACAGCCGCAGGGCGTCCGCCGCCGCCCGGGCCAGCTCGCGCCGGGCGGCCGACGGGGCCAGCACCTCGACGTCCGGGCCGAAGGCCAGCAGCGACCGGACGGCCGCCGGGGCGGGGAAGGCCATCGCCACCTCGGCCCACTCCTCGGCCGGCCCGGTGACCGGCTCCGGCGGCGATGCGGTGACCCGGCCGCCGTGGATGCGCAGGAACATGTCCAGCCGTCCACGCCGGACCCGCACCCGCACCGGCACGTCCTTCGGCAACCGCTCGACCTGCTCGCGCAGCACCGCCCAGGCATCGCCGAGCCCGACCCCGGTCCGGCGCCGCACCGCCTCCTCGGTGGTGTCGGCGGCCAGCACGCGGTCGGCCCGGAACAGCCGCGGCTCGCCGTGCAGATCGGCCACCAGGTACCAGACCGAGGCCTTGCTCACCAGCCCGTACGGGTCGACGGTGTACTCCACCGGCTCGGGCGTGCCGCTGTGCCGGTAGCGCAGCCGCAGCCGCCGGTCGGCGAAGACGGCGTACTGCAGCTCCCCGAGGTCCGGTCCGGTGACGGAGCCGGCCGCGCCGGGGGTCTGCATCCAGCGGGCCGGGTCGACCAGGATCCGCTCGCTGATCCGCTCGGCGGCCGGCCGGTGCGGGGCGGGCAGCGCCGCCATCACCTTGCGCAGCGCCGAGCCGAGCGCACCGTCCAGCCCGAGGTCGCTGTGCGCACCCTGGGCGGAGAGCACGAACAGCGCCCGGGCCTCGTCCGCGGTCAGGCCGGTGACGTCGGTGCGGTAGCCGGGCAGCAGGCCGATGCCGCCGTGCCGCCCGCGCTCGGTGAACACCGGCACCCCGGCGGCGGAGAGCGACTCGACGTCGCGGTAGATGGTGCGGACGGACACCTCCAGCCGCTCGGCGAGTTCGGTGGCGGGCACCCGGCCGCGGGTCTGGAGCAGCAGGAGGATCGAGAGCAGGCGGTCGGCCTTCATGTCCCAAGAATCCCAGTAATCCTGACGGTAGTTGTCAGGTTTTACTGGGAGATTGCGTTCCGAGCCCGAAAGACCACCCGATACCAGGGAGTTGAGCGCAGATGACCGCCGTCCAGGATGCCCGCCCGCAGTACCTGACCGCCCTCGACCAGCTGGAGAAGCTGTTCGCCACGATCACCCCGGCCGACCTCGACCGCCCCACCCCCTGCGCCGAGTTCACGCTGCGTCAGCTGCTGAACCACGTGGTCGGCGGCATCCACCGGTTCGCGTACATGGGCGAGGGCGGCCACGCCGAGGACGTCGTGGCCGCCATCGAGGACCCCTCGGACGAGGGCTGGCCGGCCGCGCTGGGCCGGGCCCGCACCCGGGTGGCCGCCGCCTGGGCGGACGACGCCAAGCTCGGCCGCCCGACCGTCGCCCCCTGGGGCGAGGTGCCCGGCGCGGTGGCGGTCGGCGGCTACCTGATGGAGCTGGTGACCCACTCCTGGGACATCGCCGCCGGCCTCGGCAACGGCTTCGCCCTGGACGACGACCTCGCGCGGACCGCGCTGGCCATCGCCGAGTTCGTGCTGCCGGCCGAGCAGCGGGTGCCGGGCGTCCCGTTCGCCGCCGTCCGGCCGGTCGCCGAGGACGCCGACGTGCACACCCGGCTGGCCGCCTGGACGGGCCGTACGGTCTGAACCCGGCCACGGCCCCGGGGGAGCGTGAACCGGCTCCCCCGGGGTGTGGGTGCCCGCTACTCCCGCGCCGCCGAGGTGGAGCTCATGTCCGCGTAGCGGTTCCCCACGACCCGGCCGGCCACCGGCTCCAGCAGCGCCAGCTCCTCGGCGGTCAGCCGCAGCGTCGCCGCCGCGGTGTTCTCGGCGAGCCGGCTGCGCTTGCGGGTGCCCGGGATCGGCACGACGGCCAGCCCGTGCACCTCGGCCTGCCGGTGCACCCAGGCCAGCGCGACCTGGGCGAGCGTCACGCCGCGGGCCGCCGCGATCTCCCGCAGCGGGTCGAGCAGTTCGGCGTTGGCGGCCGCGTTGTCGCCGGTGAAGCGCGGGCTGGTGCGGCGGTAGTCGTCCGCCGAGAGCTCCTTGGCGTCCTGGAAGGCGCCGGTCAGGAAGCCCCGCCCGAGCGGCGAGTACGGCACGAAGGCGACGCCCAGCTCCGCCGCGGCCGGCACCGCCGTGCGCTCGACGTCGCGGGCGAACACCGACCACTCGGACTGGAGCGCGGCGATCGGGTGGATCGCGTGGGCCTCGCGCAGCTCCGCACCGGTCACCTCGGACAGGCCGAGGTGGCGCACCTTGCCGGCCTGCACCAGCTCGGCCATGGCGCCGACCGAGTCGGCCAGCGGCACGGCCGGGTCGCGGCGGTGCATGTAGTACAGGTCGATCTCGTCCACGCCGAGGCGGCGCAGCGAGGCGTCCACCGCGGTCCGGATGTACGCCGGGTCGTTGCTGATGCCGCGGACGGAGCCGTCCTCCTCGGAGCGCATGACGGCGAACTTGGTGGCGATCACCACCTTGTCCCGGTTGGCCCGGACGAAGGGGCCGATCAGCTCCTCGTTGCGGCCGGAGCCGTACATGTCGGCGGTGTCGAAGAGGGTGACGCCGGTCTCCAGCGCGGCGTCCAGGGTGGCGAGCGCCTCGTCGGCGTCGGTGGGGCCGTAGAACTCGCTCATGCCCATGCAGCCGAGGCCCTGGACGCCCACCAGTGGGCCGCCGGTGCCGAGTTCGACGGTGGGAAGGACGGTCTGAGTCATGCGCTCTGCTCTTCCTCTGCTCGGATGTTCTGGCATTGGACGGGGGCGCCGACGCCGTCGGCGGCCTTCCCGGCATAGAGATCGATCTTGTAGTCGAGGACGGCGAGGGTGGCCTGGAGGTCGGCGATCCGCTGCCGGACCTCCTCGCGCTGGGCCTCCAGGAGCTGCTGCCGCTCCCGGTAGGTCCGCTCGCCCTGGCGGGCCATGTCCACGTACTTGAGCATGTCCGCCACGGACATGCCGGTCAGCCGCAGCCGGCCCAGGAAGGCCAGCCGGTGCAGATCGGCGTCGCAGTAGCGGCGCCGGCCGCCGGCCGCCCGGTCGACCGGGTCCAGCAGGCCGATCCGCTCGTACCAGCGCAGGGTGTGGTCGGTCAGCCCGCTCGCCTCGGCGACCTCGCTGATGGTGTGCCTCGGCGTCCGGTCCGGATCGCCCATCGGGCGGCTGAACACCTCCGAGCAGCTGCGCAGGTCGATCTCGATGCGTGCGGGTGCGGCCATCGCTCGTTTCCCCTTGTCCTGTGCGACGTGAACGACGCTACCGAGTTGGAGTGCACTCCAAGCAAGCCCGACATCCGGGTGGTCCCGCCACCACCTTTTCCGGCGAATTTCCCGGCGACTAGAGTCGGGCCCATGGAGAGCTTGCGGATGATCGAGAACTGGCCGGTGCCCCATGCCGCGGCGGCCGTGGTGCGGGCCGCGGACGGCGCGGTGCTGGGCGCGCACGGGCCGCAGCAGCACCTGTTCCCGCTCGCCTCGGTGACCAAGCTGCTCACCTCCTACGCGGCGCTGGTCGCCGTCGAGGAGGGCGTGTTCGAGCTGGACGACCCGGCCGGACCGCCCGGGTCGACCGTCCGCCACCTGCTCGCACACACCTCCGGTCTGGGCTTCGACGAGGACCGGGTGTTCGCCGAGCCCGGCAACCGCCGGCTCTACTCCAACGCGGGCTTCGACGCGCTGGCACGGGCGCTGTCCGAGGCCGCCGGGATCGAGTTCTCGCGCTACGTCGCCGAGGCGGTGTTCGAACCGCTGGGCATGGCCGACACCCTGATCCACACCTCGCACAAGTCCCCGGCCGGCGCCGGCGGCCTGTCCACCGTCGCCGACCTCGCCCGGTTCGCCGCCGAGCTCCAGGCGCCCGAGCTGCTGGACCCGTCCACCGTCCGGCACGCCACCCGCGAGGTCGCCTTCCCCGGCACCAGCGGCGTGCTGCCCGGCTACGGCCACCGACGCCCGAACGACTGGGGCCTCGGCTTCGAGATCCGCGACGGCAAGAGCCCGCACTGGACCGGCACCGCCAACTCCCCCGGAACCTTCGGGCACTTCGGCCAGTCCGGAACCTTCCTGTGGGTCGACCCGCAGGCCGGCGCGGCCTGCATCGCGCTCACCGACCGGGATTTCGGGCCGTGGGCGGTCGAAGCCTGGCCGGCCTTCTCGGACGCGGTGCTCGCGGAGCTGGGGCGCTAGCCGTACGAGACCGGCGAGTGCATCTCCCAGAGCAGGAGTTCGGCGCCGGTCCCGCCCGCTGCCGGGTCAGCGAAGGCCTCGCCGGTGATCCGGACGCTGTCGCCCGGAACCATCGAGCGGCCGCCGCCCTTGGGCCCCGGAACGGTCCGGTAGCCCAGCGAGCCGGCCGTCAGGTGCGCGTACCGCCAGGGTGCCTCGGGCAGCGGCGGCAGCGGCTGCCACGGCCCGGCGGTGGCCAGCCAGAGCGCGGCGTCGCTGCGGCGCAGCCGCAGGGCGTCCGTCCCGGCGTCGCGCTCCAGCCCGGAGGCGAGCAGCGTCAACCCGCCGTCCGCCGGTTCCACCTTGCGCAGGCCGTACGCGGGGGGCGCGTCGAACGCGTCAGGCTGGAGCCACATCTGGACGAAGCGGACCGGCCCGGTGGCGCCGCCGACGTTGCGCTCGGTGTGGGTGACGCCGGAGCCGGCGCTGAGGTGCTGGACCATCCCGGGGCGGACCACTCCGCTGTGGCCGTGCGAGTCCCGGTGGGCCAGCGCGCCCTCCAGCACCCAGGTGAGGATCTCGGTGTCCCGGTGCTTGTGCTCCTCGAACCCGGCGCCGGGGGCGAGGAGTTCCTCGTTGCACGCGAGCAGCGCGCCGAAGTGGGTGTTCTTCGGGTCGTAGTGGCCGGAGAAGGAGAACGCGTGCCTGGTCTCGACGCCCTCGGCCGGGGCGGAGCGGTAGCGCTCGGCGGTGCGGCGCAGGTCGGCGCGGGGACGGTCGGCGGCTTCGTTCACGCCCCCACCGTAGTGGCTGGGGCCCGGGGTGTGACTCTTGCCACCGCGCCGCTGCACCGGGGTGTGTGCACGAGCAGTCACTCTCGTGAGGCAGTCTTGTCCTTGTGCCAGCCGCTTCCGCGAACTCCAAGAACGAACCCAGTCCCAGCCCCGTACCCGAGCCCACCGGGAAGAGCCCGGCCGCCCGGCCGGGCCGTGACCGCCCCGGCCGCGCGGCACCCCGTCTGACCGCGCAGGAGCGCAGAAACGCCGCCGAGCGCGCCGAGCGCCGGGCGGCGACGCTCAAGCGGCTGGAGAAGTCCTCCGGAAAGCTGGCCACCGCCGCGATCTCCCGGATGGACGACCAGCTCGGCTGGTACCGGCGGATGCCTCCGGAGCACCGGTCCTGGATCGGACTGGTCGCCCAGGCGGGCATCGCCGCCTTCACCGAGTGGTACCGCCACCCGGACACGGCCCAGGCGATCTCCACCGACGTCTTCGGCACCGCCCCGCGCGAGCTGACCAGGGCGATCACCCTGCGCCAGACCGTCGAACTGATCCGCACCACGATCGAGGTGATGGAGGAGGCCATCGAGGAGGTGGCCGCCCCCGGCGACGAGGCGGACATGCGCGAGTCGGTGCTGGTCTACGCCCGGGAGATCGCCTTCGCGACCGCCCAGGTGTACGCCCAGGCCGCCGAGGCGCGCGGCGCCTGGGACGCCCGGCTGGAGGCGCTGGTGGTCAACTCGCTGCTGTCCGGCGACGCCGACGAGGGCGTGCTCTCCCGCGCCGCGGCGCTCGGCTGGGGCCAGCCCAGCCAGGTCCGGGTGGTGATGGGCAGCGCGCCGGACGGCGACAGCGAGCTGGTGGTCGAGGCGATCCGGCGGGCCGCCCGGTACGCCAAGCTGAACGTGCTGACCGGGGTGCTGGGCAAGCGCCTGGTGGTCGTGGTCGGCGGCGAGAAGGAGCCGGTGCACGCGGCCCGGGCGCTGATCGGCCAGTTCGCCCCCGGTCCGGTGGTGGTCGGCCCGACCGTGCCCGACCTGCTCTCCGCGACCCGCTCGGCCCACGCCGCCGCGGCCGGCCTGCGTGCCTGCGCCGCCTGGCCGGACGCCCCCCGCCCGGTGCTGGCCGACGACCTGCTGCCGGAGCGGGCGCTGGCCGGCGATCAGGCCGCGCGCCGTCAGCTGGTGGAGGAGATCTACACACCGCTGGACGAGGCCGGCTCCGCCCTGTTGGAGACGCTGAGCGTTTACCTGGAGCAGGCCTCTTCTCTGGAGGGCGCGGCCCGGATGCTCTTCGTCCACCCCAACACGGTGCGCTACCGGCTGCGACGTGTGACTGACGTCACGGGGTACGCCCCCTCCGACGTGCGTTCGGCGTTCACTCTGCGGATCGCGCTGGCCCTCGGCCGGCTGGACGCCGTCGGCGAGCCCGGCTGAGCCGGAGTGTAGGGACCATACAATCCCGGATGGTTTTCTTCGTTACCGTCGCCTACCCGCCCCTGGGCGCCTGGCGAGAGAGGGTTGAACCGTGCTCGTAATCGTCGCCCCTGGACAGGGTGCCCAGTCCCCCGGTTTCCTCAGCTCCTGGCTGGAGCTCGACGGCGTCGCCGACCGCCTGCGCGGCTGGTCGGAGGTCGCCGGGCTCGACCTGGTGCACGCCGGTACCGAGGCGTCCGCCGAGGAGATCAAGGACACCGCCGTCGCCCAGCCGCTGCTGGTCGCGGCCGGTCTGGTGACCGCCCGGGAGCTGTTCCCGGACGAGGACGCCGCCCGCAAGCTGGTCGGCGCCGTGGCCGGCCACAGCGTCGGTGAGATCACCGCCGCCGCCGGTGCCGGAGTGCTCACCGCCCACGACGCGCTGACCTTCGTGCGTGAGCGCGGCCGGGCCATGGCCGAGGCCGCCGCCGTCACCGAGACCGGCATGCTCGCGGTGCTCGGCGGCGAGCCGGAGGAGGTCACGGCAAAGCTCGCCGAGCACGGCCTGACCCCGGCCAACAACAACGGCGGCGGCCAGATCGTCGCCGCGGGCACGCTGGCCCAGCTGGAGGCGCTGAAGGCGGACCCGCCGACCCGCGCCAAGCTGATCGCCCTCAAGGTGGCCGGCGCCTTCCACACCGAGCACATGGCCCCGGGCGTCGAGCGGCTGGCCGCGCTGGCCCCGACCCTGACCGCGGCCGATCCGCAGGTCCGCTACGTCTCCAACAAGGACGGCGCGGTCGTGGACTCCGGCGCCGAGGTGCTGGCGCGCCTGGTGTCGCAGGTCTCCAACCCGGTCCGCTGGGACCTCTGCATGGAGACCCTCGGGCAGCTGGGCGCGACGGCCGTGATCGAGCTGTCCCCCGCGGGCACCCTCACCGGACTGCTCAAGCGCAACCTCAAGGGTGTGGCCACGCTCGCCCTCAAGACCCCCGCCGATCTGGACAAGGCCCGCGAGCTCGTCGCGGAGCACGGCGGTCAGGAGCAGGAGACACAGGCATGACGAAGCCCCAGATCCGTCCGGTGAGCGGCGCGCAGTACTCGCGCATCCTCGGTGTCGGCGGCTACCGTCCGGTCCGGGTGATCCCCAACTCCGAGGTCCTGGAGTGGATCGACTCCTCGGACGAGTGGATCCGCACCCGCAGCGGGATCGCCGAGCGCCGCTGGGCCGGCCCGGACGAGTCCGTCGCCGAGATGTCCGTCCAGGCGGCCGGCAAGGCCATCGCCCAGGCCGGGATCTCCCCCGAGCAGATCGGCGGCGTGATCGTCTCGACCGTCTCGCACTTCAAGCAGACCCCCGCGATCGCCACCGAGATCTCCGAGCGGCTCGGCTGCGGCACCGCCCCGGCCTTCGACATCTCGGCCGCCTGTGCCGGCTTCGGCTACGGCCTGGGCCTGGCCGACGGCATGATCCGCGGCGGCAACGCCGAGTACGTGCTGGTCATCGGTGTCGAGCGGCTCAGCGACCTGACCGACCAGTCGGACCGCTCCACCGCCTTCATCTTCGGCGACGGGGCCGGCGCCGCGGTCATCGGTCCGTCCGACACGCCCGGCATCGGCAAGCTGGTCTGGGGTTCGGACGGCTCGCAGGCCGACCTCATCACCCAGACCGAGGCCTGGGACACCGCCTTCGCCAAGTCCGACGCGGTCAACGGCGCGGGCGAGGACCCCAAGTGGCCGGCCCTGCGGATGGACGGCCAGCCGGTCTTCCGCTGGGCGGTGTGGGAAATGGCCAAGGTGGCCCAGCAGGCGCTGGACGCCGCCGGGATCACCGCCGACCAGCTCGGTGCGTTCATCCCCCACCAGGCCAACATGCGGATCACGGATGCCATGATCAAGGCTCTCAAGCTGCCGGATTCGGTGCCCGTCGCCCGCGACATCGCCGAGACCGGCAACACCTCCGCGGCCTCCATCCCCCTGGCGATGGAGCGCATGCTGGAGAGCGGTGAGGCCCACAGCGGGGACCTGGCCCTGATCATCGGGTTCGGGGCGGGTCTCGTGTACGCCGCGGCAGTCGTTACTCTCCCCTAGGCGCATTCGCCCAATCCACAGCCTGTGTCCGGCCGCCGGCCGGACACGCTCAACACCGAAGAGGAGCAGCCAGTATGGCTACCCAGGAAGAGGTCCTGGAAGGTCTCGCCGAGATCGTCAACGAGATCGCCGGCATCCCGACCGAGGACGTCCAGCTCGACAAGTCCTTCACCGACGACCTGGACGTCGACTCGCTGTCCATGGTCGAGGTCGTCGTGGCCGCCGAGGAGCGCTTCGACGTCAAGATCCCGGACGACGAGGTCAAGAACCTGAAGACCGTCGGCGACGCGGTGAACTACATCCTCAACGCCTGAGCGATCGACTCGTTCGACTCGGCCAGCCCGTCCGGCGTCCCGTACGCCGGCGAAGGCTGACCGGTCGGCCGGGCTCGTGGAGCCTGGCCGACCCCACCGGCCGGGACGCCCTCACCAGGGCGCCCGGCCGGGCCCGTCCTCGGCACCCCGCCGACCCCCGCACACGTGAGAGAAGAAGAAACCAGTGACCGCTGAAAACCGCACCGTGGTCGTCACGGGTATCGGCGCCTTCACGCCGCTGGGCGCCGACGCCGCCACCACCTGGGAGAGCCTCCTCGCCGGCAGGTCCGGCGTGTCGGCCCTGACCGAGGAGTGGGCCGAGGACCTGCCCGTCAAGATCGCGGCGAGGACCGCCGTCGAGCCGGGCGAGATCCTGCCCCGGCCGCTGGCCCGCAAGCTGGACCGCTCGGCCCAGTTCGCGCTGATCGCCGCCCGGGAGGCCTGGGCCGACGCCGGCTTCGAGACCCCCGCCACCGACGAGTCCTCCAAGCTCGCCCCCGAGCGTCTGGGCACCGTCATCGCCTCCGGCATCGGCGGCGTGACCACCCTCCTCGACCAGTACGACGTGCTGAAGGAGAAGGGCGCCCGCAAGGTCTCCCCGCACACCGTCCCGATGCTGATGCCCAACTCCCCGGCGGCCAACGTCGGTCTGGAGGTCGGCGCCCGCGCGGGTGTGCACACCCCCGTCTCCGCCTGCGCCTCCGGCGCCGAGGCGATCGGCTACGCGATCGAGATGATCCGCACCGGCCGCGCCGACGTCGTGGTGGCCGGCGGCACCGAGGCGGCGATCCACCCGCTGCCGATCGCCGCGTTCGCCAACATGATGGCGATGTCCAAGAACAACGACGACCCCCAGCGCGCCTCCCGCCCGTACGACAAGGCCCGCGACGGCTTCGTGCTGGGCGAGGGCGCCGGTGTGGTCGTGCTGGAGTCGGTCGAGCACGCCGAGGCGCGCGGTGCCCGGATCTACTGCGAGGCCGTGGGCCAGGGCCTGTCCTCGGACGCCCACCACATCGCCCAGCCCGAGCCGACCGGCGCCGGCGTGGCCCGCGCGCTGGCCGACCTGTTCGAGCGCAACGAGCTGGACAAGGCCGAGATCGTGCACGTCAACGCGCACGCCACCTCCACCCCGCAGGGCGACACCGCCGAGCTGAAGGCGCTGCGCAAGGAGCTGGGCGACGACCTCGACCACATCGCCGTCTCGGCCACCAAGTCGATGACCGGCCACCTGCTGGGCGGCGCCGGCGGCGTCGAGACCGTCGCCACCGTGCTGGCCCTGCACCACCGGGTCGCCCCGCCGACCATCAACGTGGACGAGCTGGACGACGACGTGGACGCCGACATCGTCCGCGACGAGAGCCGCAAGCTGCCCGAGGGCCGGATCGCCGCGCTGAACAACTCGTTCGGTTTCGGCGGCCACAACGTGGTGCTGGCCTTCCGCACCCGCTGACGCCCACGACGAAGGGGCCGGCGCTCTCCGCGAGCGCCGGCCCCTTCGTCGTGCCTGCCGGACCTCATCCTCCTGGGCGGCCTCAGACCACCTGGTGCAGCCAGCGCACCGGCGCGCCCTCGCCCGCGTACCGGAACGGCTCCAACTCGTCGTCCCAGGGCTTGCCGAGCAGCCGGGCGATCTCGGCCTCCAGGTCGGCCCCCTCGCTGCGGGCGCGCAGCAGGACGGCGCGCAACCGGTCCTCGGGGATCAGGATGTCGCCGTGGATGCCCGTGACGGCGTGGAAGATGCCGAGCGAGGGCGTGCTGCTGTACCGCTCCCCCTCCGCCGTGGCGCAGGGCTCGCTGGTCACCTCGTACCGCATCAGCTGCCACCCGCGCAGCGCGGAGGCGAGCTTCGAAGCCGTACCGGGCTCCCCCTGCCAGGAGAGCTCGGCACGCCAATGCCCGGGTGCGGCCGGCTGGCGGATCCAGTCCAGGCTCACCCGCACACCGAGCACCCCCGCGACGGCCCACTCGACGTGCGGGCACAGCGCGCGGGGCGCGGAGTGGATGTACAGAACTCCACGTGTCGTCACCGGGACCTCCAGGCTGTGGACGAGGGTCGCCTTCCCCAGCTGCCTCGTGCCTGCAGTTGATCCGCAGTTACCCACGTTAGCCGACATTAAGCTACTAAATTGAGCAAAACGGACAGGCTTTCGCTCAATGCTAGTCGAATCCTCAACGAGGTCTACCCCTCGGCCGGATCTCTCCCCCGAACGGCCCCATCGCCGGCGGGACCACCGTACCGCGCGGCGCCGCAGGATGGATGACGCACTATCGGATCCGGCCGGAATACGGTAATGCGACCGGACCGCCCGCGCCCGGCCGCGAACCGTCCACGGCAAACCGCCCCGCCGCCCGGTCGGGGCGGCGGGGCGGTCGGTGTTCCTGACGTGGCGTCAGCTGTCCAGGCGGACGACCATCTTGCCGGTGTTGACGCCGCGCAGCAGGTCGAGGAAGGCCTCGGCGGCGTTCTCGAAGCCGTCCACCACGGTTTCCTCGGTGCGCAGTTCACCGGACGTCAGCCAGCCGCCCACCTCGGCGACGAACTGCGGCTGGAGCCCGGCGTGGTCGCGCACCAGCATGCCCTCCAGGCGCAGCCGCTTGCCGATGGCGAGCGCGAGGTTGCGCGGGGCGGCGGGCGCGGTGGTGTCGTTGTACTGGGCGATGGCGCCGCAGAGCACCGCGCGGCCGTGCACGTTCAGCGCACCGATCGCGGCTTCCAGGTGGTCGCCGCCGACGTTGTCGAAGTAGAGGTCGATGCCCTCCGGGGCGGCCTCGGCGAGCTGCTGGGCGACCGGGGCGTCCTTGTAGTTGAAGGCCGCGTCGAAGCCGTACTCGTCCACCAGCTTGGCCACCTTCTCCGCCGAGCCGGCCGAACCGACCACCAGCGAGGCGCCCTTGAGCCTGGCGATCTGGCCAACCAGCGAGCCGACGGCGCCGGCCGCGCCGGAGACGAAGACCTTGTCACCCTCCTTGAGGCCGCCGACGGCGAGCAGGCCGGCGTAGGCGGTCAGGCCGGGCATGCCGAGCACGCCGAGGTAGGCGGAGAGCGGGGCGGCGGCCGGGTCGACCTTGACCGCGTGCCGAGCGTCCAGGGTGGCGTACTCGCGCCAGCCGAGCCCGTGCAGCACCGCGTCGCCCGGGGCGAAGCCCTCGGCCCCGGAGGCGATGACGTGGCCGACCGCACCGCCGTCCATGGCCTGGCCCAGCTGGAACGGCGGGACGTACGACTTCGCGTCGTTCATCCTGCCCCTCATGTACGGGTCCACCGAGAGGTAGGCGTTGCGGACCAGGATCTCGCCCGGGCCCGGGGTCCGGACCGGGGCCTCGACCAGGGCGAAGTCGGCCGACACCGGCCAGCCCTGCGGGCGGGCGGCGAGGTGCCATTCACGGGCGGTCGCGGGGACGGCGGCCTGCTCTGCCATCGGGGGCACTCCTTGCGGTTCAGGTGCGGTTCAGGTGCATGAAAAGTTGAGCAACTTAAGTAACGATGAGCATGAAAGGTTCATCTTGTCAACTTTTCAGGTAGACTCTGGACCATGGACACTCAGCCGATCCAGGACGCCACGCCGCAGCCCGACGAGATCACCCGCGAGGTCGTCGACCTGATGGCCAACCTGGTCGCACTGTTCCACCGCGAGTACGAGGACGCCGCCGCCGCCCGCTCGCTCACCGGCGCCCAGGCCAAGGTGCTCGCCCTGCTGCGGCGCGGACCGATGCCGATGCGCCAGATCGCCCAGACGCTCAGCTGCGAGCCGTCCAACATCACCGGCATCGTCGACCGGCTCGAATCCCGCGGCTTCGTCACCCGTGAGGCCGACCGGCAGGACCGCCGGGTCAAGCTGGTCGCCGCCACCGACACCGGCTCGGCCGCCTCCGAGGAGCTGCGCGAGTCGCTGAACTTCGCACGCGAGCCGCTGGCCGCGCTCGGCCCGGAGGAGCGGACGGCCCTGCGCGACCTGCTCCGGCGGATGCTCGCGGGCGCCTCCGGCCCGGGTGCGTGACCAGCATCACAGACCCCGGGGGCTGCCCGTTGGCCCCGGGGGGGTAACCGAACCGCCTCCCGGAGCGTCTAACGTTCGAACATCGAACGCGAGAAACCTGAAGACGGGGGGCACAGAGGATGAGCAGCAGCACGCGTCGGCGCCGCTACCTGCGGACCGCCATCGGCCTGGCCGCCGTACTGGTGCTGTCGGTCGTGGGCGCCGGAGCCTGGTTCTACCACCGGCTGGACAACAACATCACCACCTTCGACTCGGGCGGCGTCGCCACCGAGCGCCCGCCGGCCCCCGTCCCGGCCAGCCCGGGCGCCTCCGTCCCCGTCAACGTGCTGCTGCTCGGCTCGGACACCCGCGACGGGGGCAACGACTCGCTGGGCGGCGGTGACGAGGGCGTCGGCCACTCGGACACCGCGATCCTGGTGCACATCTACGCCGACCACAAGCACGCCGTCGGCGTCTCGATACCCCGCGACACCCTGGTCACCATCCCGTCCTGCAAGCTGCCGAACGGCACCTGGACGGCGCCGAAGACCGACCAGATGTTCAACTCCGCCTTCACCGTGGGCCTGGCCGAGAAGGGCAATCCGGCCTGCACCCAGAACACCGTCGAAAAGCTCACCGGGCTGCGGATCGACCACACCGTCGTGGTCGACTTCAAGGGCGCGGCCGCGATGTCGGACGCCGTGGGCGGCGTGGAGGCCTGCGTGCCCAACGACGTCAACGAGTACGGCATCCACCTCAAGAAGGGCCTCCAGAAGCTCTCCGGGCAGTCCGCGGTGGACTACCTGCGGGCCCGCCACGGCATCGGCGACAACTCCGACATAGGCCGGATGAAGCGCCAGCAGGCCTTCCTCTCCTCAATGATCAAGAAGGTGCAGGGCCAGGGCTTCTCGCTGCCCACCCTGCTGCCGCTGGCCGACGCGGCCACCAAGTCGCTCACCGTGGACGAGGGGCTGGGCACCGCGATGAAGCTGGTGGACTTCGCCCGCTCGGTCCAGGACATCAAGCTCTCCGACGTCTCCTTCGTCACCGCCCCCTGGCGGTTCGCCGGCGACCGGGTGCGGCTGGTCCAGCCGGACGCCGACACCCTCTGGAAGCTGCTGCGCGAGGACCGCACCCTGGACGGGCAGAGCACCGCCGGGACGGGCCAGGTGACCTCCTCCCCCACCGCCGGCCCCGCCGCTCCGACCGCCCCGCTCACCCCGGAGCAGGCCGCGACGCCGATCACCGTGGTCAACGGGACCGGCACGCCCGGCGTGGCCGGCTCCGGCGCCGAGACGCTCAAGGCGCGCGGCTTCCAGAACATCACGCTCGGCCCCAACGCCCCCGGGCAGCGGGCCACCCGGGTCGCCTACGACCCCGCGCTGAAGGCCGCCGCCGACCAGGTCGCCGCGCTCTTCCCCGGCGCCAAGGTCGTCGAGTCCCCCGGCTCGGAGGCGATCACCGTCACCATCGGCCCCGACGAGCGCACGGCGGGCACCCGGATCGACTCGGTGACCGCCCCGAGCCCGGCGCCCGACTCGGTGACCGCCCCGAGCCCGGCGCCCGGTGCCCCGGCCGGCACCACGGCGGGCAGCACCCCCGGCGCCGCCCCGAGCGGCATCCCCACCGGCATAGCGGAGAACACCCGCAACGCCGACACCGACCCGTGCGCCGACCTGACCTTCGGCTGACCGCCCGGCCCGCGGCCGACGGCTGACCCACGGCCGGCCGGGCCGCTACTGCGGATCCGGCAGCCCGGTGACGACGGCGGTGAGGCGGGTGCCGCGCGGGAAGACGCCCCCCGCCGTCAGGTCGGCCAGCGCGGCGAGCAGCTTGGCGACGTAGCGGCGCTCCAGCGGGATGCCGTGGCGGCGCTCGAACCGCTCGGCGAAGCCGGCCAGTTCGGCCGGGACCCTGCCGTAGCCGCCGCCGTGGTGCGCGTGGTCGATCCGCCAGTTGCCGAACCCTCGCCCGTAGGCGGCCCGGTGCAGCCGGGCGACCTCGGCCTCCAGGTAACCCTCGCCGCCGCGCAGCACGGCCACCCCGAGCGCCCGCGCGCCCGCCGGCAGGCCGGCCGCGATGCCGGCCAGGGTGCCGCCGGTGCCGACCGGGCAGCAGACCACGTCCCGCTCGCCGAGATCGGGCAGTTCGGCCGGGATCGCGGCCGCGCCGACGGCGGCCAGGGCATTGGAGCCGCCCTCCGGGAGCACCAGGCAGCGGCCCCAGCGGCGGAGCAGGGCGTCCGTGCCGTGCTCCGCCTCGGCCCGGCCGGTGGCTTCCCGGTACTCGGCCCGGGTCAGGAACTCCAGCCGCATCCCGGCCGCCTCGGCGGCCCGCAGCGACCAGTTGCGCGGCCGGTCGGCCAGCTCCTCGCCGCGGACCAGCCCGACGCTCTCCAGCCCGAGCGCCCCGGCGGCGGCCGCGACGGCCCGCAGGTGGGTCGAGTACGCGCCGCCGAAGGTCAGCAGCCGGGTGTGGCCCTGCTCCACGGCGGCGGCCAGGTTGGGCGCCAGCTTGCGCCACTTGTTGCCGGGGACGGTCGGGTGCAGCAGGTCGTCCCGCTTCAGCCGCAGCTCCACCCCGGCCCGGGCGAAGGCCTCGTCGGTGCAGTCCACCAGCGGGGTCGGCAGCAGGGCGGGTTCGAGCACCCGGCCAGCTTAGGCGCACGCGCGGAGCCGGGACGCCTGACCGGCGTCCGGGCTCCGCGCACCGGGGACGGGCCGGCACCCCCGTGGACGGCCCGTCAGCCCACGGCCGCGCTCTCCGCCGCGTGGCCGGCCATCCGCCAGGCCAGGGCCCTGCCGAGCGCGCGCGGGACCGGGCCGGCCGCCGGGGCCAGCTTCCCGATCCGGCCGCGGTACTCCCTGCGCTCCCTGGTGCTCAGGGCCGAGCGGAGTTTCCCCGCCGCGACCAGGGCGGTCAGCGCCGCGTCGGCCGGGTCGACCCGGCTGAGCGGTCCCTTCAGCGCCCCGGTGACGGAGGCCACCAGCGCCTCGCGGGCCCCGGGGTCGTCCAGGGTGACCAGGGCCACCGGGAACAACCCGGCCACCCGGTGCGGCCGGAGGGCGATCCGGCCGGAGTCCACCAGGCCGTCCCGGACGCAGCGGATCGGCTGGTCGCGCCCGACGCTCCTGGCCCGGCCGACCCACGAGCTCCAGCTCTGCGGCCGACTCCTCCGGATCTGGCCCAACAGGCGGGCGCTGTAAGGGTCGAGGCCGGTCTCGGCGTCGCCGGCGCGGACCCGGGCGACGGCCTTGCGGCCCTCCTCGTACAGCAGGCCCCGGCGCAACAGCTCGGTCAGCGCCGCCGCCTGCAGCAGCAGGTTGAGCGAGGAGTGCTGGGTGGTCCGTCCGCGCCGCGGGTCGTAGGCGAGCAGGTACAGCTTCTCGGGGAGGGTGACGGGCAGGTCCATGTCGGTCTCCGAAGGGTCTTCGTGTGCCCGGCCTCCGGTCAGCTCCCGTCGGAGCCGCCTCGCTCGGGGCTGTTCTCGGCGGGGCCGTCCTCGGCCGGGGCGTCCTCGGGCGGGCTCTCCTTGGGCGGGCGTCCGCGCCGGGGAAGCCGGGCCGCGCCGCCGGGCATCCGGCCCGCGTCGGCGAGGGCGCGGCGGAGCAGGAACTCGATCTGCGCGTTGGTGCTGCGCAGGTCGTCCGCGGCCCATCGGGCGAGTGCGTCGTGAACCGAAGGATCCAGTCGCAACAGGAGCTTCTTCCGTTCCGTCGCCAAGGCCTCGCCTTTACTGGTAGAGGGAGCCCGTGTTCACGACGGGCTGGGTGCCGCGGTCGCCGCAGAGCACCACCAGGAGGTTGCTCACCATGGCGGCCTTGCGCTCCTCGTCCAGGTCCACGACATCGCGTTCGGCGAGCCGGTCCAGCGCTTCCTCGACCATGCCGACGGCGCCCTCGACGATCAGCCTGCGCGCCGCGACCACGGCCCCGGCCTGCTGACGCTGGAGCATCACCTGGGCGACCTCCGGAGCGTACGCGAGCCTGGTGATCCTGGACTCGACGACTCGCACTCCGGCCAAGGCCACCCGGGCGGAGATCTCGGCGGAGAGCTTGCGGGCGATCTCGTCCGCACCGTCACGCAGCGACAACTGGCCCTCGTGGTGGGCGTCGTACGGGTAGCTGGTGGCGATGTGCCGCACGGCGGTCTCGGTCTGGATGGCGACGAAGTCGGCGTAGTCGTCCACCTCGAAGACCGCCATCGCGGTGTCCTCGACCTGCCAGACGACCACGGCGGCCATCTCGATCGGGTTGCCGTCCGCGTCGTTGACCTTGGTGGTCTCGGTCTCGTGGTTGCGGATCCGGGTGGATATCCGCCGGCGGCTGGTGAAGGGGTTCAGCCAGGTCAGACCCTCGGCGCGGATGGTGCCCCGGTAGCGGCCGAGCAGCTGGACCACCCGGGCCTGGCCGGGCGAGACCACCGTCAGGCCGCACATCAGCAGCACCGAGCCGAGCACCAGCAGCGGTCCGGCGACTATCAGGGCGATGCCCAACGCGTTGGTGCGGACGGCCAGTTGGGCCGCGCCGACGATGAACGAGCCGACCCCGGCGAGCAGGCCGAGCAGAGCGCCGCCGAGCACCGGCAGGCCGGCCGCCCCGGCGATGACCCGTTCGGTGATCTTGGGGGCCGGGAGGTCCAGGACAGGGCCGTCCTCGACGGCGAAAGGCGGTGTGGCCATGGGAGCGACTCCTTCATCGAGCATCCGCATCCGATGGCAAAGTGATATCACTTTTCTTGGAGCCGACGCCACCCGTCAGCACGAGGACGACCCCCCGACACCCCGGGCACGCCGCCGATACGGCAGACTTGTCACCCCGATACTTACCGCCTGTTTTCTGAAGGCTCAGCATCACTTGTGGGGAATCGCATCCATGACAGCGCTTGCCGAGTCCATCGGCACACCGGACAGAACGAGCCCGGGCACGGGGACTGAGCGGCAGCGCCCATGGGCCCGGTTCGAACGGCCGGACGCCGCACAGCTCCGGCTCGTCGCGGCCCTCCTGGTCCTCCCGCCGCTGTTCCACCTGGTCTCGGCCGATCTGCTCAGCTTCGGGCTGGTCTGGTTCGCCGCCGCGACCCTCATCCGCTCCCGGGCCACCGCCTTCGACCGGCTGATGATCTCCGGCGGCGTCCTGATCGGCTGGACCTGCGCACTCAGCCTGCTCGCCAGCTACTGGCCGTGGGGCCTGCACCCGGTGGCACTCACCGAGGCCACCGCCGTGCCGCTGATCGCGATCCTGCTCCTCCAGGGCCCCCGGCCCGCCGGACGGGCCGAGCGACTGTGGGCGCGGCTGCGCCGACTGGTTCCCACCCGGGACCTCGCCCTGCTGCTGCCGGCGGCCGCGGCCGTCGCGTTCACGCTGTACCCCATCGTCCGCCGGAACGCCACCGAGCGGCTGGGCCTGATCATCCTGTACGAGGACCTCGCCCGGCACGCGGCGCTGTACGACACCATCCTGCGCCTGGGCGGCCTGACCACCCTGCACAAGAGCGAGGCCGCCGCCACCGTCGCGGACGGCCTCGCCACCTACCCGCAGGGCAGTCACCTGACGATGGCCGTGATCACCAGCTTCGCGCACGGCGGTGCCACCCAGGGCCCCGCGCTCGCCCAGCTGTCGTTCTTCGTCCTGCTGTTCGCCCTGGCCACGGCCGGTCTGTCGGTCGCCGTCCTGTGGGCGGTGCAGCGGGTCGCCGGCCACGCGCTGCGCGGCTGGCGCGGCCTGGCCCTCGCACTGCCCACCGCCGTCTACCTGGTCGTCGGCGAGGTGCCGCAGCTCCAGGCCCGCGGCTTCCTGAGCGAGATCTTCGCGCTCGGGCTGTTCGCCCTGCTGATCGCCCTGGCGATCAGGCCGCTCAGCCGCTTCCACGAGCAGATCACCGCGCTCGGCGCCCTGACCGTCGGCATCTCCTTCGGCCACTACCTGCTGCTGCCGGCCGTCGGAGCCGTGGTGCTCGCCTGGGCCGTCATGCACCGGCGGGACTGCCTCCGGCACTGGCCGGCCGTGCTGGCCACCGCCGCGGTGACCGGCGCCCTCGCGCTGTTCCCGCCGTACACCAACGCCGGGTCGGCCGGTTCGGCGGACGTCCTGACCCTTCCCGGCGCCATCAGCCCGGCCGGACGCCACCTGCTCTTCCCCCTCGTGGCGGCCGCGTTCCTGGGCCTGCTGACCCGCAGCGCGCGCGCCAACCGCGCGCGCAAGGTCGCGCTGGTCTCGCTCGCCGCGGTCTCGCTGCTCTGCTTCGGCGTGATGGAGTACCAGCTCCTCACGACGGGCACCACCTCGTACTTCTACGAGAAGATGATCCACCAGCTGATGGTCGTCGGGGTGATCTGCTTCGCCGCCGCCCTGCTGCCCGCGTTCGGCCGCCGCGCGCTCGCCGGGCCGAGCACCGCACCGGCCCCCGGCGCCCGGCGGACCGTCTGGTCCCGGTTCCGCTCGGGCGTGCCCGTGGTCGCCGTCGCGGGCTGCCTGGCCTTCACCGTCCTCAGCAACGCCGGGCCGGACTCCGGCCCGACCGGCTGGCAGGGCAGCCCCGGGCGGACCCTGCTGCGGGGCGACGGCGCGCACTTCGCACTGGCCCAGCGGGTCGCCGCCATTCACTCCGACCACCAACAGGACGGCCGGCTGCAGGTCTCCCTCGCCGGCGCCCGCCTCTACGGCGAGACCACCCCGGACTGGGCCGGGATCGAGGACAACCTCTGGCTGACCCTGCTCAACCGCAACCAGGGCAGCACCGCGCAACTGTGGGCATGGGCGATCACCCGCCGCAGCGCCCAGGACATCGTGGACCTCGCCGCCTCCAAGCCGTCGACCCCGCTGCGGTTCTACCTCGACGAAGGCTCGCCGCTGCTCACCGACCTGAAGGCGATGGCCGCCAAGGGCAAGCTCCCGGACCTGGCCGTCTCCGTGCTGCACCACCAGGGCGGCGACCTGACCGTCGAGCCGGTCAAGCTCCGCTGAGCCGCACCCAAGACTGTGGGGCCGTCACCGGCGAACGGTGACGGCCCCACAGTCTTTGCGGCGTGGCAAACCCCGGCGGGCGGGATCCTGTCCTACAGTTCCACTCGACGGAACCCGGCGTCCGGGCTGGTCAGAGGCCTCCTTTGAAAGGGGCCGACAGCCGCCGGGGGCAAGAAGAAGTGGGGCGGGTGGGACTCGAACCCACGACCAAGGGATTATGAGTCCCCTGCTCTAACCGGCTGAGCTACCGCCCCGGTTCGCCGCGCGCGCCGGTCGTCGGCACGGCAGCAGCAGACGGCCCAGCGAGGCCGTCCCGGGCAGCATAGCCGGTCGATCACCCGTGGTGCGCGCCGGGGGGCAGACCTGGGTGCGCGACGGTGCGCTCCTCCCGGGCGGCGCAGCCCGGGTGGCGGCGGGGCACCCGTTCGGGGCAGCCTGGGCGGATGACGAAACGTGGGACGGGGACGGCGGCCGCGGCGCTCACACTGGTGCTGGCCGCGGCGGGCTGCACCACCGCGGCGGGGCCGGGCGGGGGCGCCCCCAGCGTCACCTCGGCACCGCCCACCGGCGTCTCCGCCGACAGCCACGGCTGGAACCGGCAGCGGCTCAAGGGCGCGGTCGGCCGGCACACCGGAGTCACCCGCACCGCCAAGCCCACCGTGCTCAACGGCCTGGTCGGCGCGGTGTTCACCCGCAACGCCGACGGCGACCACTTCTGCACCGCCAGTGTGGTCGACAGCGCCGGGCTCAACCTCATCGTCACGGCAGCCCACTGCGTCTGGGACCCGAAGCTCGGCCGCCGCAGCGACCTGGTGTTCGTCCCCGGCTACCGCAACGGCGACACCCCCAGCGGCGTCTGGCCGCTGCTGGCCGTCACCGTGGACGACGGCTGGAGCGAACACGCCGACCCGGACATGGACGTCGCCTTCGCGGTCGTCCAGGCGCAGAACGGACGGCAGGTCCAGCAGGTGCTCGGTGCCAACCGGCTGGGCGTCAACCGCGGCTACCGGCTCCCGGTGAAGGTCACCGGTTACCCGAGCAGCAGCGAGGTCCCGATCACCTGCGCCAACACCACCACCCAGCAGAGCCCCACCCAGGTGCGGATCGACTGCCCCGACTACACCGGTGGCACCAGCGGCAGCCCCTGGGTCACCGACTTCGACCCGGCCACCAGGACCGGCACCGTGGTCGGTGTGATCGGCGGCTACCAGGAGGGCGGGAGCACCCCCGGCACCTCGTACAGCAGCTACTTCGGCGACCGCGTCCAGGCACTGTACGACCGCGCCACCGGCTGACCGGGCAGCGGGCGGGCCCCGGCAGTGGCGCCGCCGGGCGCCGGCCTGGTAGATCTTCCTCACGAACGGCGGAACGCACGGCCCCGGTGCCCGCCCCGAGGAACGAGACGGAGCCCCGATGGCCTCCCGCCCGGCACTGCCCGCGCGTACGGCACGAACGGCCGCGCTGGCCGCCCTGCTGCTGGCCGCCGGCACCGCCTGCGGCGGGCAGGACGGGGCGCCCGCGGCCGAGGTCGCGCAGCAGAGCCCCGCCCGGGACCGGATCGGCACCCTCTCCATCCGCACCGCGCAGGGCCCGCGGGCCTGCACCGCGAGCGTGGTGCACAGCCCCCGGCGCAACCTGCTGGTCACCGCGGCGCACTGCGTGCAGAACCGCCGGATCGGCCTGCTGGACGGCCTGGTGTTCACCCCCGGCTACCGCAACGGGTCCACCCCGTACGGGACTTGGCCGGTGCAGGCGGTCACCGTGGACCCGCGCTGGGCGGCCGACGACGATCCCGAGTACGACGTGGCGTTCGTCACGGTGGGCCCGGTCGACGGACAGCAGGTCGAGGACGCGGTCGGCGGCAACCCGATCGGCACCGGCCAGGGCTTCGGGCTGTCCGTCTCGGTCACCGGCTACCCGAACGAGAGCGACGAGCCGATCACCTGCGCGGCCCGGACCAGCTCGCAGAGCGCCACCCAGGAGCGCTTCGACTGCGGCGGCTACACCGACGGCACCAGCGGCAGCCCGTGGGTCACCGCGAGCGGCACGGTGGTCGGCGTGATCGGCGGCTACCAGGAGGGCGGGGACTCCCCCGGCACGTCGTACAGCATCACCTTCGACGAGCGGGTCTCCGAGCTCTACCAGAGGGCGACCGTCTGAACCGGGAGCCGGCCCGGAGCGCCGCCGGGCCCGCGGAACGGTGTCGCGTACGTCACGCCGCGAAGCCGGACGGCGACAACACGAAGGCCCCCCGGTCGACCGAGGGGCCTTCGCTCTGAGCAGTCACCGGGCGGACCCGGTGCAGCTCCCGCAATTGGACTCGAACCAATAACCTGCCGATTAACAGTCGGCTGCTCTGCCAATTGAGCTATGCGGGATCGCGGTACTCAACTTCCGCACCACGGACGGGAGCAGAGCCCCGAAGGGCCTTCTCCCGAGCTCCCCCAATTGGACTCGAACCAATAACCTGCCGATTAACAGTCGGCTGCTCTGCCAATTGAGCTATGGGGGATCGGCTCCCGCCTCGGCCCCCGGTTTCCCGGGCTCCTCGGCGCTCGCTGCGGGACATACATTAGCGCACTCGGGGGGGTGGTCCGCCAATCGCTTTCCCGGACTGCCGCCGGGCTGCCGCCCGGCGTGCCCCACGCGCGCCCGGCGCGCGCCCGGCGACGAGGCCGGGGATGCTGGGGCGCAGACGGTTCGCCGTCCCGACGGACGGGTAGGGCAATGCGGCAGAAGCCGCCAGGAGAGGGTGGATCCGACCATGTGGAAGCTGTCGTTGGCCGCGGGTTTCGCGGCCGGCTACGTCCTGGGCTCGCGGGCCGGGCGCCAGCGCTACGAGCAGATCGCCAAGGTCACCCGGCAGATCGCCCGGAACCCCACGGTGCAGGGTGCGACCGACCGGGCCCGGCAGCAGGCCGGGGCGGTGGCCGGGAAAGCGGCCGGCGCGGTCGCGGACCGGGTCGGCGACCGGCTGCCGAACGCCGTCACCGACCGGGTGCCGTACTTCAACCGCTCCCGGGCGGGGGACGACGGCTGGGGCACCTTCCGCCCGTGACGGGGTGCCGGGTCGCGCGTCACGTGACGCGCGACCCGGCGGCCTACCGCCCGTCCGTGACGGGACGGTGACACCGGGGCCAAGCGAACCCCAACCCGCGGTCGCGAACCGGCAACGGACCACCCGGCCCGGACGCGTCCGGGGCCGGGCTGAGGCATGATCTCGGCATGGCCATCGTCGCGGGGATAGACAGCTCGACCAACCGCACCCGGATCGTCGCGTGCGACGCCGACACCGGCGCCGTCCTGCGCTCCGGCAAGGCGCCCCACCCCGTCCCCGAGGACCAGGACCTGTGCCCGGGAGAGGCCGACCCCCAGGTCTGGCTGCACTCGCTCGGCGACGCCGCGACCGGCGGCCTGCTGGAGGGCGTCCGGGCGATCGGGGTCAGCGCCCAGCAGCACGGGATGATCGGCCTGGACGCGGGCGGGGTGCTGGTCCGCCCGGCGATCCTGTGGAACGACCCGCGCTCCAGCGGCGCCGCCGCCAAGCTGCTGGACGCCTTCGGCGGCGCGGCCGCCTGGACCGCCGCGATCGGCGCCGTGCCCGCCCCCACCTACACCATCGCCAAGCTGCGCTGGCTGGCCGAGTTCGAGCCGGCCAACGCCCGCCGGGTCGCCGAGGTGCTGCTGCCGCACGACTGGCTGGTCTGGCAGCTGCTCGGCCACCCCAAGCGCCGCACCACCGACCGCGGCGACGCCTCCGGCACCGGCTACTGGTCGCCGATCACCGGCGAGTACCGGCAGGACCTGGTGGAGCTGGCGCTCGGCCACGAGCTCAGGCTGCCCGACGTCCTGCCCCCGGCCGAGCCCGCCGGGCACACCCCCGAGGGTCTGCTGATCTCGGCCGGCACCGGGGACAACATGGCCGCCGCGCTGGGCCTGGGCCTCGGCCCGGGCGACGCGGTGGTCTCGCTCGGCAGCGCCGGGACGATCTTCGCGGTGCACGAGGAGGCCGTGGTGGACGCCTCCGGCCTGGTCTCCTCCTTCGCCGACGCGAGCGGCCGGCACCTGCCGATGGTCGCCACCCTCAACGCCGCCCAGGTGCTGCGCTCCACCGCCGCCCTGCTCGGCCGGGACCTGGAGGGCCTGAGCGACCTCGCCCTGCACTCCTCCCCCGGCGCCTACGGCCTGGTGCTGCTGCCGTACCTGGACGGCGAGCGCACTCCCGCGCTGCCGCACGCGGCCGGCACCCTGACCGGCCTGCGGGCCGAGGCGATGACCCCTCAGCACCTGGCCCGCGCCGCCGTCGAGGGCATGCTCTGCAACATCGCCGACGCCCTCGACGTGCTGCGCACCCAGGGCGTCGCGGTGAAGCGGGTGTTCCTGCTCGGCACGGCCGGACGGCTGCCCGCCGTCCGGCGCATCGCCCCGATGCTGTTCGGCGTCCCGGTCGTGGTGCCGCCGCCGGGCGCGCACGCCGCCCGCGGGGCCGCCCGGCAGGCCGCCTGGGCGCTGGCGGGCACCCCGGAGCCGCCGGAGTGGGAGCTGCCGGACGCCGAGACCGTCGAGCCCGACGGGGAGCAGGACCTGGCGATCGGCTCGGCGGTGCGCCGGCAGTTCCGGGCCGCCCGCGACCAGATCCACCCGGAGGTGGCGTCGGCCCCGTCGGCCTGAAACCGACGGTGAAGATGCGTCACCCGGCGCCCGGTGGCAGCGTGGGTCGGGACACAGCCACCGAGGTGAAGGGCAGCAGGATCCCATGGCCTTGCACAAAGGCGCCGCCAACGGCCACCGACTGAGCGTCAGCCCGTTCCTGGGCGCCGCCGATCCGCTGGGCTCGATGGAGCTCGCCCCGCCGGTGCACCGGCTCGGCAAGGGCCCGGTCGCGGCCGACACCGCGTACCAGCTGATCCACGACGAGCTGATGCTGGACGGCAACGCCAAGCTCAACCTGGCGACCTTCGTCACCACCTCGATGGAGGTGCAGGCCACCCGGCTGATGACCGAGTGCCTGGACAAGAACATGATCGACAAGGACGAGTACCCGCAGACCGCCGAGCTGGAGCGGCGCTGCGTGGCCATCCTCGCCGACCTCTGGAACGCCCCCGACCCGGACTCCACGGTCGGCTGCTCCACCACCGGCTCCAGCGAGGCCTGCATGCTGGCCGGCATGGCGCTCAAGCGCCGCTGGATGCGCCGCAACGCCGAGCGCTACGCCGCCGGGGCCCGGCCCAACCTAGTGATGGGCGTCAACGTCCAGGTGTGCTGGGAGAAGTTCTGCACCTTCTGGGAGATCGAGGCCCGCACCGCACCCATGGAGGGCGAGCGCTTCCACCTCGGCCCCGAACAGGCGGTCGCGCTGTGCGACGAGAACACCATCGGCGTGGTCGGCGTCCTCGGCTCGACCTTCGACGGGTCGTACGAGCCGATCGCGGAGATCTGCGCGGCCCTGGACGAGCTCCAGGAGCGCACCGGCCTGGACATCCCGGTGCACGTGGACGGCGCCTCCGGTGGCATGGTGGCGCCCTTCCTCGACCCCGAGCTGGTCTGGGACTTCCGGCTGCCCCGGGTGGCCTCGATCAACACCTCCGGGCACAAGTACGGGCTGGTCTACCCGGGCGTCGGCTGGGCGCTGTGGCGGGACAAGGAGGCGCTGCCGGAGGAACTGGTCTTCCGGGTCAACTACCTGGGCGGCGAGATGCCGACCTTCGCCCTCAACTTCTCCCGGCCCGGCGCCCAGGTCGCGGCGCAGTACTACGTCTTCCTGCGGCTCGGCCGGGACGGCTTCCGGGCGGTCCAGGGCGCCTGCCGGGACGTCGCGACCTACCTGGCCGGGGAGATCGGGAAGCTTGACTGCTTCCGGCTGCTGACCCACGGCGACCAGGTCCCGGTGTTCGCCTTCACCACCACCGAGGACGTGCCCTTCGACGTGTTCGACGTCTCGCGGCGGCTGCGCGAGCGCGGCTGGCAGGTGCCCGCGTACACCTTCCCGGCCGACCGGGAGGACCTGTCGGTGCTCCGCGTGGTCTGCCGCAACGGCTTCTCCCGGGACCTCGCCGACCTGCTGCTGGCCGACCTCGGCCGGCTGCTGCCGGAGCTGCGGCGCCAGCCCGTCCCGCTCCAGGATCTCGGGGTGCCGGCCCGGTCGGGCTTCCACCACTGACCGTTCGCACACCCGGGAACGTCACGGCGGGGAGGGCGCAGCGAAGCGCCCTCCCCGCCGGAGCGTCCCGGGCGGACCGGGGCAGCCTCCCCCCGCGAGGCTGCCCCGGTCCGGTGGGGGAACCGGGAGCGGGTGCGGACCGACGACGGTTGGTCGATCGGTGCCCGAACGGTTCCCCGGCGGGTGCACCGCACCGGCCAGAGAACTCTGCACGATGACCACGTGAATGTTCGAGCGGCTCCGGAGGTTGTGAGACACTTCCGTCCGTCTCAGCGCCGTGACCTGGGGTTTGGGACGCCAGACCGATCAGGTTGGAGAAGCGCAGACGCCGAACGGCCCGGGCCGGGACCCTGCCGCTCACCCGTTCCCCCTCCCCGTTTCTCGAGTTTGGAGCGCCGCATTGGGTTCCGCCTGGAAGCAGCTGCCCGAGGAGTTGCCCGAGCCCGCCAGGCGCCTGGCGCAGGAACTCCGGGACATCAAGGACACCGCCGGACTGTCGCTGTCCGAGCTGGCCGCCCGGACGCACTACAGCCGGGCCTCCTGGGAGCGCTGGCTCAACGGCAAACGGGTCGTCACCGAGCAGGCGGTGGAAGCCCTGATCGGTGCGGTCGTGTGCGACGGGGCCGCGCTGCGGGCGCTGTGGCGGCGCGCGGTGGCGGGGCCGGAGGCCGTGGGCACGGACACGGACACGGACACGGGCGAGGCCGTGAAGGGACCGGCCGTCACCGAGGAGCCTGCCGCCGGGCAACCTGCCGTCCGGGCCGAGACCGTCCAGGAGCCGGCCTCCGGCAAGGCGCTGGTGACCGGGCAGGAGCCCGGTCCCGCTCCCGTCGCCTGGTGGCGGCGCCCCGCGGCGCTGGTCTCCGCTGCGGCCGTGCTGGCGCTGCTGATCGTCCTGGTGGGCCTGCGGATCGGCCGGCACGACGGGCAGGCCTCGGCGGCTGCCGAACCCGCCGCCACGGCCGGCGTCTCCGCCGGTGCCAAGCCCGGCCCGACCTCCCCGGCCTGCCAGGCCGTCGGCTGCGCGCACAAGGACCCGAAGACCACCGGCTGCGGCAAGGACGCCCGGACCCTGCAGACCCAGGTGATCGGCAAGGTGGTCGTCTACCTCCGGTACAGCCAGACCTGCCAGGCTGCCTGGGCGGCCATCACCGAGGGCCAGCCGAAGGACTCCGCGACGATCACCGACAGCACCGGTGACAGCGAGACGGCGCTCATCCACTGGGGCTACGACAACTACTCGCCGATGCTGAACGCGGCGGACCCGACCGTCACCTTCCAGGTCTGCGGCTACCAGCCGGCCGGCCACGACTGCACCGCGGCGGTCTCCGACCTGGCCATGGTGGTGGCCTCCACCCCGATCCCGATCGGACCCGCCTCGCCCCCGCCCGGCACCGGCGCGGGGGCACCGACGACCCCGGCCCCGGCCACGCCGGCCACTCCGGCCACTCCGGCCGCCCCGGCACCGACCGACCCGGCGGCTCCCGCCGACCAGCCCACGCCGGCCGGGTCGGCGGGTCCGTCCCAGTAGCCCCCGACCGCTAGTCGAGGTAGCCGCGCAGCTGCTCGGCGTAGGCGTGGTCGCGGAGCTTGACCAGGGTCTTCGACTCGATCTGGCGGATCCGCTCCCGCGTCACACCGAACACCGCGCCGATCTCCTCCAGCGTGCGCGGGCGGCCGTCGTCCAGTCCGTAGCGGAGCTGGACGACCTGGCGCTCCCGCTCCCCCAGGGTGGCCAGGACGGCCTCCAGGTGCTGGCGCAGCAGCAGGAAGGTCGCGGACTCGGCGGGCGAGGCGGCATCGGCGTCCTCGATCAGGTCCCCGAGCGCGACGTCGTCCTCCTCACCGACCGGAGTGTGCAGCGAGATCGGCTCCTGGGCCAGCCGGAGCAGCTCGCGCACCCGCTCCTCGGTCAGCTCCAGGGCCGCCGCGATCTCGGCCGCCGTCGGTTCCACGCCGCGCTCCTGGAGCAGGGCGCGCTTCGCCCGGACCACCCGGTTGATCAGCTCGACCACGTGCACCGGCACCCGGATCGTCCGGGCCTGGTCGGCCAGCGCCCGGCTCATCGACTGCCGGATCCACCAGGTCGCGTACGTGGAGAACTTGAAACCCCGGGCGTAGTCGAACTTCTCCACCGCCCGGATCAGGCCCAGGTTGCCCTCCTGGACCAGGTCCAGCAGGGTCAGCCCGCGGCCGACGTAGCGCTTGGCGACGGAGACCACCAGCCGCAGGTTCGCCTCGATCAGCCGGCGCTTGGCGATCCGGCCCCGTACCACCAGGGTGTCCAGCTCGCCGGCCAGCGGGTCGGGCGGCGGCGGGTCGCCGTCGAGCCGCTCCTCGGCGAAGATGCCGGCCTCCACCCGGCGGGCCAGCTCGACCTCCTCCTCGGCGGTGAGCAGGCGGATCCGGCCGATCTCGCGCAGGTACTGGCGCAGCAGGTCGGCGGCCGGCCCGGTGTCGTCGGGCGGCCCACGGCGCTCGTCCGGGTCCTCGGCCCCGGCCTGTGCTTCGGGCCCGGGCTCGGGGTCCGGACTGTCCGGGTGGCCCTCCGGCAGGCCCTGGGCGGGGACCCGGGCACCGTCCGGGAGCGCCGTCCCGGCCCGGCCGTGGTGGGTCTCCTGTTCCCCGGCCGGTTCGGCGGGGTTCGCTCTCGTACTGGTGGTGGTCGCTGCGGCGAGGCCTTGCTCCACGGGCATCCCCTCGGGGCGGGCGCGACTCTGGCGGACCCGCGCTGTACGGAGGTGGGACGTCCTCCAGTGTGCGGTACGCCACGCTCCGTGGCCGAGACTCGTGCGCCGACTTTCTGCGCCCAGGTCCTGTCGGCGGGTACCCGGCGGGGCGTTACAGCGCCGCCGCGCCCCGGCTGCGCAGCTGCTGCCCGTACTGCTGGAGCTGCCACAGCTCGGTCTGCACCGCGTGCAGCTGCTCGGCCTCGGCCCGGGGACCGAGCCGCTGGAGGTAGCCGCGGACCTCGGTGATCCGCCGGTCCACCGCGAGCAGGCGCAGCTTGACCAGGAACTCCCCCGCGTAGATCGCGTCCGCCTTGCGGCGCGAGCGCACCGGCTCGACGGTCAGCTCGGTGACCAGCGAGCGCACCTGGTCGTCCGGGGCCGCCTCGCGCACCGCACTGGTGAAGTCGGGCAGTCCCGCCCCGTACGCGGCGCCGCCGGCCTTGGCGATGGCCTGCCGGACGGCGGCGTACGGCGGGGTCGGGAACTCGTCCTCGCCGTAGTGGTCGAAGGCCGGGCTCACCAGGTCCGGATGCTGGAGCGCCAGCTTGAGCAGCTCCCTCTCGACGAACTGGGCCGGGTCGCGCGGGTTGAGCCGGAAGGCGGGCTGCGCGGGGCGCTGCGGCTGGACCGGCTCGGGGCGGCGCTGGGCGGCCGCGCCGCGCGGGTTCTGCTGGCGCTCGCGGTCCCAGCGGGCCAGCTGCGAGATCCGGCGGACGACGAACTGCTCGTCCAGGATGCCGAGCATGCCGGCCAGGCGGACGGCGTACTCGTGCTGGATCGAGCGGTCCTTGATCTTGGCGACGATCGGGGCCGCCTCCTCCAGCGCCGCCGACCGCCCCTCCGGGGTGTCCACCCGGTGCCGGGCCACCACCGAGTTCAGCGCGAACTCGAACAGCGGGACCGGGTTGTCGATCAGGTGCTTGACGGCCTCGTCGCCCTGGGCCAGGCGCAGCTCGCACGGGTCCATGCCGCCCGGGCTGACCGCGATGGAGGTCTTGGCGGCGAACTTCTGGTCGTCCTCGAAGGCGCGCAGGGCGGCCTTCTGGCCGGCCGCGTCGCCGTCGAAGGTGAAGACGGTCTCGCCCCGGTACTGCGAGGTGTCCATCAGCAGCCGGCGGATGATCTTGATGTGGTCCTCGGCGAAGGCGGTGCCGCAGGTGGCCACCGCCGAGGTGACCCCGGCCAGGTGGCAGGCCATCACGTCGGTGTAGCCCTCGACCACCACCGCGCGGCCCGACTTGGCGATCTCCTTCTTCGCCAGGTCGATGCCGTACAGCACGTGCGACTTCTTGTAGATCGGCGTCTCGGGGGTGTTGAGGTACTTCGGGCCGTTGTCGTCCTCGCGCAGACGGCGGGCGCCGAAGCCGACCACCTCGCCGGCGATGTCCCGGATCGGCCAGACCAGCCGGCCCCGGAAGCGGTCGATCAGGCCGCCGCGCTGGCCCTGCGAGGCGAGACCGCCCTGGAGGATCTCCTTGTCGGTGAAGCCCTTGCCGCGCAGGTAGCGGACCAGGTGCTCCCACCCGGCCGGGGCGTAGCCGACGCCGAAGGCCTTGGCGGCCTCCTCGTCGAAGCCGCGCTCGGCCAGGAAGCGGCGGCCGATCTCCGCCTCCGGCGAGGCCAGCTGCTCCCGGTAGTAGACGGCGGCCACCTTGTGCGCCTCGACCAGCCGGGTGCGCTCGCCCTGCTGGTGGCGGGGGCTGTAGCCGCCCTCCTCGTAGCGCAGGGTGATGCCGGCCTGGGCGGCCATCCGCTCGACGGCTTCGGCGAAGGTGAAGTGCTCGATCTTCATCAGGAAGGCGATGGTGTCGCCGTTCTCCTGGCAGCCGAAGCAGTGGAAGACGCCCTTGGCGGGGTTCACGTAGAAGGAGGCGGACTTCTCGTCGTGGAAGGGGCAGACGCCCTTGTACTCGCCGCCGCCACCGTTGGTCAGCTGTACGTAGTCGCCGACCACCGCGTCGATCGGCAGTGCGCTGCGCACCGCCTGTACGTCTTCGTCCCTGATCCGCCCGGCCACCCCGGAAGTCTACTGGGGCGGCCGGGCTTTCCGGCGGCGCAGGGGGACGGCCCCGGCGGGCCGAGGGGCGCCGCGTCGGCCGCTGCCCTCCCTTCCCCCGCTCACGCCCAGGCGGCGCCGACGAGTCTGGCGTGCAGGGCCAGGGCCGAGGCGTCCGTCAGGGTGGCGATCTGGTCGACGACCGTGCGCAGGGCGGCGCGGTCGTCCTCGGCCTCGCGGTACATGGCGGCGAACACCGGGTCCAGCCCCTCGGGGGCACGCTGGGTGAGGACGTACGCCAGCTCGGCGATCACGATCCGCTGGCGGGCCCGCAGCTGGGCCTGCTCCTCGCGCTGCATCACGTACCGGACGGCCACCGCCTTGAGCACCGCGCACTCCAGCCGGACGTCCCTGGGCACCACCAGCTCGGCGGCGTAGCGGGTGAGCCGGCCGGGGCCGTAGCGGGCGCGGGTGGCCTGCTCGGCGGCCAGGCAGAAGCGGCCGATCAGCTGGCTGGTGAGGTCCTTGAGCCCGGCCCGGGCCCGGGCGGTGCCGTCGTAGGAGCGGGGCCACCACTCCTGGGCGAGCAGCCGGTCCAGGGCGGCGGCCAGCTCCTCCGGCCCGGCGTCCGGGGCGTAGCGCTCGGCGACCTTGAAGAGCTCGGTGCGTTCTCCGGGGGCGCGCAGGGCGGCCGGGTCGATGTGGCCGGCCTGGAGGCCGTCCTCGACGTCGTGGGTGGAGTAGGCCACGTCGTCGGACCAGTCCATCACGGTGGCCTCGAAGCACTTGCGCCCGGCCGGGGAGCCGGCTCGCAGCCAGCGGAAGACCGGCAGGTCGTCGGCGTAGACGCCGTACTTGGGCGAGGCCGGGTCGGCGGGGTGGGCGCCCTTGGTCCACGGGTACTTGGTGGCGGCGTCGAGGGCGGCCCGGCTCAGGTTGAGACCGACGCTGCGGCCCGGCCAGGGGGCGAGCCGGGCGGCGGGCTGCTCCTCCTGGGGCGCGAAGCGCTTGGGTTCGAGCCGGGTCAGGATGCGCAGCGACTGGGCGTTGCCCTCGAAGCCGCCGCAGGCCTCGGCTGCCTGGTCGAGGGCCTCCTCACCGGTGTGGCCGAACGGCGGGTGGCCGATGTCGTGGGCCAGGCAGCCGGTCTCCACGAGGTCCGGGTCGCAGCCCAGAGCGGCACCCAACTCCCGCCCGACCTGGGCGCATTCGAGGGAGTGGGTGAGCCGGGTGCGCGGGAAGTCGCTGCGCATCGGGGCGACGACCTGGGTGGTGCCGGCCAGCCGGCGCAGCGCGGCCGAGTGCAGCACCCGGGCGCGGTCACGCTGGAAGGCCGTGCGGCCCGGTCGTTTGTCGGGTTCGGGTACCCAGCGGGCCTCGGCGGCGTGGTCGTACGGGATCGGGGCGGCGAAGCTGTGCGTGGTGTCGTCCATCCACTTCCTTGTGTAGTCGGCCAGGCGCGTGGAGTGACACATGCTTGGTGGCCTGTCCTCGGACAGCGGTCAGGGCTTGACCGCCATGAGGCTCTCGAAGCCGAGTGGGAAGCCGCTCCGCATTCGCGGAGAGGCGGAGTCACTTGCCCCTCACGGTACGCCGCCCCTCTGACTCGGAGGGCGTGCCGCGCACGAGGGGCGGGGTGCGGATCCGTGGATCCACAACCGTGTGCCGCCGACCACACCAGGTCGGCGGCACGGTCAGCGCCGACCTCAGCCCTTGATCGCCTTCAGGACCACGCCGGACGCCGCCTCCTGCCCCTTGGCGTTGGGGTGGATCGGCGCCAGCCCCTGCGCCGGGAACGGCGGTTCCACCCAGCGCTTGTCCTCCCCCGCACACATGTCGTGCCCGGCCGAGGGCCCGGCGAGGTCCACGAAGACCGCGCCCGCCGCCTCCGCGCGCTTCTTGAGCATGCCGTTGAGCTGCTGCTCCTTCTCCACCAGGAAGCTCAGGTCGGAGGCGGCCACGGCGTCGCCGAGCACCGGCAGGCAGACCGCCGGGTCGGCCGGGAGCAGCCCCGGGTATCCGATCACGTACACCTTGGCCTTCGGGGAGCGCTTCTTGATGTCCTGGAGCACCTGGCCGAGCCGGTCCCCGGCCGCGTCCACCTTGTGCTGGACCTCGTCGGTGCCGTTGCCGCCGGCGTAGTGGTCCCGGCAGGGCGAGTTGCTGATCCGGTCCGCGCTGTCGGCGATCACGCCCTTGAGGATGTCCACCAGGTTGGCCTTGGCGCACTCGGTCACGACCTCCATGAAGCCCGCGTCGTTGCCGCCGATGCCCAGGGTGACCAGCCGGGTGTCCGCGGTCAGCGCGTCCAGCTGGGCCGGGTTGGTGCCGTCGGAGACCTTCTGCGGGCCGGTCAGGTCCGGGGTGCGGGCGCCGCTGCAACTGACGTCCTTGAACTGCCCGGCGGCGAGCGAGAGCCCCTTCGCCACCAGGGCCGGGTAGTTGGCCCCGGAGCGGTAGCAGCCGCCCGGCTCGCCGGCCTGCGGGGGGATCTTCATCCCGGCGGTGTACGAGTCGCCGAGCGCGACGTACGGGCCGGTGGGCGGCGGGGCGGGGGTCGGTGACGAGGTCGCACCGGCCTGCGCGCGGGCGGGCGTCGCGCCCGCGGCGCCGTTCCCCCGGCCGTCCGAACCGGCGTCGTCGGTGCAGCCGGCCAGCAGCACTGCGGCCAGTGCGACGGTCAGGGCGATGGTCGGGCGTGCGGTCCTCGGCATGGGCTCCCCCCGGGGATACGGGTCATGGTCGGCTCCTCACGGCGGCCCGTCCCCCGGGCACCGCAGGGCCAACGAACGACCGTGGCCGATGACTCCCGGCCCGGCCCGAATGCCCTCCCGGCGGGCCCGGACCGGCCGGAATCCGCCCCCGGCCCGTCCGGTCGGCCGCTTCCGCCCGCCCGGTACCGGCTACTCCGCGCCGCGCTCGTGCTCGGCCAGGAACTGCTCGAAACGCCGCCCCAGTTCGTCCGCCGAGGGCAGGTCCACCGGCTCGGCCAGCAGGCTCTCCCGGCCCTCCGCGCCCGCCACGGCGTCGTACTGGCCCTCCATGCCGCGGATCGCCGAGCGCAACTCGCCGTCCCCCTGGGCCAGCTGCTCCTCGATGTCGGCGTAGACCTCGGAGACCTGCTCGCGCAGCCGGGTGCCGGGCAGCACCAGCCCGGTGGCGGACTGCGCCGCCTCCAGGATCTGCACGGCCGCCGCCGGGTAGGCGGAGCGGGCCACGTAGTGCGGGACGTGCACGGCGAAGCCCAGGACGTCGTGACCGGCCTCGGCCAGGCGGTACTCCACCAGCGCCTGGGCGCTGCCCGGGACCTGCGCCTGCTCGAACCACTGCGGGTAGCCCGGGGCGAGGTCCAGCCGGTTGCCGTGCGGCGTCAGGCCGACCGGGCGGGTGTGCGGCACGCCCATCGGGATGCCGTGGAAGTCGATCGAGAGCCGGACCTCGAAGCGCTCCACCAGCTCGCGGACGGCGCGCGCGAAGCGCTCCCACTCGACGTCCGGTTCGGGGCCGGTGAGCAGCAGGAACGGCGCGCCGGCGGCGTCGTGGACGAGCTGGAGCAGGATCTCCGGCGGGTCGTAGGACGTCCAGCGGTCGTGGTCGAAGACCATCGCCGGGCGGCGGGCCCGGTAGTCCACCAGACGGTCGTGGTCGAAGCGGGCCACCACCTGCGGCGATCCCGTCTCCAGCAGGTGGGCCACCACCTGGCCGCCGGCCTCGCCGGCGTCCATGAAGCCCTCGAAGTGCTGGAGCAGCACGAGGCCGGCACCGGTGTCGCGCAACTGCTCGTTGGCCGCGGCCACCGCGGCCACGCCCTGCTGATCCAGCTCGTACAGCGCCTGGAAGTCACGCACCGCGCACCCAACCCCGTTCTCTGCTCGTCCCGGTCGACCGGCTCCTCGCCCTGTCCAGCGTGCCGGGCGCCGCCGGAATTCCCGTCCCGGCCCCCGTCCTGCGGACGACCCGTCCGCGGGCCGCCCCGGGGCCCGTCCCACGGCTCTCCGGGGGGCGCGCCCGACGGCCTCGGCTCACCGCTCCGGACCATGATCGCACCCGAAGGAAGAGCCCCTGGTCACGGCCCTGGGAGGGGCCCGTCCGGAGGACCCGGGAACGGCCCGTGCGGCCATTCGCGTGCCGCGAAGTGACGCACCGCCTTCTGGCGGGTATCGTCCTCTCGCTGCCTCGCATCGTCGCGTCGTCGTCACGTCGTCCGTAACGCCGTCGGCCACGTCCCGGTCCGGTGCTCGGCCAGCCACCCACGACGCATCTTGCCTTCACCTGGCCGCCTGCTTCCCTTCGCGCTCTCGTTCCCTCTTCGGCCATTTCGCGGACGCACACTGTCCCCTCGCTCTTCCCGCCGGACCGGTCCGAGGACCCGTGCCCGTTCCGGCACCCCGCGCCGCCCGTTCCGGGCCGTCGCCCCCACCCCGTTCGACCGGACCTCCGGCGTGCGCGGGTACCCGGCGGACGGACCCGGGGCCCAGGCGTACCCAGTCCCGCGCACCCCGTGCCGTACCCCGGCCCGGGAGGCACCCTCCGACCGATGAAGGACCGAAGGTTCCGTGCCCGTACCTGTCATCCTCACCGGCCGCACCGTGCGGCTGGAGCCCCTCGCCGCGCACCATGCCGAGGCCATTGCCGAGGCCGGTGCCGAGGACCGTACGACCTACGCCTTCACCCCCGTCCCGCACGGCCTGGAAGCCGCCCGCGACTACGTCGCGCGGGCGCTCGCCGACCAGGCCGCGGGCCGGTCGCTGCCGTTCGCGACGGTGAACCTCGCCGACGGCCGGGTGGTCGGCTCCACCCGGTTCCTGGAACTCGACTACTGGCAGGGCCCGCTGGTGTGGCCGCCCGTGCCCGGGGTCCCGTTCGGCGATCCGGCCACGGCCGTCCCGGACGCGGCCGAGATCGGCAACACCTGGCTCTCGCCGCGCGCCCAGGGCACCGGCATCAACACCGAGGCCAAGCTGCTGATGCTGCGCCACGCCTTCGAGACCTGGGGCGTGCAGCGGATCTCGCTGCGCGCGGACGCCCGCAACCTGCGCTCGCGCACCGCCATCGAGCGGCTCGGCGCGACCTCCGAGGGCGTCCGCCGGGCGCACTCGCGCGGGCTGGACGGGGTGGTGCGCTCCACCGCGTTCTACTCGATCCTCGACGACGAGTGGCCGGCCGTCCGGGACATCATCGAGCTGCGGATCGCCGCCGCCACCTCGCCGAGCGCCCCGGATCCGGCGATCAACCAGGAGTGCCTTAGACAGGGCGGCAGCGGCGCCGGGCAGCTGATGATCACGGCGTGATCGGCCACCGTTCGCCGGTGGCGGCGGTCTTCAGGATCCAGGTGAGGACCGCCGCGCCGTGGGGGTCCTCAGGCAGTACCGGCCATCGGTTGTAGCTCGTCTCGGCAACCGCCGAGACCGGCCGCCAGCCGCCGCGGACCCGGGTGACCGCAACCTCCCAGACCGGATGGCCGTCCTTCGGGCAGCAGATCCTGACCGAACCGTCGTGGGTGTGCACCGCCCAGCGGTGGTCCAGCGTGTCCGTGTGCCTCCCGGCCCGGATGCGCTGCCACTGCTCGTCGGTCCACTCCACGTCGGGGACGGGATGCCGGCGCGGAACCAGCATGTCCGCACGGCCCCGGCCACCGGTGATGCCGCCCGGTTCCGGGAACGCCCAGGCCGGGAGCGGTTCACGGGCAGCCATCCAGGCTGAGGGGATGCCGACGGTACCGGTGCAGGCGGCGACCACTCCCCCGGTGATCGCGGCGACGGTGTCCATGTCGCCGCCGGGCGCGATCGCCTCCCAGACCGCGGCCCGGTAGTCGGTCAGCCGTCGGGCGGCGCACCACAGGGCGTACGGGACGGTGTCGGCGGCAGAGGTCCGGCTGCCGTTGCCGAGCGCCTTGGCAGCGACCAGCGGGTCCGGCTCGGCGAGCAGGGCGATCGCCTCGGACAGCCCGTCGTGGACGGCCCCGCGCGGAGTGAGGGCGGCCACCGCCGCCAGGAAGGTGTGCGGCGTCGTGGCCTCGGTCCGCGCCCGGACCGCGTAGGCGGCCGCCACCGCGACCGCGATCGCTCCGTCCACCGCCTGCGGATGGGTGTGGGTGACCACCGCGGTGTCGGCGGCCGGGCGGACCACGGCGGCCGGGTCCTCGGCGTACGCCGCCCCCAGCGGGGCGACCCGCATCGCGGCGCCGTTGCCGTACGAGCCCTGGCCGTCGAAGACTTCGGCGGCCAGCCGCTTGGCGTCGCCGCCCTCCCGGACGAGTCGGAGCAGCCGGTTGGCGGCCGGACCGTAGCCGCGGTCGAAGTCGTGGCGGCGGGCGAAGGCGTGGGTGAGGTCGAAGGTGTCGATCGCGCCGCGCTCGGTGTGGGCGGCGTAGACCGAGCAGGCCATCTCGGTGTCGTCGGTCCAGGGCCAGGGGCCGGGCGGTTCGGTGCGGGCGGCGAGGTGGGCCCTGGCGGTGTCCGGGACGAAGAACTGTGCACCGAGGGCGTCGCCCACGGAGAGTCCGTTGAGCGCGTCCAGCGCGGGGCCGGCGTGCGGAGGTGGTGTGGTCATATGGCCCCAGCTCAGCGGCTGGACCGCCGGTCCGTCAACACCTGCGAGCGCCACCCCCACCGACGGGGGATGTTTCGCATACCTCCGATCCCGGCGGGCAGCACCGGGGCATGACCCGCACGAATCCCCTCGACCCGGTCGCCCTGCTCGGCGCCGACCAGCAGCACATCGCCACCCGGGCGCAGCTGCGCCGGCTCGGGGTGCCCTCCGGCACCATCGCCCACCGGCTGCGGCCGGGCGGGCCCTGGCAGCAGGTGCTGCCCCGGGTGATCTGCCTCCAGAGCGGGCGGCTGACGATTCATCAGAAACTGCGGGCCGCCCTGGCGTACGCCACACCGAAGGGACGCGAGCCGCGGGCCGGGGAGGTGCTGCTGACCGGCTTCTCGGTGCTGTCCTCGGCCGGACTGCCGAGCGCCGGACACCCGTCCGACCTGAACTCGGTCGACATTCTGATTCCGAGTCAACGTCGCGTCTGTGACCGGGAGTTCGTCAGAATCCACCGGTCATCGGGGGCGATGCCGGGCGGCTTCGAACGGGACGACGGGCTGTGGAGCACCACGGTCGCCCGGGCGCTGGCGGACCTCGCGCCGCAGGAGACGGGGCAGCGCCGGTTCCGGGCGCTGTGCGCGGAGGCCGTTCAGCGGCGGCACTGCGAACTCGGCGAACTGCTCGACCAGTTGCTGTCCCGCCCGGGTGCGCTCGGGCTGCCCCAGGTGGCCAGGGTGGTGGAGGACCTGACGGTCGGGGTGCGGTCGGTAGTGGAGGGCGAGGCCCGCGAACTGCTGGCGCACGCGGGGCTGCCGGAGCCGCTGTGGAACCCGGTGCTCTTCCTGGACGGCCGCTTCCTCGCCGTCCCGGACGCCTACTGGCCGCACGCCTGTGTGGCCCTGGAGATCGACTCCCGCGCCTGGCACCTGCGCCCGGCCGAGCACGAACGGGGCCTGGCCCGCGCCAACCGCCTCACCGCCGCCGGCCTCCCGGTGGTCCGCGCCACCCCGGCCCAACTCCGCCGCGACCCGGCCCCGGTGCTCCACGAGCTGACCGCCCTGGTCACCACCGGCCCGCACGCGCCGCACCCCCGGATCACCTGGCGGCGGGCGCGGTGAGGGGTGCGGCATACCGGGCCCGGTACGCCCCCCGGTGCGGCTCCGCTCAGCAGCGGGGGTCGATCTCCTGGAAGGTGGCGTAGTGGTCCGCGGACCAGTACTGCTCGCCCGAGCCGCCGGTGACGACCCGTCGGGTGCCGCGGTCGTTGGAGCCCGGGGTGACCACGGTGAACTCGTGGTAGTAGCCGTCCGCCTTCTTCGGCAGCCGGCTCTCGCGGTTCTCGAAGACGATGCCGTCCCGGCTGTACGGGTACGGCCCGTTCTTGGCGATCAGGCCGAGGGTGTCCTGCGCCTGGCTGGGGAGCTTGGTGCGGCAGACGTCGGCCAGCGCGGGGTCGGCGGGCACCCAGGTGCTGCCGCCGCCACCGGGCGGCGGGGTGGGCTTGGGCGCGGAGGGCTTGGGGGCCGAGGTACCCGCGGCGGTGGCGGTGGAGGTCGCGGCGGCCTTGGGGTGGCTGCCGCCGTCCTTGCCGGCGAGGAGGTAGCCGACTCCGGCCAGGACCGCCAGGATCAGGACGGCCACGACGACGAGCGGGCTCTTGCGTCTGGTCATGCGTTCCAGCTTGGCAGGCGCGGGCCCCGCGCCCGACCAGGTACACGCGTGGCAGAGGCCACACGAACGTACGGCCGGGCGGGAACGGACGCCGTTGTCCGTTCCCGCCCGGCCGTGTCACGTACGCCGGTTCTCCTGCGCCGAGCTCCGGTGTACGCCCTCCCGACGGGAGGGGGAGCGGTCAGTCGTACCCGCGCGTGCGGAGGGGATGCCTACCCTCCTCAGCGCGAGTCGCTGCCCGCCGACTCGATGGCGGCGCGGCCGGCCTCCAGGCGCGCCACCGGGATCCGGAAGGGGGAGCAGGAGACGTAGTCCAGCCCCACCTCGTGGAAGAAGTGGACCGAGTCCGGGTCGCCGCCGTGCTCGCCGCAGACGCCGAGCTTGAGGTCGGGGCGGGTGGCCCGGCCGGCCTCGACGGCGTGCTTGACCAGCGAGCCGACGCCGTCGCGGTCGATGGTCTCGAACGGGGAGACCCCGAAGATGCCCTTCTCCAGGTAGGCGGTGAAGAACGAGGCCTCCACGTCGTCCCGGGAGAAGCCCCAGACGGTCTGGGTCAGGTCGTTGGTGCCGAAGGAGAAGAACTCGGCGGCCTCGGCGATCTGCCCGGCGGTCACCGCAGCACGCGGCAGCTCGATCATGGTGCCGAGCTTGATCTCCAGCGTCACGCCGGTGGACTGGGCGACCTCGGCGAGCACCCGCTCGCACTCGTCGCGGACCAGCTCCAGCTCCTGGACGGTGCCGACCAGCGGGATCATCACCTCGGGGCGCGGGTCCCCGCCGGCCAGCTTGCGCTCGGCCGCGGCCTCGGCGATGGCCCGGACCTGCATGCCGAACAGGCCGGGGATGACCAGGCCGAGGCGGACGCCGCGCAGGCCGAGCATCGGGTTCTGCTCGTGCAGCTTGTGCACCGCCTGGAGCAGGCGCAGGTCGTTCTCGTTCGGGTCCTTGCGGGCCTCGGCGAGGGCGACGCGCACCGACAGCTCGGTGATGTCCGGCAGGAACTCGTGCAGCGGAGGGTCGAGCAGACGGACCGTGACCGGCAGACCGTCCATCGCCTGGAAGAGCTCCAGGAAGTCGCCCTTCTGGAGCGGCAGCAGGGTGGAGAGGGCGAGCTCGCGGTCCTTGTCGTTGTCCGCCAGGATCAGGTGCTCGACCTCCTTGCGGCGCTCCTCGCCGAGGAACATGTGCTCGGTGCGGCACAGGCCGATGCCCTGGGCGCCGTAGCGGCGGGCGCGCGAGCCGTCCTCGGCGTTGTCTGCGTTGGCGCGCACGGCCAGCCGGCGGCGGCCGTCGGCGTGCGACATCAACCGGTGCACGGCCTGGACCAGTCCGCCCTGGACGTCGGCGCCGGCGTGCAGGGTGCCCTCGAAGTACTCGACCACGGGGGACGGCAGGACGGGTACCTCGCCGAGGTAGACCTTGCCGGTGGCGCCGTCGATCGAGACGACGTCGCCCTCCTGGACCACCCGGCCGTCGGCGGTGGTGAAGCGGCGGGCCTTGGTGTCGACCTCCAGCTCCTCGGCGCCGCAGACACAGGTCTTGCCCATGCCGCGGGCGACCACGGCCGCGTGCGAGGTCTTGCCACCGCGCGAGGTCAGGATGCCCTCCGCGGCGATCATGCCGTCCAGGTCGTCCGGGTTGGTCTCGCGGCGGACCAGGATGACCTTCTCGCCGGAGCGGGACCACTTGACGGCGGTGTACGAGTCGAAGACGACCCTGCCGATCGCGGCGCCCGGCGAGGCGGCCAGGCCCCAGGCGATCTGCTGCGACTCGGCGTTCGGGGCGAAGCGGGGGAACATCAGCTGCGAGAGCTGGCCGCCGGTGACCCGCATCAGGGCCTCGTCCAGGTCGATCAGACCCTGGTCGACCAGCTGGACGGCGATCCGGAAGGCAGCCGCGGCGGTGCGCTTGCCGACACGGGTCTGGAGCATCCAGAGCTTGCCGCGCTCGATGGTGAACTCGATGTCGCAGAGGTCGCGGTAGTGGTTCTCGAGCTTCTGCATGATCGCCATCAGCTCGTCGTACGACTTCTTGTCGAGCTTCTCCAGCTCGGACAGCTGCAGGGTGTTGCGGATGCCGGCGACGACGTCCTCGCCCTGGGCGTTGGACAGGTAGTCGCCGTAGACGCCCTGGGCACCGGTGGAGGGGTCGCGGGTGAAGGCGACACCGGTGCCGGAGTCCTCACCGAGGTTGCCGAAGACCATGGTGCAGACGTTGACCGCGGTGCCCAGGTCGTTCGGGATGCGCTCCTGGCGGCGGTACAGCCGGGCGCGGTCGCCGTTCCAGGAGTGGAAGACGGCGTGGATGGCGAGGTCCATCTGCTCGCGCGGCTCCTGCGGGAAGGCCCGGCCGGTCTCACGCTCGACGATGCCCTTGAACACCTCGACCAGTTCCCGGAGGTCGGAGGCGTCCAGGTCCAGGTCGTTGGTGGTGCCCTTGGCGTGCTTGGCCTCGTCCAGGGCCTCCTCGAACAGCTCGCCGTCGACGTCCAGGACGGTCTTGCCGAACATCTGGACCAGGCGGCGGTAGGAGTCCCAGGCGAAGCGCTCGTTGCCCGACTGGGCGGCGAGGCCGGTCACCGAGGCGTCGGAGAGGCCGATGTTGAGGACCGTGTCCATCATGCCGGGCATGGAGAACTTCGCGCCGGAGCGCACCGAGACCAGGAGGGGGTTGTCGGCCTGGCCGAGCTTCTTGCCCATCTCCTGCTCAAGGGCGTCCAGGTGGGCGCTGATCTCCTCGTGGAGGGAGGTGGGCTCGCTGCCGGTCTCCAGGAAGACCTTGCAGGCCTCGGTGGTGATGGTGAACCCCGGAGGGACGGGGAGACCCAGGTTGGTCATCTCGGCCAGGTTCGCGCCCTTGCCGCCAAGAAGATCCTTGAGGTCCTTGTTTCCTTCGGTGAAGGAGTAAACAAACTTCTGCTGGGACGGCACGGGTCGGTCTCCTCGTACGCGGTTGCCCTGACGCCGGAGAACATACCCATTTCGAAGGCACTTCTCTGCCCTGAATAGGCCACCCGAGGTCGGTACCCAGAGGTAACCCGCTAGATCGAATGCACATAAAGGCGTTCACCTCTGTTGGTGAAATCGTCCGCCTGACGCGAGCAAGCGTTCAACTCTTGAATGCATGCAAACCCGGAGATCGTACGATCCGGACGCACGGTAGCGGCCACGGGTCCATGGCGTTGCCCCGGCTTGATTTCCTGCATCCGGATCGCCCGATCACCGGCCGGCCGGCTTCGGGAAGCGATTCACAGCCGACCTGTCCATTTCGTCCACCGACAGAGCGTCGGTTCCCACCGTATGTGGCAAGCGTCACCAGCGCATCTCACGGGACGAACGTAGGCCGCCTCCGCCGTTCGTCGCACTGTGTCCGGACGTGCATCCTCTCCGTGATGCCTCGGCGCCGAAAAGGAGCCCTCTTGTCCAGGATGGACAAGAGGGCTGGGACCTAGTGGCAGCCGACCCCGAAGGGCCGCTTTTGCCAGTCCGTATAGATCATCCGCCAGAGGTGTCCGATTCGGCGTCGGCACCCGGTCGGGCGCAGTCGTACGGATCGTCCAACCAGCCCTCCGGCAGGACCACCCGGTTGTTGCCGCTGGTCCGCCCGCGCGGGCCGTCCGCACCGGCCGGCCAGCCCTGGGACTGCTCCACCTGGGAGAGGGTTTCGGCCAGTTCGGCCAACGAGGAGGAGCCGGCGAGCTTCACCCGCAGCTCGGAGCCCACCGAGAAGCCCTTGGTGTACCAGGCGACGTGCTTGCGGAAGTCGATCACGCCGCGCGCCTCGTCGCCCAGCCACTCGCCGAGCAGCTGCGCGTGCCGCACCATCGCCGCGGCCACGTGGCCGAAGTCGGGGCGGGCGTAGTCCACGTCGCCCTCGAAGATCGCGACCAGGTCCTTGAACAGCCACGGCCGGCCCAGGCAGCCGCGCCCCACCACCACGCCGTCGCAGCCGGTCTCACGCATCATCCGCACCGCGTCGTCGGCCGACCAGATGTCCCCGTTGCCCAGCACCGGGATGTGCGCCGGGACGGACTCGCGCAGCCGGGCGATCGCCGACCAGTCGGCCGTCCCGCCGTAGTGCTGGGCGGCGGTGCGCCCGTGCAGGGCGATCGCGGCCACGCCCTCTTCGGCGCCGATCCGGCCGGCGTCCAGGTAGGTGAGGTGGTCGTCGTCGATGCCCTTGCGCATCTTCATGGTCACCGGCAGGTCGCCGGCGTTGGCGACGGCCTCGCGCAGGATCTCGCGCAGCAGGTTGCGCTTGTACGGCAGCGCCGAGCCGCCGCCCTTGCGGGTGACCTTGGGCACGGGACAGCCGAAGTTGAGGTCGATGTGGTCGGCCAGGCCCTCCTCGGAGATCATCCGGGCGGCCTTGCCGACGGTCACCGGGTCCACCCCGTACAACTGGATCGAGCGCGGCTTCTCGCTCGGGTCGAACTTGATCAGCTGCATGGTCTTGGCGTTGCGCTCGACCAGTGCCCGGGTGGTGATCATCTCCGAGACGTACAGGCCGCGGCCACCGCTCTGCTCCCGGCACAGGGTGCGGAACGGCGCGTTGGTGATGCCGGCCATCGGCGCCAGCACGACGGGCGGCCACACCTGGATCGGGCCGATGTCGAGCGGCGCGAACTCGGTGTCGGACGCGGTGGGTGCGGGCGTGGCTGTCATGCGCGGCTGACCTCGGGTGACGGGGACGGGACTCTCCATTGTCCCCCACCCGGGTGAGCGGCCTCCGCCCGCTCCGAGGCACCCCCGCTACGGAGCCGACGACGAAAGCGACGGCTCCGACGGCTCCGACGGCTCCGAGCGCGAGGACGACGAGAGGACCGAGATCGACCCCGACGTGACCGCGGTGTGCACCCGGTTCGGGCTGGCGGGGTCCGACAGCAGCGGGTCGATCTGGCCGTGGCCGCTGCCGACCTCGCTGGAGAAGGAGTACCGGCTGTCCTTCGGCAGGGTCATCTCCACCGAGCCGGAGGTGGCCGTGGCGTCCACCTCGCGCGGGGCCTTCGCGAAGTCCAGCACCACCGTGCCCGAGCCCATCCGTGCCGTCACCCGCCGAGAACTCAGGTTGCCGCCCTGCACCTGCCCGGAGGAGGTGGAGTGCACGGTCACGTCCCCGGAGGTGTCGGACAGCAGCAGCTGGCCGGAGGTCAGCTCCAGCCCGACGTCCCCGCTCAGACCCTCCACCTGGACGGAGCCGGAGCCCACCGACCCGGTCACCTCGGTCGCGGCCGGTACCTCCAGCTCGATCTCGGCGCCGCAGCCGAGGTCCACGAACGGCAGGACCAGCCGGCAGCTCATCCCGACGGTGAGCACCCCGTCGACGACGACGGCGGACACCACCGGCTTGCGCACCAGCCAGTCCAGACGCTGCTGGACCACCACGTGGCCCTCCCGCCCGGCCCGCACCTTGACCGAGGCGTTGCCGGTCTCCAGTCGGACCCGGTGGATCGCCACGTCGTACGGCTGGGTGGTGCTGGTGCGCTGCTCCACCGCCATCGACCAGGTCTGCAGTCCGGCAACGATCATGACCAGGACGATCACGACCGTCCCGGTGACCCGCCAGGCCTTCACCCCCCGCACCGCTACCCGACCTCCAGGAAGCGCAGAACCGCCATCACCCGGCGGTGGCTGTCCTCGGCCTGCGGCAGGTCGAGCTTGGTGAAGATCGAGTTGATGTGCTTGGCCACCGCGCTGTCGCTGACCACCAGGGAACCGGCGATCGCGGCGTTGGAACGGCCCTCCGCCATCAGGGCGAGCACGTCGCGCTCGCGCGGGGTCAGCTTCTCCAGCGGGTCCCGGTGGCGGCGCACCAGCAGCTGGGCGACCACCTCCGGGTCCAGCGCCGTGCCGCCTTCGGCGACCCGCTGGAGCGCGTCCACGAAGTCGTCGACGTTGGCCACCCGCTGCTTGAGCAGGTAGCCGACGCCGCTGGTGTTGGTCGCCAACAGGTCCGCGGCGTAGCGCTCCTCCACGAACTGGGAGAGCAGCAGGACGGCGGTGTCCGGCCACTGCCGGCGGATCACCATCGCCGCCTTCACCCCCTCGTCGTGGTACCCCGGGGGCATCCGGACATCGGCCACCACCACCTTCGGACGGTGCTCCTCGACGGCGGCCAGCAGTTCGGTGGCGTCCCCGACGGCGGCCACGACCTCGAAGCCCACCGCCTCCAGGACCTTGACCAGGCCGACCCTCAGCAGGACCGAGTCCTCGGCGATCACAGCGCGCACGGCAACTCCACGGTGATGGTGGTGGGGCCCCCGAGGGGGCTGAGAACGGACAGCGTGCCGTCGACCGAGGCGGCGCGCTTGCGCAGGCCGGTGAGCCCGGTCCCGCGCGAGGGGTCCGCGCCGCCCACGCCGTCGTCGCTGATGACCAGGCGCAGCCGCCCTCCGGCCGTCCGCACCGAGAGGTCGACCCGGTTGGCCTTGGCGTGCTTGGCCACGTTGGTGAGCGCCTCGGAGACGGTGAAGTAGGCGACCGCCTCGACGGTCGGGGCGACCTGCTCGGAGAGGTCGACCTCCAGGCGCACCGGCAGCGGGGCCCGGGCGGCGACGCCGGACAGCGCCGCGTCCAGGCCGCGGTCCTCCAGGACGGCCGGGTGCAGGCCGCGGACCAGGTCGCGCAGCTCGTCGATGGCCGCCTGGGCCTCCTCGTGCGCGTCGACGATCACCTGCATCACCTCCGGCGGCACGTCCTTGAGGGTGCGCCGGGCCAGGCCCAGGTTCATCGCGAGGGAGGTGAGCCGCTGCTGGGCGCCGTCGTGCAGGTCGCGCTCGATCCGGCGGCGCTCGGCGTCCACCGCGTCGACCAGCCCGGCCCGGCTCTCGGCGATCTCCTCGACCCGCCGCTCCAGTGCCTCCGCCCGGTCCGGACCGAGCAGCCGCCGGGCCGCCCACACCTCCAGCCAGGCCAGCTGCGTCCCCGGCAACGGCAGCACCGCCAGCAGCAGCACCCCGCCGACGGTGAGCAGGACGTCCTCCCCGGCCAGGCCCGTGCGCAGCGCGGCGCCGACGGGCAGCAGCCAGACCCAGCCGTACACGGTGGCCAGCACCGCGGCGGCCGCCCAGGCGTACAGCAGCACCAGCGCGCCCGCCGCCAGCAGCGGGCCGGCCACCAGGTGGTAGAGGACCTGACGCCAGGTCATCCCCAGCAGCCAGACCCGGAGCCCCTCCGGCGGCCGCGGCGGCGGCACCTCCACCCCGCGCAGGGCGCGCAGCCGGCTGCGCTGGACGGCGGTCAGCGGGCGGACGCAGAGCAGGACGGCGGCGAGCACCGGGAAGAGCAGCTTCGACTCGGTGACGGCCAGCCAGACCGGCAGCGCCACGGGTATTCCGGCGGCGGTGAAGCGGACGTCCCGCCAGACCTCGGGCGACCACGGCGGGCACCGGAGGCTCCTGACGAGCGCTCGGCGCAACGTGGTGGGAGGCATGCCGGACAGCGTAGGGCCCGGTGATCAAGGACCGCCATGAAGGGGGGTTCCCGGTGGGGGTGTAGCTAGCTACACCCCCGATTCGGTGTGGGGCACCACCGACAGGAAGGGGGTCCGGGCGGAAGGCTTGAGGGCATGACGAGCACTGCACCGCACTCCGCCACTCCGCCGCACGGACGGCCCGGCCCCGGGGGCGCTTCCGGAGCGCCGGCGCCGGAGGGGGCGCTGCCGGAGGGGGCGCTGCCGGCCGGGGCCGGGCCCTGGTCGGTCCGCAGCGTCGGGTCCGGCCGCGGACGGGCCGCGATGGAGCTGTACCAGCACGGGGAGCTGACCGACGTCGTGGTCGCCGCCCGGCTCACCCCGCACCTGCTGCGCGGGGCCCGGCACTGCCCGTCCGCCGGGCGGAGCCGGCACGTACTGGCCTGGGGCCGGCTGACCGCCGACGGCGCGGCGCCCGCGGTGGTGTTCACCGGGCGGCGGCCGTTGCGCCGGGTGCGGTCGACGGCCGAGGTGGTCACGGTGGCCGGGCGGTTCTGGGTCGCCTGGGCGCAGGGGCCGTTCGACGCGGTGCGGGTCGAACACCCGGCGGGCGGGACGGCCGAGCGGCTGCCGCTGGAGCGGGTGCGGGGTACGGCATGAGCGAGCGAAGCATGGGGGTCCCCCCGGCCGGAGGCTGGGGGAGATTCATCGAAAGGCGCGCATGGGCGAATGCCCCTGCCGAGCGTAGCGAGGCGGGCGCATGAGCACCGCCGTCCTCACCGTCCGCCCCGCCTCCTCGTACGTCCTGCCCGCACGCTTCGCCAAGGTCCCGGCCATGGCCGCGGTCGCGCTGCTGCCCTGGCTGGCGGTCCTCGCCGTCTGCCACGAGACCGCGTGGGTCGTTCTCGACCTCACCGAGTTCGCCGCCCTGCTCTCGCTGGACGCGCTGCTGCGCCGGCGCAGCCCCGCCGCGCTGTGGGCGGGTGCGGCGGTGGCCCTGCTGCTCACCGGGGACGCGCTGGCCGACATCGCCTGCGCCGGGCCGGGCCACGCGGTGCTCGCCGCGCTGGTCATGGCCTCCTGCATCGAACTGCCGCTCGCCGTGGTGTGCCTGCGGCTCGGGCGGGACGCGGCGGTGCGGGGCTGAGTCAGCTCCCCGTGGGCAGTTCGTCCATCAGCGCGCGGGTCTCGTCGTCCAGCGGGGTGTACGTGATCATCCGCGTCCCCAGCTGCGGGCTGAGCCAGAAGTTGGTGTACTCACAGCGCAACAGCCCGACGCCGGGCACCTGGAAGCGCTTGATGCCGTTGCCCGGCCGCATCACGTCGTGCCGCTGCCAGAGCTCCGCGAAGTCCGGCGAGGCCTTGAGCACCCGGGCCAGCAGCGCCTTCCAGGCCGGCTCCGAGCTGTGGTCGGCCATCGCCGAGCGGAACCGGGCCACGATGCCGAGGCGCTCGGTGCGGTAGTCCACCAGCACCTCGCGGAAGTACGAGGGCGTGAACGCCATCCACATCAGGTTCCGGTCCTCGGGGGCCATGCGGTCGAGGTCGCCGACGAACCCGGTGTACTGGGCGTTGCACGCCAGCACGTCGTAGCGGGAGTTGAGCACCATGGCCGGGTACGGCGCCAGCTGCTCCAGCAGCAGCCGCACGCTCGGGGTCACCGAGGGGCACTCCTTCACCGGCACCGGGTCGTCCGCGCCGGCCAGGGTGAACAGGTGGGCGCGCTCGCTCGGGTCCAGCAGCAGCGCCCGGGCCACCGAGTCCAGCACCTGGGTGGACACCTGGATGTCCCGCCCCTGCTCCAGCCACGTGTACCAGGTCACCCCGACCGCGGCGAGCTGCGCGACCTCCTCCCGGCGCAGCCCCGGCGTCCGGCGGCGGCCGGTCATCGGCAGGCCCACCTGCTCGGGCGCCAGGCGCTCGCGGCGGCTGCGCAGGAACGCGGCCAGCTCGTGCCGGCGGGCTTCGCCGGGGGTGGCCGGGTGCGGGCCGACCGGGGTGGTACGGGCTTGCGCGGCGGGGGTCGTCAGGCTCATGCTCCCCAGCATGCGGCAGTCGTCAGCCTGTTGCCAGGTACTTCTTATACCTGGATAACCACACTCTGGTACCAGGGTGCGGAGCGGCGGATCGTATGACCCGTGACCCAACGACTCGCTGTCGCCCCCGCCCCGGGCCGCACCGCCACCACCCCCGGCGCCGCGGCCACCCGTACCTCCGCCCCCGGACCCGCCGGCCCTGCCGGTCCCGCCGCCGGCCTCGGCACCGCCGGGCTGGTCACCGTCCTGCTCGGCGCCTTCCTGCCGATGCTCGACTTCTTCATCGTCAACGTCGCCCTGCCCACGATCGACCACGACCTGGCCGCCGGGCCCGCCGTCCTCGAACTGGTCGCCGCCGGCTACGGCATCGCCTTCGCCGTGCTGCTCGTCCTCGGCGGGCGGCTCGGCGACAGCTACGGCCGCCGCCGGCTCTTCGTCGTCGGCGCCGCCGCCTTCGCCCTCACCTCGCTGGCCTGCGGCCTCGCCCCCGGCGCGTGGTCCCTGGTCGCCGCCCGGGCCGCCCAGGGCGCCTCGGCCGCGCTGCTGATCCCGCAGGTGCTCGGCACCATCACCGCCGCCACCGAGGGCGCCCGGCGCGGCCGCGCGCTCAGCGTCTACGGCGCGGTCGGCGGGATCTCGGTGGTGATCGGGCAGGTGCTCGGCGGGATGCTGGTCGCCGCCGACCTGTTCGGCACCGGCTGGCGCTCGGTGTTCCTGCTGAACGTGCCGTTCGCGCTGCTCGCCATGGTGCTCGCGGTCCGCTACGTCCCGGAGAGCAGGGCCACCACGGCCGCCCGGGTCGACGTCCCCGGCACCGTCCTGCTCACCGCCACGCTGCTCTCCCTGCTGATCCCGCTGATGGAGGGGCGCGCCGCCGGCTGGCCGCTCTGGTCCTGGGTGCTGCTGGCGCTGTTCCCCGTCCTCGCCGTCGCCTTCGGTGCCGTCGAGCGCCGCGCCGAGCAGCGCGGGGACACCCCGCTGGTGCCGCCGTCCCTGCTGCGCATCCCGGAGATGCGGCGCGGCCTCGGCATCGCGCTCCCCTACTTCGCGGGCTTCGGCGGCTTCATGTTCGTCATCGCGGTCGCCCTCCAGCAGGGCCTCAGGCTCGGCCCGGTCGCGGCCGGCTGGGCGCTCGTCCCGATGGCGGTCGGCTACTTCTCCGCCTCGCTCGCCGGCCCGCGGCTGATCGGCCGCTGGGGCAGCCGGGTGCTCAGCGCCGGCGCCGTCGTCCAGGCCACCGGCCTCGCCGCCCTCGCCCTGACCGTGCTGGCCGACTGGGCGCACCTCTCCCCGCTGCGGATGGCGCCGGGCGTCGCCCTCGCCGGCATCGGGCAGGGTCTGATCGGCACCCCGCTGTTCCGGGTCGTCCTCTCCAAGGTGCCCGCCGCCCGGGCCGGCGTCGGCAGCGGCGTCCTCGCCACCGGCCAGCAGTCCAGCCTCGCCCTCGGCGTCGCCACCCTCGGCACCCTCTACCTCTCCCTCTCCCCCGTCCTCGGCATGGACCGCGCCCTCGCCCTCTGCCTGGGCATCCAGCTCCTCGGCTCCTTCACCATCCTCTACCTGACCACCCGTCTGCCCCGCTCCATCGGCTGACCCGGGCCTCCGGGCCCCGGCGGCGGCCGGGTCACGGTCATCGCAGCGGCCCCGCGACCGGTACGACCGGTCGCGGGGCCGTCGGCGTTCCCGGCACCGGCCCTCAGCGTTCGAGTGCGTCGAGCCACCGGCCGAACAGGGTGCGGACGGCTTCGGCGGCCTCGACCTGGGGGTTGTGGCCGACGCCGTCGAGGACGGCGGCGGCCATCCGGGGGTAGTGGTCGAGCAGGGCGAGCTGGTCGCGCCAGCCGACCAGGGCGTCCTGCCGGGTGGTGACCAGCAGGTGGTGGCCGCGGTGCTGCGGTGCCCGGAGCTCGGGCCAGTGCGGCAGCAGGAAGTCGGCTTCGAGCTCGGCGGCGGCCGCCCGGTCGTGCGCCTGCCAGCCCGGCCGGACGTACCGCTCGAAGAGCTCCCGACTCACCTCGGTGTGACGGGCCATGACGTACCGGAACAGCTCGCGGTCGGCGGCCGGGAGGCGGGCGAGGAGGTCGTCGTCGCGTTCGACCACGGACTCCTCCGGCAGGGCACGGTCGGCACCCCAGCGCACCACCGGCACCAGCAGCGCCGAGCCCAGCACCTGCTCGCCGAACCGCGCGGTCACCGCCCGGGCCAGCTGGCCGCCGAAGGACTGCCCGACCACGGCGAAGGGCCGCCGACCGACCCGGTCCCCGATCCATCCGGAGACGGCCTCGGCCAGGGCGCTCGCGGAGACCGGGCCCGGCAGCCGGGGGCTGGTGCCGTGGCCGGGCAGGTCGAGGTAGAGGCGCTGCCAGCCGGGGCGGTCGGCGAAGGCGGGTTCGAGCGGGAGCAGGACGCGGTGGTCGACGGTGCAGCCGTGGATCAGGACGATCGGGGTGCCGTCGCCGAAGGCGGTGTGGTGGATCGCGGAATCGGTCATGACGGCAGCGTGCGACCATGACACCGGCGGCAAGGTCAAGCGGCGGTCCCGGCGCCGGGGTTCAGGAGAGGCTCTTGACCACGTCCAGGTACTCCCGGATGGCGTCCCGGTTGCGCGTCAGGCACAGGATCCGGCGGGTCATCCGGTCCGTCTCGGACTCCAGAGTGGCGAGCATCTCCGGTGTGGCGTCGGCGAAGTGGATCGTCCGCGGGGTGTCCAGGCAGGGCAGGATCTGCTTGATGATCCGGGTCGGCAGCCCCGCGTCCAGCAGCCCGCGGATCTGCAGCACCCGGTCCACGAGGTACTCGTCGTACGAGCGGTAGCCGTTCGCCTCGCGGCTCGGCGTGATCAGCCCCTGCTGCTCGTAGTAGCGCAGCAGGCGCGGAGCGGTCTCCGTCCGCCGGGCGAGTTCGCCGATGCGCATGTGTGACCACCCTCACCCCGGGCCGGTGCCGTCCCGGCTGGACCTTGACATGGATGTCAACGATAGACGATCGGGCCCATGTCCACTTCTGAACTCCGCACCCCCGACCGGCCGGTGGCCCCCTTGCCGAGGCTGCCCTGGCCGGCGCTGCTGGCCATGAGCACCGGCGGATTCGTCACGATCATGACCGAGGCCCTGCCCGCCGGAGTGCTGCCCGCGATGAGCGCCGACCTCGGCGTCGGCCAGTCCGCCGCCGGGCAGTCCGTGACGCTCTACGCGGTCGGCTCCATCGCGGCCGCCATCCCGCTGACCGCCGTCACCGGACGCCTGCCGCGCAAGCGCCTGCTGCTCGTCTCCGTCGGCGGCTTCGCCGTGGCCAACGCCGTCACCGCCGTGTCGCCGAGCTACCCGCTCACCATGGCCGCCCGGTTCGCGGCCGGCCTGGTCGCGGGGCTGCTCTGGGCGCTGCTGGCCGGGTACGCCCGGGGCATCGTCGCACCGGAGCAGCGCGGACGGGCGATGGCCGTCGCCATGACCGGCTCGACGGTCGCCCTGTCGGTGGGCGTGCCCGCAGGCACCCTGCTGGCCGGACTGGTGGGCTGGCGGTTCACCTTCGGGCTGATGAGCGTGGTCGCCGTGGCACTGGTCGGCTGGATGCTGCTCGTGCTCCCGGACCCGCCCGGCCGTGACGGCCAGGCCCGCACCCCCGTCCGGCGGGCGCTGCGGATGCCGGGCGTGGCCGCCGTCCTGGCCGTCACGGCGACCTTCGTACTCGCCCACAACGTCCTCTACACGTACGTCGCGGCACTGCTCGCACCGTTGGGGCTCGACGGCCGGACGGACACCGTCCTGCTCGTCATCGGGCTGTCCTCGCTGGCGAGCATCCTCGTCACCGGCGCCCTGATCGACCGGTACCTGCGCCCCCTGACCGTCGCCGCCTCCGCCCTCCTCGCCGTCGCGGCCCTGCTCCTCGCCGCCGCCCTGCTCGGCTCGACCGGCTGGCCCGCCTACGTCGCCGCCGCGGTCTGGGGCCTCGGCTTCGGCGGCGCCGCCACCCTCCTGCAGACCGCCGTCGCCGACGCGGCCGGCCCGGCCGGGGACCTCGCCCAGTCCCTGCTCGTCACCTGCTGGAACCTCGGCATCGCCATCGGCGGCCTGGCGGGCGGCCTGGCCCTCGACCACGCCGGACCGTCCGCCCTGCCCTGGTCCGCCCTCGTCCTCCTGGCCGCCGCACTGGCCACCACCCTGGGCGCACGGCGGCACGGGTTCCCGGGAGCGGGGTGAGCACTCTTCCGTGTGAAATCGACGCACGCTCCTCGAAATCGCCGCACGATCCGCTCTACCGTGAGTCGTATGACAGCCAGAGTCCCCATCCGACAGCTCCAGCAGCACGCCAGCGAGTTGATCGACCGGGTCGCGGCCGGCGAGCGCGTGGAGATCACCCGCAACGGCCGGCTGATCGCCGTCCTCGCGCCGCCCGACCCGGAGCAACGGGTACTGGAGGACCTCGTCCGCGACGGCACCATCGACCCGGAGAACGCCGCCACCGCGCGCGGCCTGGCCGACTGGACGTTGCCCGAGTCCGGCGCCGGACTCGGGTCGGCCGCTGACGCCCTGCACGCCATGCGGGAGGAGGAGGACCATTGATCTACCTCGACTCATGCGCGATCCTCAAGCTCCTGGTCCCTGAGAACGAATCCACCGCTCTGCGCACATTTCTCTCCTCGCACGGCTCCGAAGGTCATGCGACCAGCGCACTGGCTCAGGTCGAGGTGCCACGCGCCTTGATCCGGATCGGCGCACCACAGGATCTGCTGGACACGTCGACCGACCTGCTCGACCGGCTGCTCCGCATCCGGCTCTCCGATGCCGTCCTCCGAGCCGCCTGCCAGTTCCCCACCCGGCACCTCCGTACCCTCGACGCCATTCACCTCGCCAGCGCCGAGCACCTGGAGCACGCGCTCACCGCCTTCGTCACTTACGACAAACGTCTGGCCGACGCGGCGGAGGAGCGCGACCTACCGGTGATCACGCCGGGTCAGCCGACTGGTTGCCGATAGGCGGATGTCCGGGCGCCCCGGGGCGGCCGGGGCGCCCGGCACCACCTGGGCCGCCGCCGGATGCGGGCTGCCTTCCCGCGCCCGAAGCCGTCCAGTCGGACGACGACCTGACGCAGGGCGTCGATCGAGCCGGCGGGCCGTCAGGCAGTTCGAGGCCGTGGTCGGCGGCCGGCAGTTCGAGGATCTCGTAGCCGGTCGCGCGGGCGGGCGGTCGGGCGGTCTGGCGGTCCCACATCCGGTCGGCGTAACCGCCGACGAGGAGGGTCCGGGCTTCGGTGTGGTGGAGGACGCGGGCGGCCTGGTCGACGGTCAGGACGTGAAGAGCTGTCAACCCTGACCATCGTCATGGTCGTTGCCTGACTTTCGGGTCGGGCGGAAAGGGCTCGTTGGCTTCTACCGTCCGGACCATGACGTACACGGACAGGAAATCCAGGAATTCCGGGGCAGCCGGAACGCGCAGAACCGCGCGGGCGAACAGGGCCGCCGTCAAGCCCAGGCCCGTACTGGCCGTGGCCCTGCTCTGCGCGGGGGCCGGGGTGGTGGCATGGCTGGCGCCCGAACGGAATGGCGGTGCGGAGCCGCTGCGGGTGCTCACGGGGTGGTCGGCCGGCGGCTACCGACGGGTGGCGGAGGCCGTCGGTGACGCTCCACACGCGGTGGCCTCGGCGGCGGCGCCGGCCACCGAGGCCGGGCTGGTGGTGCTCGGGCTGCTGCTGGCGCTCTGCTGGTGGACGGCCCGTGGCCGCCGGGCCGCCGGGCAGGTCGCCGGGGTGGCGCTGGTCGGTCTCGGCACCGTGCTGGCGTACGGGGCGAGCGAGGTGCTGAAGGTGGTCCTCGACGAGGAGCGGCCCTGCCGGGCGCTGGCCGGGTTGCCGGGTTCGGCCGTCACCGAGTGCCCGCCGCCGGGTGACTGGTCGTTCCCCAGCAACCACGCCACGCTCGCCGTCGCGCTGGCGACGGGGCTGGCGCTGCTGCGGCCGCGCTGGGCGCTGCTCGTCATACCCGTCGGCGGCGCCACGGCCGCGCTGCGGGTGGCGGCCGGGGTCCACTACCCGCACGACGTGCTCGCCGGCGCCGCGCTCGGCGGCACGGTCACGGCGGCCGTGGTCGTCGCCCTGCTGCCGGTGGCCACCACCGCCGTCGCCGCCCTGGCCGGGGTGCCCGTCCTCGGGCGGCTGCTCCTGGCACCCGGCGCGGCGGCCTCAGTCCCGGGGTCCGCCGGCGCAGGTCGCACCGAGGGTCAGCCCGGCCTCGTGCGCGAGGACGGCGGCGGCCGCCCGGTTGGTCACGCCCAGCCGCGCCAGGATGGAGCTCACATGGGCCTTCACGGTGCCTTCCACCACCCCCAGCCGACGGGCGATCTGGCCGTTGGACAGCCCGGCGGCGATCAGCGTCAGCACGTCCCGTTCCCGGGTGGTCAGGGCGGCCACCTGCTCCCGGGCGCCGGCACGCCGGTCGGCGGGGCCGCCGGCCCCGGTGGCAGCCAGGTGGGCGACCACCCGGGCGGCCACCTTGGGTGAGAGGTAGGCAGCCCCTCCCGCTACCGCATGCACCCCGGCGATCAGCTCCTCGGGCTCACCGGACTTGATCAGGAAGCCGTTCGCGCCGCCGCTGAGCGCGCGCAGGATGTAGTCGTCCTCACCGAAGGTGGTCAGCATGAGCACTCCGGTGGCCAGGCCGCTCCGGCGGATCTCGGCGGCGGCCGTGATGCCGTCCGCCCCGGGCATCCGGATGTCCAGCACGGCGACGTCCGGCCGGTGGCGCCGGACCAGTTCGACGGCCTCCCGGCCGTCCCCGGCCTCGGCGACGATCTCGATGCCCGGGTCGGTGGCGAGCACCGCGCGCAGCCCGGCGCGGATCATCGGCTCGTCGTCGGCGAGCAGCACCCGGATCGGTGCGGTGGTCATCGGCGGCTCCTGTCGGTCGCTCGGTACGGAGGTGGTGAGGAAAGGGAAGTGCGTCAGCAGGTCAGGAGACAAGCACGTCGCGCGAGACCAGCCGGGAGTCCCGGAAGCAGAGCCGATAGGCGTCGCCGGCCCGGTCCACGAACAGCTGGGCGGTGATGGCGTAGTACGCGCACGAGACCCCTTCCCCCGACGGCGGCGCGGGCGTCGACGGCCCGCTCGGCGGACGGTACGGCAGCCGGTGGCCCGGCAGCAGCCGCTCGACCGTGGCCTGGTCCTGCCCGACCTGGAGGGAGGCGTAGACCTCCGGGCCCAGCACCGACAGGCTGACCACGTAGAACGTCCATGCGCGCAGCGCGACGGTCAGCAGCACGGCTGTCGCCAGCGGGACGAGCACCACGGCGGCCAGCGTCCGACCCACCGTACGCCTGGCCCGGCGCAGTTCGCGCACCGGCGACGGCGGGGCGGCGGGCACCGCCGGGACGGGCCCGGCGGCACGGCGCGGCAGGTGGGCCACAACCTCGAACCCGCCGTCCGGACGGGCCCCGTGGGCGAAGGCGCCGCCCGCGAGCCGGACGCGTTCGGTCAGCCCGGCCAGGCCGCGACCGCCGGTGGGCGTTGCGCTGCGCGGGGTTGACGCGGATACCAAGGGCCCCCTCCCGGGAACGGCGGACGCGGAGGCGGGCACCGGCGCAGAGGCGGACGCGGGTGCGCACACAGGTGCGGGCGCAGGGCCGTTGGCCACCCGGACCCGGGCACCGTCGGCCGAGTACGCCACCTCCATGGCGACGGGCGCCCCCGGCGCGTGCTTGGCGGCGTTGGTCAGCGCCTCCTGCACCACCCGGTACGCGGCGTGCTCGGAGGCACGCGGGAGCCCGTCCGGTTCGCCGGTGATCTCCGAGCGGACGTCCAGGCCCGCGGCGACCGCCTCGGCTACCAGGTACGGAACGTCCGAGTCGGCCGGTCCGTGGGCCGCGGGGGTGCCGCCGTCGCCCTCGTCCCCGTCGCGCAGGATGCCGATCACCTCGCCGAGCCTGTCGATGGCGGTGGCCGCGCCCGCCCGGATCTCCTGGACGGCCTCCCGGTGGGGCCGGGCCAGGTCGGGGGCGAGCTTGAGGGCACCGGCACGCAGGGCGATCAGGCTGAGGTCGTGCCCGAGGGCGTCATGCATGTCCTGGGCGATCCGGGCCCGTTCGCGCAGTCGGGCCTGCTCGGCGACCAGCTGCTTTTCCCGCTCCAGCCGCTCGGCCCGCTCCCACCCGGCGCGCACGAGCTCCTGCGACTGCCGCCAGAACCGGCCCAGCAGCCACGGGCCCATCCCGGTGCTCACGGCGAGCGCGACGAACCGCAGGCCCAGAACGATCCAGGAGGGCACCGACCCGATCACCAGCACCCCGGCCGCGACCAGGACCGCGAACACCACCGCCGCCGGCCGCACCCGCTCCATTCGCAGTCCGGCCAGGAAGGAGAATCCGATCGCCGGCAGCGCCCACCAGAGGCTCGTGACACCGAACCCGATACACACCGACGCCACCGCGGGCAGCGCCACCCCACTCATCCGCATGCCCACGACCTTACGAGGGCCGCCTCCGCACCGGATCTGTCGAAAGTCATGCCCGAGGCGCACCCCGGCACCGCACCACCGCGGCACCACACCACCGCGCCACCGCGCCACCGCGCCACCGCGCCACCGCGCCACCGCGCCACCGACGAGTCGGTCGTCCAGGGCGTGACCGAGGAACTGACGGCCGCCGAGCTGTCGGAGCAGGACGGGGCGAAGGCGTCCCGGCTGCACCTCACGGCGGCCGGCCGCGCCCTGCGCGAGCGCACCACCACCGAGACCGCCGAGCTCACCGCCCGTCCGTACGCCGGCATCCCGACGACCGCCTCAGTGGCACAGGGCGGTGTCCACGACGGCTTCGAGGTGTCGGGTGACGGCGTCGTCGGCCGGAACGGTGGTCACCGCGATGTTCACGGCGCGGCCGTCGTCGGTGGCGCCGCCCCGGGTCTCGTAGCCCGGGATGTCGCCGCCGTGCCCCCAGTAGACCCCGCCGCAGGAGAGCGGCCGGCTGAAGATGCCCAGTCCGGAGCCGACGCCGGTGTCCCCGACCGGGACGGTGGTCCGCATCTGGGCGAGCTGGGCGGCAGGCAGCAGGCGGTCCGGGATCAGCAGCTCGGTGAAGAAGCGGTCGAGGTCGGCGTTGGTGGAGATCATCTGACCGGCCGCCCAGCCGGCCGACGGGTCCAGCTCCGTGAAGTCGGTCAGCGGCCCGCCCGCGGAGTCCCTGCGGTAGCCCTTGGGGTGGGCTTCCCGGATGGTCCGGTCGCCCGCGGCCGGGAAGTAGGTGTGCCGTAGCCCGATGCGCCGGACGATCCGCCGGTCGATCTCCTCGGCGAGCGGCCGGCCGGTCACCCGCTGGACGATCAGGCCGGCCAGCACGTAGTTGGTGCTGCTGTAGCCGAACCTCGCCCCGGGCGCGAGGACGGGCTCCTGCCGGAGGGCCATGTCCAGCAGTTCCCGGGGCTCGAAGTAGCGGTACCGGAGGGAGGCTTCGTCCGGCGGCCCCTCGTAGTCGGCCAGACCGCTGGTGTGCTGGAGGAGTTGCCGGACGGTGACGCCCCGTCCGTCGACGCCCTCGCCGCGGACCAGGCCGGGGAGGTAGGCGTCGACGGAGGCGTCGAGGTCGATCTTCCCCTCCCCCACCAGCTGGAGCACGACGACGGCGGTGAAGGTCTTGGTGTTGCTGCCGATCCGCACCTGCCCTCGGCGGGGACCGCGGCGCCGGTGGCCAGGTCCCCCACCCCTGCCGTGTGGTCACGGGTCCGGCCCCGCCCGTCCCGGACGGTCGCGAGCGCGGCGGGCACCCCGTCCGTCCCCACCAGCGCGTTCAGTCCCTGCTACAGGACGTCGGGCGAGGCCGCGGCGGACATGCCGGACGGTGCCAGCACCCCGGCGGCCACGGGGGCCGAGAGCGAGAGGGCGAGTGCCATGTGGCGGATCCGCGAACGGCGCACGAGTCAACTCCTGTGGAATCGTGGGGAGCGGGGAACCCCCTGGTCACGATCGCCAGTCTCGTCGCGCGGCGGACGGCCGGCCTCCCCCGATCGAGGGAGCACCTTCGTCCTCGGCGTCAGGGCCGGCCGGGCCCGCGAAGCGGCAGCGTCCGGCTGTAGACGACGCTCGTGGTGGTGCTGCCGAAGCCGGCCAGCTCGTCCACGAGGGTTTCCAGGTGCTCCATGGACGTCGCCGCCACCTTCAGGGTGTAGCAGTCGTCGCCGGTGGTGCGCAGGCACTCCAGGATCTCCCGCCGTTCGACGAGCAGTCGGCGCAGCGGCTCGTGCCGGTTGCCCGGGTACTTCAGCCGGACGACGGCGAGCACCGGATAGCCGACCTTCGCCAGGTCCACCGTGGCGTGGTAGCCGGTGATGACGCCCAGCGACTCCAGGTTCCGCACCCGTTCCGTGGTCGCCGACGGGCTGAGGGACACCCGCCGCCCCAGCTCGCTGAGGGAGATACGGGCCTCCCGTTGCAGCTGCCCGATGATCGCCCAGTCGGTGTCGTCGAGATTCACGGCCATTCCACGAATCCACCGGGAGAACCACGGCGGACAACGGCCAGGACCGGGAAGACGCCGTTCCTTCCGCCATGATCACGGGAATAGCCTCGAAGCATGCAACTTGGCGTCAACGTACCGAACTTCGGGCCGGGCACCGACCCCGGCATGCTGCGCGAGTGGGCCCGGACCGTGGAGGGCCTCGGCTTCGGCCTCCTCATGGTGTCGGACCACGTGGCGGTGACCCCGGACGTGGCCGAGCGGTACCCGGAGCCGTTCTACGAGCCGTTCACCACGCTGTCCTGGCTCGCCGGGATCACCACCGGACTGCGGCTGGGCACGACCGTGCTCGTCCTGCCCTACCGGAACCCGCTGCTGGTGGCACGGATGGCCGGCACCCTCGGCCGGCTCAGCGGCGGCCGGTTCGTCCTCGGAGTGGGGGTCGGCTGGGCGCGCCAGGAGTTCGACGCCCTCGGTGTGCCGTTCGGCGCGCGCGGCAGACTGACCGACGACCACCTGAGCACGCTGCGGGACGCCTGGGCGGGTGAAGCCGGTGAATCCGACCGCCGAACGGTACCGGTCTGGGTCGGCGGCCACAGCGAAGCGGCGCTCCGGCGGGCGGTCCGGTTCGGCGACGCCTGGCACCCGCTGCGGCTCCCCCTGGCCCGGATGCGGTCGGTACTGGCCGAGCATCCGATGCCGGGGTTCGCACCCCGCATCGCCCTGCGGCTGACCACCACGCCGGTCGACGACCCCGAGCGGCCCGCCGGCGTCGGCACCCTCGACCAGATCCTCGACGACCTCCGCCAGCTGCGCGATCTCGGCGCCGAGACCGTCGTGTTCGACCCCTACCGAGGGGACCCGGAGGAGACCCGTCGGCCGCAGGAGGCCTGGCAGACCCTCACCACCGTGGCCACCCACTGGAGAGCCGCATGATCACCGAAGCCGACGAAGCCCTGCTGCGCCGGGCCATCGCCATCGCCGCCCACGCCGCCGCCCTGGGAGACGCCCCGTACGGCTCCCTGCTGTCCGGCCCGGACGGCGAGATCCTTGCCGAGGCCCACAACACCGTGCGTCGCGACGACGACATCACGGCCCACCCCGAACTGAAGCTCGCCCGCTGGGCCGCCCGTGGGCTCTCCCCGGACACGGCCGCGCGCACCACGATGTACACCAGCTGCCAGCCCTGCGGCATGTGCGAGGGTGGCATCCTCCGCTCCGGCATCGGCCGGGTCGTCTACGCACTCTCCACGGAACAACTCGTCGAGCTCGACCCCGACTCGGCCGCCTGGCCGACCGTACCGACGGACGGCCCAGCCCTGCCCGAGGAGGCCCGGGCCCCGATCGCGGCCTACTACCGGCCCAGTTGACCCGGGCGGCCCGGGCGGCCCACGCGGCCCACGCGGCCCGGGCCTGGACGAGGATCAGCAGGGGCCGGGGCTTCATCCCGTGTCGCGGTCCACCAGCGTGGACATCGATCGGCCTGCGCCCGGTTCCGGGGCCGGGACGTCTCTGCGCGCTTCCTACGCCGGACGTCTGTGCTCGTCCGTGGCCGGTGCGGCTCGTCGTCCTCGGATCGTTCGCACCGGCTGAACCCTCGGGGCCCACGGGCCGTGTTCCGGGTGCGGCGCCGCGTCGGCGGTCGGCCGCGTTCCCTCGGAACGGAGTCGATGTGATGAGCAAGCGCGCCGGCCACGCGAGGCACGGAGGGCCAGGGATCCTGGCGGCGATCGCCCGCCGTAGGGTCCCGGTCGTGGCCACGGCGATCGCCCTGGTGGCCGGGTCCGTCCTCGCCGTCTCGGCCGGCGCCGCCGGACCGGCCGACGCCGGTGCGACGGCCGCCGCCAAGGTGCCCCGGGTCAAGGCCCAGCAGTGGCTCTACCCCGGCACGCCCGTCATCCTCTACACCTGCAACGGCGGGGCCAACCAGCAGTGGGAGCACCAGTCCGACGGCTCCTTCGTCGGCGGCCAGTCGGGCCCGTGCCTGGACGTCACCGGCGGCGCGGTGCCCGCCCCCAACGGCACGCGGCTGGAGCTGTGGCAGTGCACCGGCCGGAGCAACCAGATCTGGACCGCCGTCTGACACCACCGCGCCGGCTCACCGACGGCACCGCCCGGCCCGGGCGGTGCCGTCGACTCGGATCGCCTTCCGCAGCGCCACGCCCCGTACGGGAAAAAGCAGTTGGTCCGACCTCGCCACGAGTTCGACAATCGCCGGATGATCGATGACCAGAGCGAGGTCCACCGCCGCCGTGCGGCCCGCATGACCTGCAAGCACTTTCTCTCCGGCGACCGCGTCCTCAGCATCCGCGAGCGCCTCGTCCAGCTCGCCACCCTGGACGGCCTGGACATCCCCCACGACTTCTACGGCAGCGACGGGCCGGTGCGGCAGCTGGAGGAACGGACCGCCGCGCTGCTCGGAAAGGAAGACGCGGTCTTCTTCCCCACCGGCACGATGGCCCAGCAGGTCGCCCTGCGCCACCACGCCGAGCGCACCGGCAACCCGGCTGTGGCCCTGCACCCGCTCAGTCACATCGAGCGGCACGAGCGCCACGCGTACACCCAGCTCACCGGCCTGCGCGGCCTCTGGCCCACCACCGAGCAGCGCCAGCCCACGCCCGAGGAACTCGCTGCACTCGGTGAGCCGTTCGGCACCCTGACGGTCGAACTCCCGCTGCGCGACCCCGGCTACCTCCTCCCCGACTGGGACGAGCTGGCCGCCCTGGTCGCCGCCGCCCGCGAGGCCGGCGCCCGGGTGCACTTCGACGGCGCCCGGCTCTGGAACACCACGGTCCACTTCGACAGGCGGCTCGACGAGATCGCCGCCCTCGCCGACAGCGTCTACGTGTCCTACTACAAGGACCTCGGCGGGATCAGCGGGGCCGCCCTCGCCGGCGACAAGGCTCTCATCGCCTACGCCCGCACCTGGCGCCACCGCTACGGCGGCCAGCTCGCCCAGCAGTGGCCGGCCGCCATCGCCGCCCTCCACGGCCTGGACACGGCCCTGCCCCGCATCCCCGGCTACGTCCACCACGCGGCCACCCTCACCCCGGCGTTGGCCGCACTCCCCGGTGCGCGCCTCCACCCGGAGATACCGCCCACCCACGAGTTCCAGCTCTGGCTGCCGTTCTCCGCCAAGGCCCTGAACGCCGCCCACCTGGCGCTGGCCGAGCAGGAGGGGATCTGGTTCGTCTCCCACTGGGAGGACGCCGCCCCCGGCCTCGCCATGGCCGAGGTCAGCCTCGGCGAGCCGGCGCAGAGCTGGACGGCGGACGAGGTGGCGGAGGTCGGCCTGCGCTTCCTGGAGCTGGCGGCTGCGGGCTGACCGAGGGGATCCCGCGAGGCACCTCGGCCAGGGCTGCGCGGATGATGTCGGCGGCTTCGGGGATTTCAGGACCACGTTCGCCTGCCCCGAAGTCCCGCCCGCGTGCGGGAAATCCCGGAGGCCCGGCCACCGCCACGAACGCAGTACGCCGCAATCAAACGGTTAGCAGGCACGCACCCCTTCGTGTCAGAATGACGATATGAGCGAGATGCACGTGGGGGGCCTGGCCGCCGTCCGCAGCCGCGAGGAGCTGGCCGCGCTGATGGCCGACGGGGTGCGGCCGAAGTGGGTGATGTTCTGGGGGCACACCGAGCGCAAGGGCGGCGGGACTCGGCAGCAGTGCCTGAGCCAGTGGTGGCCCGGCGAGTTCACCGTCGACGGAGTCACGTACGCCTCCGCCGAGCACTGGATGATGGCCGGCAAGGCCCGGATGTTCGGTGACGAGGAGATCGCGCAGCGGGTGCTGGCGGCCCGGACGCCCGCCGAGGCGAAGAAGCTGGGCCGGCTGGTGAAGGGCTTCGACGACGAGACGTGGGTGGCCGGCCGGTTCGAGCTGGTGGTGGCGGGCAACGTCGCGAAGTTCAGCCAGGACGAGGCGCTGCGCAGCTACCTGCTGGACACGGGCGAGCGGGTGCTGGTCGAGGCCAGCCCGCTGGACCGGATCTGGGGCATCGGGCTCGCCGCCGACGACATCCGGGCCCAACAGCCCGCCGAGTGGCGCGGGTTGAACCTGCTCGGCTTCGCGCTGATGGAGGCGCGGGCGAGGCTGGGCGCATGAGCGGGATCGCCCCGCTGCTGGACGGGACGGTGGTGGCCTCGGCCGCTGCCGCCCTGTTCCTGGCGCCGAGGGTGCTGCGGCGCAACGCCCCGGCCGGGCGCAAGGGCGCCTCGTTCGGGCCGGAGCCGGTGCTGGCGGCCGTCGTCGCGCTCGTCTACCTCAACCAGGTGCTCGTCGCGGTCCACGTGAACCGGGTGCACCACGGGGACGTCTCCTTCATCACCCGCTACCTGCCGCCCGGCTGGTTCGACGTCCCGCGCCTGGACTCCCTCGCCGCACACTTCCCGGCCCCGGAGCTGCTGGCCCCCTCGGTGCTCCGGGTGCAGGCGTTCCTCGAACTGCCGCTGGTGCTGCTGGCGTTCGTCGCTGTCGTCCGCCGGCTGGACGGTGCGCTGTACGTCCGGCTGGCCCGCTCGCCGCTGATCCCGCTCGCCGCCGCCTCGTACACCGTGGCGTTCTGTGCGGTGGAGTGGGACCTGCGGAACCCGTACACGGTGGACGACCTCGTCCTGCGCGCGATCGCAGCCCTCCTCACGCCCCCGCTGATCGCCCGGCTGGCCCGCCACGAGCCCCCACCGGAGGCCGAACCCGCCCGCAACCCGTTCCGCTTCGCGCTCGACCTGTGGGCGTACGGCCAGCTGATGCTGGTGATGTACGACACCGCACTGCTCTACAACCTCGCCCGGCTCGGCGATCATCTCCCCTCCGCCGCGGCCGCGCTGGCGGTGCTCGTCGCCACCCGCGCCGTCCCGTCCCGCACACCGCACCCGCCCGGCCCGCACACCGCCGCACTCGCCGGGACGATCGGCCGGGCACTCGCGCTGTTCCTCGTCCCCGCCCTGGCGATCCGCTACGCGGAGACCTTCGGCACGCCCGAACTCGCTGCCCTGGCCGGGATCCTGGTGATCGGCGCGGCGGCCCGCCGGGACGCACTGCTGCTCCTGCTCCCCGCCCTCCCGGGTGCGGCGGTCGGGTACGCCGTCGCGGCCTTCGCCCCCGGTCCGTACTACGAGGCGACCCTGCTACGGAGCGCAACCGGCGCACTTCTCGCAACGACCGCCGTCTGCGCGCTCCTTGACACCACTCGGACACGACTGGTCGTGCGCTCTTAACTCCCACGCCACATACTGACGCCAGGATGTCACACAGTCAGGGTCTGGATGGACAGGGTGGGGCGATCATGCGCATGCGGCCGACGGCACAATCCGCAGGCCAGCAACCGGAGGGCGAGCAGCAGGCCGACGAACTCCGCGCGGAACTGGACGAGTTACTCCGCGCGAACCGCTACGCGAGTCAACGCGAACGACGCCTGAACGAGGCGATCCGCGCCACCCCGGGCCGTCAACGACCGGACGGTGAGCTGCTGCGACAGCTCGCCCAGGCGCGCACCCTCCGTGAGGGCCTGGGCGCCCGCTGCCTCCAACTCAGCGACCAACTGGAGGCGTTGGAGAGTCGAATCAGACAACAGCAGCAGCCACCGCCACCCCAGCAGAATCCGCAGCACCAGCAGCAGTACCACCAGCAGCCACCGCAGCAGCAGGCCCCGCAGCAGCAGGCCCCGCCGCCGCCCGTCCGCCCCGATCTCGGTGCCCTCACCGAGCGGATCACCGCCCTCCACCGGGCCGGATCCCTCGTCGAGGCCACCGAGGTGATCGACGCGGCCACCGCCGGCCTCGCCCCCGCCGACGCCGCACTACTGGTCGGCATGCTGGCCAGGTACGGCCCGGCCGGCGCCTCGCTCCACCTCGCCCGCAGCGTCTCCCGGTCCGCACCCGACCACTCCGTCGCCGTGCTCACCGAGTTGCGCGAGCTGGGCCTGGCCGAGGCGGCGGCCGAGGTGTTCCACGCCTTCTGGGGCTACCCGGCCGCCTCCGTCCCCGGCCTGCTCTCCGCACTGGAGCGGGCCGGACTGACCGCCGACAGCGCGACACTGCTCTGGGAGTGGGGGTCGGCGCCGATACCCGAGCTGACCTCCCTGGCCGCCTGCCTCCAGCAGCACGGCCGGGCCGGCGACGTCCGGACCCTGCTGCGCCAGGCCGCCGGTCGCTCCACCGCCGACCTCGCCGCTCTCGCGGCCGACCTGCCGCCCGCGCTCGCCACCCTCCTGCTGGGCGAACTGGCCGTCCTGCGCCCGCCCGTCGAGGTGGTCCGGCTGGCCACCGCCCTGGACGGCGCCGGCAATTCCGGGCTGTACGCCCAGCTGCTGGCCGCGATGCTCGCCGACGAGGCCCGTCACCGCACCACCCTCGCCGCCCTGCGCACCGCCGGCCTCCCGACCCGCCCGCCCGCGGCCCCGCGCTCGCGCTGGGGACGGCGGTAGCGGCCTCCCGCCGGGGAGCACGGGGGGAGCCGCCCGAGGCCCCCGAACGGCAGGGAGCCCCCGCCCGCCCCACCAGGGCGGACGAGGGCTCCCGGGGGAACCTGCTAGCAGCCGATCAGCCGCGCGCCCAGGTACGCCTTGACCTGGTCCAGCGAGACGCGCTCCTGCGACATGGTGTCGCGGTCGCGGACGGTCACCGCGTTGTCCTCGAGGGTGTCGAAGTCGACCGTGACGCAGAACGGCGTGCCGATCTCGTCCTGGCGGCGGTAGCGCTTGCCGATCGCGCCGGCGTCGTCGAACTCGACGTTCCACGCGGTGCGCAGGTCGGCGGCCAGGCCGCGGGCCTTCGGGGACAGCTCGGCGTTGCGCGACAGCGGCAGGACGGCGACCTTGACCGGGGCCAGGCGCGGGTCGAGCCGCATGCCGACGCGCTTCTCCATGACGCCCTTGGCGTTCGGCGCCTCGTCCTCGAAGTAGGCGTCGATCAGGAAGGCCAGCATGGCGCGGTTGAGGCCCGCCGCCGGCTCGATGACGTACGGGAAGTACCGCTCGCCGGACTCCTGGTCGAAGTACTTCAGGTCCTGGCCGGACGCCTCGCTGTGCACCCGCAGGTCGTAGTCGGTGCGGTTGGCGACGCCCTCCAGCTCGGAGAACTCGCTGCCACCGAAGTTGAAGCGGTACTCGATGTCCACGGTGCGCTTGGCGTAGTGGGAGAGCTTCTCCTTCGGGTGCTCGAAGAAGCGCATGTTCTCGGTGCGCAGGCCGAGGCCGACGTACCAGTCCCAGCGCTGCTGGAGCCAGTACTCGTGCCACTGCTCGTCCTCGCCCGGCTTGACGAAGAACTCCATCTCCATCTGCTCGAACTCGCGGGTGCGGAAGATGAAGTTGCCGGGGGTGATCTCGTTGCGGAAGCTCTTGCCGGTCTGGGCGATGCCGAACGGCGGCTTCTTGCGCGAAGTGGTCTGGACGGCCTTGAAGTTGGTGAAGATGCCCTGGGCGGTCTCCGGGCGCAGGAACGCCAGGCCGCTCGCCTCCTCGGTGACGCCGAGGTGGGTCTTCAGCATGCCCGAGAAGTCCTTGGGCTCGGTGAACTGGCCCTTGGTGCCGCAGTCGGGGCAGTTGACGTCCTTGAGGCCGTTCGGCGGCGGGAAGCCGTGCTTGGCCTCGTACTTCTCCTCCAGGTGGTCGGCCCGGTGGCGCTTGTGGCAGGAGAGGCACTCGGTCAGCGGGTCGTTGAAGGTGGCGACGTGGCCGGAGGCCTCCCACACCTCGCGGGCGAGGATCACCGACGAGTCGAGTCCGACGACGTCCTCACGGGCCTGGACCATCGCGCGCCACCACTGGCGCTTGATGTTCTCCTTGAGCTCGACACCCAGCGGCCCGTAGTCCCAGGCGGCTCGCGTGCCACCGTAGATCTCGCTGCAGGGGTAGACGAAGCCACGGCGCTTGCTCAGGCTGACGATCGTGTCGATCTTGTCGGCGGCCACAGTGCTCTCTTCAGTACGTACGGCACGGTCAGGGCACGGCTGGTTGCGCGTACCCGAATACCTCAGGTTACCGGCCATACGGGTACGTGATTCAAATCGGTATCGTCCGGCTGCCCCAGCCGCCGCCACCCGCCGTTCACCCATCCAAGTGAGTTGACAATCATTTCCATCTGAGATGAGAATGATTGTCATGATGATCGGACTGCCTCGACTCGGAATGTCCCGCCGGACCCGCACCTCCATAGCCCTCGGCACCACCGCCCTCGCCGCCTCCCTCGCCCTCACCGCCTGCGGAGGCAGCAGCAGCGCCGACAGCGGCAACGGCAGGCTGAAGGTCGTCGCGTCCTTCTACCCGATGGAGTTCCTGGCCCAGCAGATCGGCAAGGAGCACGTCGCGGTCACCGACCTCACCGCGGCCGGGGTCGAGCCGCACGACCTGGAGCTCACCGCCAAGCAGGTCGGAACCGTCCAGAAGGCCGACGCGATCATCTACCTCAAGGGCCTCCAGCCCACCGTCGACCAGGCCGTCGCGCAGTCGTCCAGCAAGCACAAGATCGACGCCACCGCCGCCAGCCCGCTGGTCGACCACCATCTCGACGAGGGTACCGAGGGCGACGGCCACGGGGCCGAGGGCCACGAGCACGAGGACCCGGCCGGCGACCCGCACATCTGGCTCGACCCGACCCGCTACGCGGCGATCGCCAAGAGCGTCGGCGACGAGTTCGCCAAGGCCGACCCGACCCACGCCGAGGACTACCGGAAGAACACCGACGAGCTGGTCACCAAGCTCACCGCGCTCGACCAGGAGTTCCGGGCCGGGCTGAAGGACGCCACGACCAGGACCTTCGTCACCAGCCACGCCGCCTTCGGCTACCTCGCCGACCACTACGGCCTCACCCAGGTCGCCATCAACGGCGTCGACCCGGAGTCCGAGCCCACCCCGGCCCGCCTCGCCGCGGTGCAGAAGGCCGCCAAGGACAACGGCGTCACCACGGTCTTCTTCGAGACCCTGGCCAGCCCCAAGCTCGCCGACACCGTCGCCAAGGACCTCGGCCTCAAGACCGCCGTCCTGGACCCGCTGGAGGGCGTCAAGGACCCGTCCAAGGACGACTACCTGACCGTCATGAAGCAGAACCTGGCCAACCTCCAGGCCGCCCTCGGTGCCCCGGCCACCCCCGCCGGAACCGACGCCACCACCCCTGCCGCCACCAGCTGACGGGACCGAGCACCATGACCGACCCGATACCTCCGGCCGTCCGCCTCCGTGACGCCGTCGCCTCGCGCGGCGGCCGGCCGGTGCTGCGCGGCGTCGACCTCACCGTCCGGCCCGGCGAGGTCGTCGCCCTGCTGGGCGCCAACGGCTCCGGCAAATCGACCACCGTCAAGGCCGTGATCGGCTCCGTCCCGCTGGAGCAGGGCACCCTGGAGCTGTTCGGCACCCCGTACGGCTCCTTCCGTGCCTGGCACCGGATCGGGTACGTCCCGCAGCGCACCACCGCCGCCTCCGGCGTCCCCGCCACCGTCCGCGAGGTGGTCTCCACCGGACGGCTGCCGCAGCACCGGCTGCTGCCCTTCCGCCGCAAGGACCGCGAGGCGGTGGACCGCGCGCTGGCCGCCGTCGGCATGCTGGAGCGGGCCGGGGACGGCGTGGCCGACCTGTCCGGCGGCCAGCAGCAGCGGGTGCTGATCGCCCGCGCCCTGGTCGGCACCCCCGACCTGCTGATCATGGACGAGCCGATGGCCGGCGTGGACGCCGCCAGTCAGCAGGTGCTCGCCGACACCCTGCGCGCCGAGGTCGGCCGAGGCGCCTCCGTCCTCCTCGTGCTGCACGAACTCGGGCCGCTGGAGCCGCTGATCGACCGCGCCGTGGTGCTGCGGGACGGCTGCGTCGCCCACGACGGCCCACCCGTGCCCAACACCGGCCTGCACGCGCTGCCCGGCCACGACCACGTCCACCCGCACGCCGACCTCACCCCGCCGAGGCTGCTCGCATGACCGAGATGCTCTCCTACGACTTCATGCAGCGAGCCCTGCTCGCCGCCGTCCTGGTCGGGATCACCGCCCCGGCCGTCGGCATCTACCTGGTGCAGCGCCGCCAGGCCCTGATGGGCGACGGCATGGGCCACGTCGCGATGACCGGCGTCGGCCTCGGCTTCATCTTCCAGACCAGCCCGGTCTGGATGGCCGTGCTGGTCTGCGTGCTCGGCGCCGTCACCATGGAACTGGTCCGCTCGCGCGGCAACCAGCGCGGCGACATCGCCCTCGCGATGCTCTTCTACGGCGGCATGGCGTGCGGCAAGCTGCTCGTCTCGATGTCCGCCCAGGCCGGGGCCGGCTCGCTGGAGAGCTACCTGTGGGGCTCGATCCTCACCGTCGCCCCCGCCGACCTGGCCACCATCGCGGTGCTCGGCGCGGTGGTCATCGCGGTCACCGTCGGCCTGCGCCGCCAGCTCTTCGCGATCTGCCAGGACGAGGACTTCGCCCGGGTCACCGGTGTGCCGGTGCGCACCCTCAACCTGCTGCTCGCGGTGATGGCCGCGGTCACCGTCACGGTCGCCATGCGGGTGGTCGGGCTGTTGCTGGTCAGCGCGCTGATGGTGGTCCCGGTGGTCGCCGCCCAGCAGCTCACCCGGTCCTTCGCCGCCACCCAGGCCGCCTCGATCGCGCTCGGCGTGGTCGTCTCGCTGGCCGGCGTCACCGGCTCCTACCAGCTCGACGTGCCCTCCGGCCCGGCCATCGTGCTGCTCGCCATCGCGGTCTTCGCGGTGTTCAGCCTGCTCGCCGCGCCGCTCGCCCGGCGGCGCCACCGCGGCGCGGGCGAGCACGGCCCGAAGGTGTGCGACGTCGAACTGCCGGAACAGGCCGCCTCCGAGCCGTCCGGCACGACCACCCCTGAGCGAGGTGCGGGGCTGGCACAATGATGTGCGAGACGCCCACGACCCCAGGAGGACCCACGGTGACCACCGCAGGCCCGTCGCCGCGCGCCCGATCGACCCGGCAGCGTGCCGCCGTCTCGGCGGCCCTGGACGAGATCGCGGACTTCCGCAGCGCACAGGAGCTCCACGACCTGCTCAAGCACCGCGGGGACTCCGTCGGTCTGACCACGGTCTACCGCACGCTCCAGTCGCTCGCGGACGCCGGTGAGGTGGACGTGCTGCGCACGGCCGACGGCGAGGCGGTCTACCGCCGGTGCAGCAGCGGGCACCACCACCACCTGGTCTGCCGGCACTGCGGCGCGACCGTCGAGGTGGAGGGCCCCGCGGTGGAGCGCTGGGCCAACTCGGTCGCCGCCGAGCACGGCTTCAGCGACATCGCGCACACCCTGGAGATCTTCGGGACCTGCGCGGAGTGCGCCAAGAAGGCCTGAGTCCGGCGCGGGGGGGGGGGGGGGGGGGACGGGGCCGAGGGCCGCCGGGGCCAGGGGCCCGAACAGCGGGGCCGCCGCCCCCGCGGCCCACGCGGACCGG